>NZ_JOJF01000040.1:0-39417 GCF_000720265.1 Nocardia sp. NRRL WC-3656 | reverse complement strand
GGCGGCGCCCGCGGCCGGGGGCGCCTCAGCGGATCCGGGCGCCACCGATACCGCGGGCGAACCCGGCCCCGACACCACACCCGCACCCGACCCAGCAGGCACTGCAGGTACGGTAACCGGACTCGACGACGGGCCGGCTGTGGAGGAGGTAGTGGAGGTTACGGATACCCCCGAACTCTGCGGCGCGGACGTTCCGTGCTGATCCGCCCAGGGGGAAGTATTCGGCACCGTGGCGCGCGGACCGCTCGAATCCCGTTGCCGCCGAGGTGCTGTCCAGGGTGTTGTCGGCGCCTCCGCGTCCGCGCCGGATCCGGCGTCGGGGGCGGTGGTAACGGGATCGGCCGAACCGTCGCTCACGACCGGCGCTGAACTCTCGATGCTGGTCACTCGCAGCTCCCCGGGTGAACGAAGGCGAATGTGACCGGGCGACCCGCGGCGGTGATCGACTGCAGGAGGGGCATCGGCACTCCTTCCGCATCGGTCCCGGCCGGTCCGCCACGGCGCACCGATTCATCGGTACGCGAGCTTCTCTCCATCCTCTCCGGTCCGAATTCGCACAGAATTCCCATCATTGGGAATCCCTGAGAATGAGGGGGGATCGGACCGACGGCAGGACGGGGATCGCGGAATGAGTAGCAGTCGCTCCCGGTCGGGTAGGTGACCCGATGAGCCTGTTCGGTGCCATAGGTAAGGCCGCCGGCTGGGTCGGCAATCAAGTCGTCAACCACTGGGACGACATCGCAATCGGTGCCTTGACCGGTGTGGCCTTCGCGACCACCGGCCCGATCGGCGCGGGCCTGGTCGGTGCCGCCGCCGGTGCGTTGCAGTCGGGGCTCAAAGACGGGTGGAGCTGGAAGAACGTAGGCGCGGGGGCTGCGTTCGGTGGGGTTGGTGGTTTGCTGGGGGGAGCTGGTTTCAAGGGCGCAGGGTTTGCGGTCAAGGGATTCCTGCGGGCCGATGGGGAGGCCGCGGCGAAGGCTATGGCAAATGCCATCGCCAAAGCCGAGGCCAAGGGTGCTGTGAAGGGCCAGGCTATGAAGGACGCGATGGCGTTCAACAGGACCGGCTTCTGGAAGAACAAGCTGCCCACTTGGGCGGGTGCGGGTCATATGACACCGGGCGCGTACTACGGCAGGGCGGTCGGTGCTGGTTTCGGCGCCTCCAATGCCCATTTCGCCTGGGATACGGGCAAAGACGTTCTGACGATTCTTCGAGGGGGTAACGGCGGCGCAGGCCAGATCCAGCTCAAAGACATAACACCCACCGAGGCGCTCAAGTATGTCTGAGAAGATGCCCCGGATCTTCATGCCGGATCCGGAGCAGCTGCCGGACGGCTTGACCTTCTCAGCGGGACTTGTGCAGCAATACATGACTCTGCCGGCCATGTATGTGTCGAGCTGGGAGGCGTTCGGAAACGGCAGCAGCCAGGATGCCCCCAAGATCATCCAGGTCGAACAGGTCAGCGGCGCCGAGCGCGCTCATATCGCCAACTACGCGGAATGGGTCAGTGGGTTGCAATCTGTATACACCGATATCGGCAAACTCGACGGCACCGTGGCAGGGCTCGCGGGCCAGAGCCCGACCTTATGTGACGGCGGCCGTAAAGACCTCGCGAATGCCATTGAAGCGCTGAAGGTGATGGCTTCCGTGAACCCGCAGGATCTGGCGTCCATCAAGGAGCTCATCGACGCGAAAGTAATCGATCAGAGTATCGCCGAGCAGGGCGGAACCATTTCCGAGGATCAGTATGTCATGGCGATCATGGTATCGGCCAGCAACACCGTATCCGGAATCATGCAACAGAAGTGGGAAGAATTCGAAAAGCTCGGCTCGAAAATTCGCGCCGAGAAACCTGACGAAACGCCTCAGAAAGCTCCCGCTGTGACGCCCGCGACCAAGACGGATGTACCGAGCGGTCCCGGAAACAACTTCACATTCGACAACGTGGGCAGCGTAACGCCGGACAGCCCGGCTGTGTCTACGGCGGCGGCCCCCGTGTGGAACTGGAACGATTCGAGTCCTGAAACAGCGGTCTCTTCACCGCTGGCGCCGACCGCGACGTCACGCAATCGGTCGCCGTCCGGTGGCGACGCGGCTGACACCCAGTCCTCCCGGTCCTCCGAGGTGGGTCCTACACCGCCGGCGGCCGCCGTGAGCGCGACTCCCGCGTCCCCGGCCTCTCCGATGTCCGCGCCGGCCACAGCGATGGCCAACTATGCCCTCCCGATGGCGGTGATGGCCGGCCTGGCGAACAGGCGGCCCCCTGCCGCGGAAACCGCGCCCGCACAGACGATGCGGCCTGTTGCCGGCTCTGCTGTCTCCGGCGGTGCCGTCGCCGCGCCACCCCCGAACTCGGCGCCGCGCGTCGCCACGGGCAACGCTTCACCGGCGGCGACGAGTTCGCCGCCCAGCCCTTCCGCCGGAACCGGTGCCCCGGCGTCCGGATCGCCGACGGCGCCGGGCACTCCGTCATCGAGTCACCCGCCGGCACGCGGAACCGCGCCGGTCCATGCCGTTGCGATTTCCCGCGACGACGACGGAAGCACGATATTCACCTTTCCCGACGGCCGGGCGCAGCGGGTCTCGCTCGCGGTCGCCAATGCTCTCACGGTCGCATTGGGCAATGCCGCAACGACCGATGGCCGGTCGGCCTATGACAGCACCCCGGCCCGGATCCCGGAGGGAAAGACCCTGGGAACGCCGACCGACCCGAACGACATCGCTACCGGGGATATTGCGAGCTGGGAGAATCGGACTGCGATCGCGGTAGCCTTCCCCGCCGACGGCGGCGGCACGCTCGAGGTGATCATCGAGGGCCGGTTGTGCCCCTTCGAACCCCGTATGAGCGACAAGCACGGGGACTTCGGACCGTTCAGTGGATTCTTCCATCCCGCAGGGGTGGAGATACCGGCCGCTGCGTCCGGCTCCGGGTTGTCGGCAACTCCGGTGGATCAGTCAGTAAACGGACCGGCGACGGTCCCCGCGTAGGGAGTTTGTTCACTATGGGACTTCTCGGATTAGTCGTCAAAGGCGTGAGTGGCCACGTGGTCAAGAGTGCCCTGACCGGCGCCGCGGTGAATGGATCTGTCGAGGCAATACACTCCGCTGCCTCCGATGGCGGCATCGGAAATATCAATTGGACGCGAGTGGGTGTCGCGGGGTTGGTGGGCGCCGGGGGGTCGCTCGCCGGTGACGGAGTCGCCAGAGCGGCTACGAAGGGGACGCGAGGTTCGATCAGTTCCATATCGAAGGACCTCGACGGAATGGTGACCAAGAAGGGGGAGTTGGACAGCCTGGCGCAAGCGAAGTTCGATGCAGACGATGCTTTGAAAGGGGCAGTCCGGAATAGGGCAGCCCTCAAAGCACAGCGGGACGCTGCGGATAAAAAGCTGGCCGACGAGCTCGGGATATCGAAGGACGCTCTCCAAAAAATCAAGAGGAGAGATGCCGTCCAGGCGCGTGTCGACAGTAAGAAGAATGAGATAGACAACCCCGCCAACGGCCCCAGCGCTCAGAAGTTGGCGGCCGACAAGGCCGACCTCGAGAAGAAATTGAAGCCATGGGCGAAGTCGGACAGCGCTGCCAAGCAAGCGGCCGGTAACGGGCGGCGCTGGGCTCGCGGCGGCGGGATCGCCGCAGGTACTCTCGCCTTCTCGGGCGTACCGCGCGGTGGCGGTTCGGGCGGCGGGGACTCGAACGGCTCGAATGGCTCGAACGGTTCGAACGGGACGAAGCCGGGAACCGATGGGGAGCCCAAAACGCGGGCCGTGCCGTTGGAATGGGCGGGTGGCTCATATGTCACCGGTAAGCAGCCGTTCGCGCCCGACACTGCGCAGTACCCGGACGCTTCGGCCGGCGACGGCGGTTTTCTGCTGGTGCCACAGGGGCTGAATACGCAGATTCGAGGCTGGTATGCCGGCTGAATCTACGCCCTCTGAATCATTGGCGGCCGCGCTGAAAGAGAATTACGATCTCTTCGGCAAGCCGGAGGAAGGAAAAACGCTCGACATCAAGGCCGCGCCGACGATGGACGTACGGAACATCACACTCGGTAAGTCGGTGAGTCAAGTCGCATATCTACATGCGGTGGACTCGCTCAATCAGAAGGCGCAGATCTACTACAATTCCCAGAAACAGCTCGCTACGAAAGTGAACGATGTCAAGAAAGTTTCGGAGGAAGGGCAGTCCTCCATCCAAGAACTCATCGGCAAGCTGAATTACCAGGTCAGCACGATCACTCCGCTGGACAGCGAGAAGGATGTCAACTCGGGTTTCGTCGATCTGACGCTCGCGGCGTTCAACGACCTCATCGGCGCGGTCGAAGACGGGACCGGTCAGAACGTCGACAACGCCGCGAATATCCGGGACATGGCGGATCAGATGCTGAAGAACGACGCTGCCGACCGCAAGGCGCTTCTCGACGCGGTGGATCAGCGACTCGGCAACCTGAACGTCGGCAACGGAACAGGCGGCGACGGCTCAGGTTTGAATCTCGGTGCCGACAACGGGCTGGAGAACCTCGGCAAGGACACCACCATCGACCCCAATACCGGCTTGCCGACCGACAACACCTCCACGGCCGACGACGCCAAATCGAAGATCGACGATGCGATTCAGCAGATCAAGGACTCGGCGATGTCACCGAACTCGTCGATGGCGAGCCCGGTCGAATCGCCCTCGCTCGGTTCGGGTTTGGGTGGAATGATGGATCCGATGGGCATGGGGGGAATGGGGATGAACCCGTACATGAATCCGTACGGGATGGGCATGGGCATGGATCCCTACGGCTCGCTCGGGGACTCACTGCGCAACCGTGCCGACGATCTGGATCCGAATCGGATCGATCGGGCGGTGCAGCCGCTGGCACAGGCGCAGCCACAGCAACCCGCTCCGTCGACGCCGTGGTCGAATCAGAATAACGCCGCGCCGGTGTCGAATACCGCCGGCGGTCCACCCCCGAACGCGACGTCCTCGCAGCCGGGCGGGACCACACCGCCACCGCGGGTGCCGGGTTCGGACGGCATGATCGAATACGCCTTCCCGCCCGACTTCCAGCGGAAGCAGAAGGTGTCGCCGGTCGTCGCCCAGGCGCTGGACGCGGCCTTCGCCAATACCAAGGGCACGGACGCGAAGGCGGCCTATTCCGGCACCACGGCGAAGTGGTCGGACAACAAGCAGGTCGGCGCGCGGATCGATCCGAGTCAGTTGATGACCGGCGATGTCGCGCTGTGGGACAAGGACCACGCGGCGATCGTCGTCGCCTTCGGATCCGGTGATCCGAGCACCGCCGCCGCCGCGAATTTCACCGGTGCCGCGAGTTTCACCGGTGTGTCGGGTGGTTCCGGTGATCCCTCGGCCGGCTCGGGCGACACCTCGGCCGGTTCGGGTGACGGCAGTGATGCGCTGCAGGTGATCGTGTGCGGTGAGCTGAAGCGGTTCGATGCGCACATGTCCGATGTGGGTGGCGATTTCGGCGACTTCAGCGGGTTCGCGCATCCGGCCGGTATCGAGGGCACGGGCGCCGCGCACGGTGACGCCATGCCCGCGGTGCCGGCGCCGGGTGATCCGTCCGCCGGCGGTCCGACGATGTCGGCACTGGCCGGCACTCAGACGATCTGACGGCTGGAGGGTGAGAGGAGGTCGTAGCGTTGAATGTTGATCCGACAGAACTGGTTTCGGCGGCATCCGCCCTGGCCGATATGGCCCACAACAGTGGGGCCACCCTGCCCAGAGGCTGGGTGGTCCCCGCCGGAGCGGATCCGATTTCCGCGCAGGCGGTGCCACAGCTGAACGGCAGTGCGCAGGACCTGTACAATGGTGTGCTCGGGGCGTTGAACGAGGTGCATCGCACCGCCTGGAACATCGGCGCCGCCGCGGTGGACTACACCGAGGCCGACGAGCAGGCCGGGCGCGATATCGGTGGCGCGGGTTCGGATTTGCTGACCAACCCGGTGGCCGAGACTCCGCCGCACACACCGCGGTTCGCGCCGACCTTCCGATTGCCGGCCGTCGGCGCGGAGGTCGATCCGCTGACCTTCGCCCAGCAGTTGCATACCGGTCCGGGGCCGGGAGGCGCCGCCCGCTTCGCCGAAAACGTGCGGAACTACCTGTCGACCACGCATGCCGATGCCACCAGCGGTCTGGATCAGGCCGCGCTGCGCATGCAGCACTGGACACCGGTGGGATCGGCGGCTGCACAGCAACTCTCGAAACACCGCAGCTGGCTCGACCAGCTCGGATCCGCGCTGGGGGATCTGGCGGACAACGCCCAGAACTACGCCGACGCCTTCACCGCCGCGAAGGCCAAACATCCCACGCCCCAGGAGATCATCGCCGCCCGCAAGGAACTGGTCTCGGCGATGCGCTCGAAGAACGAACTGGGGGTGCAGGACGCGCTGGCGAAGTTCCAGGAGCAGAACGCGCGCTCGGCCCAGACGGTCACCGACTACTCCACGGCGGTGAACTCGAAGGGTCCCTCGAAAGGGTCGGAAACCTCGGGCTCGCAGAGTGATTCGAGCGGTAGCGATATGAGCATGCTGGCCCAGATGCTGCCCACGATGATGAGCTCGCTGATGCAGGGCGGGATGATGTCGCAGCTGGGCCAGGGCGGCAGCACGGATTCGCTCGACGGGCTCGACGGCTCCGATTACGGCTACGACTACGGCAGCTACCCCGACTACGGTTCCGCCGGTGGCGGTTACGGCGGCGGTGGCGCGATGCCGATCGGGGACATCACCAGCGGGCTGGACAGCGGCTCCACGAGTACACCGACCGTCAGCGTCGGCCCGATGCCGATGGTGGCGTCCGCGTCGACGGCCGGGACCGCGGCGAGCAGCGCGTCGAATATGCCTCGCACACCGGTGATCGAGCCGCTGTCCTCCTCGGCGGCCGCGGCGGCCCGCGGCGCCGCCGGTGGGTCGCCGATGATGCCGTACATGCCGATGGCGCCCGGTATGGGCGGTGGCGGCGGCGGCAACGAACGCAACCGGGTCGTGGCATGGCATCCCGATCGGCTGATGTACGTCGACGACACCCCGCACACCGAGCAGGTCATCGGTGAGAAGCCGACCATCGCACCGACCGTCACACCCCCGACGCCGTCACCCGCCAACCAGACCCCGAGTCAATCCGGAGGTAGCGCATGAGTGGAATCCATCCCGACGTCCAAGCGGCTTTGGACGCCGCCCGCGAATTACGCCACAAGATCGCCGATCTGCGGGAACGTATCGACGCGATCCGCGCGCGGCGCCCTTCGCCGAGCGGTGCCGTCATCCCCGAGGTGGACGCGATGGGGCGGCTGACCGACCTGTACCTGGCACCCGGCACGGTCGACCGGTTCGAGGCCGATGAACTGGTCGCCGAGATCATGTCCGCCATCCGCGAGAGTTCGGCCGACGCCGGACGCCAGTACCAGGTGATCATGGATGCCGAGCCGGCGCCCGAGACCGAGGGTGTCGGTGGGCAACCGGTGGAGCAGCTGTCGTGACCGAACCCGCGGCGGTCACCGTCGCCGACACCGTGCGCTGGCTGCACGAGGAGGGCCTCGTGCGGCTGGCGGGGGTGGGCGAGCGCAGTCTGCACCCGATCGCGGCGTTCACCATCGACGTGGCGACCGGAATGGTGGGAGCTCATCCGGCTTCGGGCGCCAGCTCCGATGTGAGCACCTTCGCCGCCGACGATCTACCCCATCCGGTCGGTTCGCCGAAGCGGCTCGTGATCGTCGGTGTCACCACCTCCGAGTCGATGCTGGTAGTGGATCTTGCTGCGGCCCTGACTATTTCGATCAACGCCGATCAGCCCGAGGCGGCCGCGCGGTCGTGGGTTCTGCAACTGCTGCTGAATCCGGAGATCACCATCTCCACCAACAGTGCCGAGGTTGCGATCGGTAACAGTCCACGCTGCCGCCGCTCGTTCATCCCGGGCGGCGGCGCGACGATCATCAATATCGACGATATGAATCCGCCGCTGACCACGGTGACACTCAACGGAGCGGAGGGCCCGGACCATCTGGACGTCGAACCCGACGGAACGGGGGAGATGTATTTGGGCTCGCGATTCTGGTCGCTGCGGCAGGTGATGACGGTCGGCGACGCGGCCTGGAGCGAGCTGGTCGACCGGATGTCGGGAACCGGAGAACCACCGGCGGGTTCGAACGAGCCACCGCCCGCCGCGAGCGTCGCGCCACCCGCCGGCGCCGTCGCACCACCGCCGCGAGGTGCGCTCGCCCCTGAACTTTCGGAGGGCCGATGAGACACACTGCGATGCTTTCCCGTCGGGCCGACCGGGTGCGGGTGGCCCGCAAGACACAGGAGAACCGATGAACGACGATCTGGAATTCGACGACTACGACACCGAATCCGATGCACCGGCGCCGGATTGGAAGTCGATGACCTACGAGGTCTTCAATCCCGACCACAGCGTCGGCGTCGCCTGCGACCGGGACGGCGAGGTGGTCGGTCTGCACCTGTCGGACGAGGCGCGCGACAACGGCGACAGCTGGCTCGCCAACGAGATTCTGCGACTGGCGCGGCTCGCGCATATGAAATCCCGCGTCGGGCTGCGCGCGGAGATGGAGTACAACGGCGCGCGGCCCTACACGGTGGACTCGTTCGATCTGCCGACCGAGGCGTCCTACCGGGCGATGGAGAGCGCCGAATTCGGCACCACGCTGTGACTACAGATAGGAGTCCGTCATGCTGGAGATGGACGATCAACAAAGCTCCATAAACGCGTCGGATCAGTTCCACGTCGCCGTCGCCGCGAACACCGGACAGGCGTCACAGCACGTTGAAAATCTGCCTACGCACTATCGCGCGGGCACGGGAGCGGAATTCGACGATCAGGCGACGCAGATCCGCAATCGAGTCGGTGAGTGGATCAGCGACTTCGTAACCGCGCGCAACCGCCACAGCGATGGCACGAACGTTGCCGTGCGCGATGCCGTGAACGCCCTCTACGACGCGGATATCGATACCGGCGCCGGCGTGCGATCGGTCTGACGCGCATGGGTTCCGAGCACGGCAGCCCCTATTGGGAAACGATCGTCGGCAAGCATTGGCCCACGATTCCACCGTCGGATTGGTACAACCTCCAGACGATGGTTCGCGACGCCGCCGCGGCGATGGACCCTGAGGAGGCCGATCGTGCCCGGCGCCTGTTTTCCGAACGCGTTCCGTCCAGCGAAGGATTGGAGCCGGCCAAACGCGACATGCTGAACCAGCAGGACAGCTTGCGCAAGCTGGTGGATGCCCTGGTCGCCGCGTCCGATACCTTCGGGCAGATCGGCGACATCGACTATCGCACCCGGCATCGGATCCTCGACATCGTCGATCGTGCGGACGCTGATATCCAGCGGGTCCGGCAGCAGGAGACCGACAAGAACGGAAACGAGGACGAAGCCGCCGAACAGCGGCGGATCTCCGCGATCGTCCGAGAGGCTCGGGACGAGGTCGCCGACGTCGAGCGCAATGCGCTGAACATGTTGGGCCCGCAGGGTCTTCCGGAGCTCGCCTTGATCGCCGAATTGCTGGGCCGGCCGAATCCCTGGGCGCGGGGCAACGGCCCGGGCGGCCCGGGACATCCGGGACGGCGGCAGGATGGTGGGCCCGGGGCCGGCGGCCGCCCCCGGTACCCCGGCGGCGGCTCGCACCATCAGATGCCTGGTCCGATGCACGATCCGATGCCGCGCTTCCCGTTCCTCCCCGGGATGGTCCGGCTCGATCCGGGGATGTTCTCTCATGTTCCACCGCCGTTCGAAGACATCGCGGATCGGCTGCGGGATCGGCTGTTCGGCGACCCGCCGGCCACGGTCGATCACATGCCTGCCCCGTCGGCGGGCCCTCAGGACCAAGCGCCGAACGCGCCGGCTCCGACGGCACCGGTCGGCGGCGCGCCTGCTCCGGGGCAGAACTCCGCGTGGGCGCCCGCGGCTCCGAATCACGCCGGACCCGGCGACAGCGGTGACCATACCGTGGACGCCGCACCGATGGCCGATTCCGGTGCCTCGCACGGGCCGGACGCCCCGGTCGCCGGGACCGCCTCGGACACACATGCCGAGCCCGCCGCCGGGCACGGCTCCGAGTCCGGGGGCGGTCATGACGAGAACGACTCCGGCGGAGGGCAATTCGGCCGCACGTCGCATCCGGACGACGAGACCGAACACGACGAGGCGGGACATCGTGCCGAGCTGGGCCCGATCGCTCCGATCGGCGCGGCGGGCCTCGCGGCGGGTGGGGTGATGTCGGCGCCCCTGGTCGTGCCCCAGCCCGGGGCGCCCGGTCCCGCCGTATCGGCCCCCGTCGATCGGATGAACGCGCCTGCGGCGCAGGCAACCCCGCCGCCGGCCGGTGCCGACACCCGCCCCGGATCGCCACCGGACTCGCGGATCTCCGCGCCCGGGGGGAAGGGGCCCATGGTCGGCAACCCACCCGGCCCACCCGGATCCCCCGTTGCGCCACCGGCGGCGAAAGCGATTCCCCCGCAGCGTATTCCGGGACAGTCCGGCAGCGACGAGGTCGTGCGGGATGCGGTCGGCGCGGCCATGGTGGCGGCGTCGGCCCCGGCCTTCGTACTCGGCGAACGTGTCGACGGCGACCTGGTGTTGGCCCGCAGCCTGCTGAGCAGTCTGCTCGCCGCGGCCGGGGATTCGGCGCTCGGTGTGGACTGGGCGGTGTCGGTGCTGCGTCATTCCGGCGGCGTGACGGCGTTCGTCACGTCCAACGAAGGGCGCGGGTGGCTGCCGGCCGGGCTGTATCTGCCGCGGGAATTGTCCACGCCGTGGGTATGGTCGGAGTCCGACGGCAGTGGCTGGGAGGGCGTCGGCGATCCGGCGCGCATCCTGGCGGAATTCGGAATCGCCTGGGGCGCGAAGATCGGGGCGCGGCTCTCGGCGCTGGTTTCCTCGCAGCCGATCGACGGCGCGCTGAGTGCCCAGCTCGGTGCGGTTCCGACGGAGGGGTCGGTCGCGGCCGCGGCGGTGATGGATTTCGGTACGCCGGCCGCGGGTTTGGCCGACCGGCTCGAACTCGTGGGGTCGGCGCAGCTGGCCGATCGCGTTGCCGCGACTCCTCCGGATCGCATCGCCGAGCGGTGTGTGGAGTTGGCGCGCGACGGCCACGCCCGGGCCGCCGCACTGGGGCGGGCGCCGGATTCATTGGGAGCCGGGGCGATTCGCGCAGGCATTCTGCAGGCGATCGCGCAGCGCAAGGAGGTGCCGGAACCGCTGTGGGACGAACTGCGCGACGCCGACGCGCTGGTCGCAGCCTCGATGTTGCCGCTGCGCGCGGATGTGTCCCGCGTAGCGTTGGGCGAGTTGCGGTCCGAATCCGGCGCCCGGGGAGAGGCCGCGGTCCTGCGTGCGATGGTGTGCCAGCGACGTTGTGACGAACTGGTCCTGCTGCTCGCGGCCGAACCGACTCGCCAAACCTTGCGCGACGCCGTATACGCACATGCGCAATTGGCGGAATTGGCCGCGGCCCCGCCGGGACCGGATCCGGCCCCGCCGGGACCGAATCCGGCGCCGCCGGGACCGAATCCGGCGCCGCCGGGACCGCCTCGGACCTCGTCGGTCAGTGTCGGCCCCACGCGGCGGTGAGCGCCAGGGAGCGGTGGACCGTAGCCGGTCGAATGCCGTGCGCGGCCAGAACTTCCCTGCACTGGGAACAGCGCCCGGCAGTGGGGATTGTCCAGCGCCGACAATGATCTCGTCAGTGGCGGAAAGGATTGTGCGGCATGCCGGAGATGGAGATCGACCCTGCGGTGCTGCGTCAACTGGCAGAGCAACACCGTCAGGTCGCGCGCGAAACCCGGGAATGGGCGCAACCGCCCTACGATTGGCTCGCCAGCTTCATCCCCACGTACGGCAAGATCGCCCAGCCGGTCAAGGATGCCCTCGACGACTACTACGACGCCCGCAAACGGGCGGGTGACAAACTGGCCGACGACCACGACCACACCGCGGATCAGTTGATCGCCGCGGCCGAGTCCTATGAAAACGCCGACCACGGCATCGCATCGGATTTCCGGCGAGCGGGCGACGACATCGGCGGGCACGGGTCACCGCAGGGAACACCGGTGCACGCTGGCCCGAACGGCCATACCTTCGGCCCCGGCGACGGCCGCACGCCGGCGGGTATCTCGCCGCTCGGCACGTCGCCGCTCGACGGCGGTCCTTCGGTCACCGGTCCGCAGACGCCGGGCGCCGGTCAGCAACAGCCGGACGCGGCGGACCAATCGCCGGGCGCGACCGTCCCCGGCGTCGCCGCCGCCGCACCGGGAGCGGCCGCACCGATGGGCGCCGTGGACTCCACAGGCACCCAGGCCGGGGCCGGTTCCGGCGTCAACACCGGTGCGGCGGCCGCCGCCGCGGGTACCCCGGTCGGTGGAGTGGCGACGCCGGCCACCGCCGGTGCGGGCGTGGGTGCCGACGACCGATCGGCGCAGCAGCCGCCGACCGGCGCCACGGGACGCTACGACATGCCGCCGGTACCGGTCGTCACGCCGTTCGCCGCCGCGGTGGCCGCGGCCAAGGACAAGGAGGCCGAGCCGGCCTACGTGGTGGGCGATGCGGTCGACAACGACCTCCTGGTCGCGCGCACCTTGCTGGCGGCGGTTCTGGCCGCCGCGGATACGCCGGCGGTGGGAATGCACTGGGCGGTCGGCGTGATGCGCGGGCCGGCCGGGGCGGGGGTGTTCATCACCTCGAACGAGGGCCGGGGCTGGTTGCCGGCGGGGATCTATCTCCCTCGGGAGGTGTCGACGCCGTGGATGTGGGACGAGATGCTCGACGACGGCTCGGGCAGTGCCGCCTCGCCCTGGGAGGGGATCTCGGACCCCGCCCGGGTGCTGGTCGAATTCGGATTGGCATGGGGCCCGAAGGCCAACGCGTCGCTGGTGGCCCTGGCCTCGTCCGCCTCGATCGACGGTGAGTTGCGGGCACGGTTCCCCGATATCGCGATGGCAGACCTGGTCGGCCCGGCCTACGATGTCGACCTCCGGGTACACACCCCGGACACGGTCGATCGGCTCGATCTGGCCGGATCGCCGGAAGCCGCCGGTCCCATTGCGGCAGTACCGGATTCACGCGCGTACGCCCGTTGCCTCGAGTTGGCGACCGAGGCCCACACCAAGCTGGTCCGCAGCGGGACGGCCGCGGCTGATTCCGCCGAGTCCCGTCGCATCCGCGATCGCATCCTCGCCGTTCTGGAGGCCGGGCAGGAGGTGTCGCCGCAATGGTGGGAACAACTGCGCGAGGCCGACGACCTGCTCGCGGCGGCAATGCTTTCGCGGCGCGTGGACGTCGCCCGGGTGGCGCCGGGTGACCTTCGCATCGACGAGGAGGGAGCGACGTTGCGTGCCATGGTCTTCGAACGTCGCTGCAACGAACTCCTGCTGGTGCTCGCCGGTGAACCCGGCCGGCAACAACTGCGCGACGCGGCGTACGCCTACGACCAGATCGTGAACCACCCGCAGTTCGTGGAGGTTCCGGCGGCGGTCACGGCCGCCGAGCCCACGACGGTGGACCGCCCGGTCACCGTGTCCGGGCCGGTATCGGCTCCGAGTGTCGCCGCCGGCCCGCCGCGCGGTGCGGCGGTCGTGCCGCCGGTGGTGGCACCGCCGGTGGTCACCCCACCGTCCGAGCAGTCGTAGGCGGGGGCCGGTCCGGACGGTTTCGCCCGGACCGGCCTGCTGTCGGCTTGCCGATGAAAGTGACTGCGGCCCAGGTGATCCCGGAATATTCGGGCATGGGGAGGCGCGCACGATCGGCCCGGCCGGTGTGCGCGCAGTAGTGCGCCGGAGATGACTGGGTCAGGCGGGTGCGCCCGGAATGCCGCCGCCCGAGGGGGCAGTAACGGCGGGCGCGGACGTGCCTGGTGGTGTGGTCGCCGGCGCGACCGTGGCCGGTGCGGTGCCGTCGGCCGGCGGCGGAGTGATCACGGCCGGATCGGCGGTGACACCGCCCGGCTGGGGAGCCGTCGCCGCCGGGGCCGCACCGGCGGGCGGCGCCGCATTCGGGTCGGCGGCGGGAGCCGCGGGCGCGGGCTGCGCGTTGGGTTCGGCGCCGTTCTGCTGCGCCTTCTCCGCTTCGCGCTCCTTGCGCTCCTCTTCTTCCCTGCGGTGCTGTTCGGCGTTGTTCTGGATGAACTGCTGCACCATCGGCGCCAGGGACATCAGACCCATCGGCAACATCATGGCCAGCGGACCCAGCATCTGCGCGAGCCCGCCCAATCCACCGTCGCCGCCGGCGCCGGCCTGCGCGGCGCCGGCGGATGTTGCGGTACCGCTCGACGCACCGGAACCGCTGCCGGAGCCGGAGCCCTGACCGGATCCGTTCTTGCTGTTGCCACCACCGGCCATGTTCGCGTTGTATTCGGCGACCGCGGAAACCTTCTGACACACCGAGTCCAGGGTGTCGGCGATCTGCTCCATGAGTTTGAGCTCTTTGGCCGCCTTCAGCTTCTTGCTGAGCGGCCGCAGGTCGACCTTGAGAGCATCCTTCAACTTGTTCACGTCGGCCATGACAGCGGCCAGCGTCTGATCCTTACCGTCCTTGACCTTGATAGACGTCTTGACGACCTCGGCGTCCATCTGCAGCAGGTAGGTCTGGCGGGCCCGGACCTTGGTCAGGGTCTGCTGGTAGACGTCGCTGGCCTCGCCCTTGCCGAGGTTTTGATAGACGGTGGTGGTGAGTAGATCGTTCACATTGGGCGGCGGCGTGGTCATGCCACGCCCCAGCAGATCCACCGTGGTCTGGATCGCGGTTTCCGCCAGCGCGACGAAACTCGTCAGGGCCGGCGACGCCCCCGGTGGCGGGTCGAGTTCGATCGGCTTGCCATAGTGCTGACCGACGCCGTCCGCTGTCGGGGTGGGATTCGGCGTGGGCCCACCGGTCGTGTGATCGGTGCCTGGTTTGCCGCCGGGTTTGCCGTCGGTGGGAGGTTTGTCGCCCGGTTTGCCGTCGGTGGGCGGCTTGTCGCCGGGTTTGCCATCGGTAGGAGGCTTATCCCCGGGCTTACCATCCGTAGGCGGCTTCTCCCCGGGAGCGATGGCTGTGGCGGGGTCTGCCTGTACGAGGGTGACTCCCGCGACCTTGGTGTGTTGTTGTGCCAGTTGGCGCAGCCCCGCGGGGTCGATATCCATCTCCGCCATGCCCGACAATCCTTTCCGCCACCGACGACATCATTGTCGGCGCTTCCCGCAAATGGGAAGCTCGGTCGTTTCGCCATAACACGATCGGTGTCGCATAGTCGGAAACCAGTCTTCCGAGTGCGGGAGATCTGGAATTCACGTCGGCCATCCAGCGGCGCCGGCACAGGAGGCGGGCGGATGAGTGAGGGCGGGGCGATTGCATGGCGCCTGATCTGACCACCGATCTCAACGGGGTGCTGAACTCACTGCTCGGGCTGTACGGCCAGGGCAGTCCCGCACCGGGTACGGCCGGCACGGTCTCGACCACCGTCGCGAATATGGACAACAGCCACAACGGCTCCATCGCCCGCCACTACAGTGACGCCCGCGGCATGCAGGTATCGATCGCCGAGTCCCAGGCCGGAAAGGACGCGGTCGTGCACAAGGCGGTCACCGCCGCCGGCGACGGCACGGTCACCGGACGCAATGCGCTCAACAACCGGATCGCCGACCTGCAATCGCGGCTGCAAGCCATCGCGGGGGTCGGCGATCTGCGGTTCAGCGGTCCGGCACTGTTGAACGCCGCGCACGCCACCATCGCCGACGCGACCAAACAGGTGGACGCCGATGTGGCCGCGGCGCACCGGCACGCGGCGACGATCCAGCCGCCGTCCGCCCCGGCTCCGGTCCACCGGCGGATCACGCCCGCGGGCCGCAGCCGGCGTCGCTCCCGGATACGAACCCGGGCCGGTGGCGGCGGTGGTGGTGCACGCCCGAGCGCGGTGCGCAGTCGTCCGGTTCCGTCGGACGGCACCGCCGGCGGCAAGGCGGTGAGTGCGGCGAGCGCCTGGCTGGGCACGCCCTACGTGTGGGGCGGTGGTGGCGCCGGCGGGCCGAGCGGCGGCGGCTTCGACTGTTCGGGGCTGACCCAGTACGCGGTCGCGGAAGCGACCGACGGCCGAGTTCACCTGCCGCGCACGACATATGAGCAGATCTACTGTGGGGAGCGGATTTCGCCTCGCGATGTGCGGCCGGGTGATCTGGTCTTCCCGGCCGATTCGTTCTCCGCGCGCGGGCCCGAGCATGTGCAGCTCGCCGCCGGGAACGGAATGGTGATCGAGGCGCCGTACTCGGGTGCGACCGTACGGTGGGCGCGAATGCCCAGTGAAGCCGTCGTCGTCCGCGTCATGTGAGTTGTCTTCGAGGTGGGAGCGGCCGGTGGTCTGCTGACACCACCGGCCGCCGGGCGGGTGGCCGGCATCGGTGGGTGATACCGGCCCGTGCAGGGCTGCGGGCCTGCACCCCGCGGCGGTCGGTCGCCGGATCGCGGCTCACGGCCACCGCCCCGAGGTTCGGGCCGTCAGGATGAGGACTGCCGACCCGCGTATCAATATACCGCTGAATGACGGCACAATTTACGACGGCTCATCAAATAAGTATCGGACCATGCGTGGGCTGTCGATCCGCGTGGCGGCGGCGCCGGTGGGAAAACGTCTCGCTCCCAGGGGATTCGGCGAAACCGCCGGTGCTGTCGCGAACCGAGACGCTTCGCTCGTATTTCCCAAGACTGGGAATAGCGCTCCCACGGCTGGCTGCCTGGGTGTCTATCGTTCGGGCAGGCGAGTGCGGCGGAAGGGATGTCCAGGTGTCAGCGGCCGAGGACGCGTTCTACACGGGTGTTCAATCACTGGGATTGGTTGCCGGCGGGGTTCGCAACGAAGACAATGCGTTGGCGGCGTTCCGGGCCGCCACCGATCTGGATCCGGATATGTGCGATGCCTGGCTGGGGCGCGCGATGGCGGGGGAGATCACCTCCGAAGTCATCTACGGCGCCTACCGGTCGGTGCACAACCTGTACCGGGATCAACAGCGCGCCGGATTGGTCGATCGCGCGCTGTGGTGTCAGGTGGAGCTCGGTATGTACGGGCTGCGGGTGGCGATGGCCGACCGCGATCAGATCGCGATCGCGCAGGCGTGCTCGTATGCCCAGGGCGGCGAATGGGAAGAGGCCGCGGCCATTCTCGATCAGGTGCCCAGCGACGACGTTTCCGATTTCGTTCGCATGTCGCTGTACTACCGCACCGATCGCTGGCCGGATCTACTGGCCGCGCGCACGGCCAAACCGGTTCTCGAGGACGGCCTGCTCGATATCGCCGCCGAGTTGATGGCCGCCGAATCCCTCGCGCGGATGGGACGATTCGGCGAGGCCATGCCGCGCGCCCAGCGCATCGTCGAGGACAGCGCCTCCGGAAGCCTGTCCTACATCTGGGCGGATGCGCACTTCCTGCTCGGAATGTTGTTGCGGCACAACGGTGATCACGATGCCGCCGAGAAGGTTCTGGCGGGTCTGCAAGGGTCTGCGCTGTGGTCCGAGCGGCCGCTGTGGCAGCGGGCCGTGCGCGACAAGAGCTATCGCTTCGATGTGGTGACCCCCGAGGTGATCGGTTCCCGGACGAACGTCTGGGATCCGTCCTCGGGCGACGACCCGGCCGAGGTGGCCGCCACCGCGGCCAAGGCCGAGCGCGACACCCTGCTGGCCGAGGCGTCGGATCTGCTGGCGGCGCAGATCGGCATGGACTCGGTCAAGGAACAGGTCGAGCGGCTCAAGTCCGGGGTCCTGATGGATCAGGTTCGCGCCAAACGCGGCCTGGCGGTGGAATCCAAGACCCAGCACCTGATCTTCTCCGGCCCGCCCGGTACCGGCAAGACGACCATCGCCCGGGTCATCGCCAAGATCTTCGCGGGCCTGGGTGTGGTGGAGAACGCCGACGTCATCGAGGTCTCGCGCAACGACATGGTCGGCACTCACCTCGGCCACACCGCGCCGAAGACCAATGCGCTGATCGACTCGGCCCTCGGTGGTGTGCTGTTCATCGACGAGGCCTACACCCTGATTCAGGAGGGACTGTCCGGCGGCGACGCCTTCGGTAAGGAAGCCGTCGACACGCTGCTGGCCCGGATGGAGAACGACCGCGACAAACTCGTGGTGGTCATCGCCGGCTACGAGGACCAGATCGACCGCTTCCTGGCCTCCAACGACGGTCTGGCCTCCCGCTTCACCAAGCGCATCCGGTTCGCCAGTTACGACGCCGACGAACTGGTCCAGATCGCCGATCACATTGCGCGCAAGAAGGATTCGATCCTATCCGACCAGGCGCGCGAGGTGCTGCGGGACCGCTGCGCGGAACTGGCACAGCAGACCCGCAACGGCCGCCGCCTGATCGATCTGGCCGGTAACGGCCGGTTCGTCCGCAATGTGGTGGAGGCGGCCGAGGCCGAACGCGACTACCGGTTCACGCGGGACAACGCGGATATCGCGAATATGTCCAACGAGGAACTGATGACCGTCGACGCCTTCGACATCACTGCCGCCCTGGCGGGGCTGGCGCCGACGAGCTGACCCATGGCCCGCTTCCGGGTGGTGACCAAACACCAGATCTCGGGGTGGCGGTTCCTGTTGCGCCGGATCGAGCACGCGCTGGTCCGGCGCGATGCCTCCATGGTCGACGATCCGCAGCGGGGCCGTTCCACCGCCTTGTCCATCGGCATCGCCCTGGCCTGCGTGGTCGTCGCGGGTGCCGCGGTGATGGCGTTCTTCAAACCGGCCAAGCAGGTCGGACAGGCGAATATCGTGTCCGACAAGGATTCCGGCGCGCTGTTCGTCAAGGTCGACAACCGCCTGTATCCCACGCTGAATCTGTCCTCGGCGCGGCTGATCACCGGCATGGCGGCCAATCCGGTACCCGTCTCCCGCGACGAGCTCGCGAAGTATCCGCGCGGTCCGTGGGTGGGGATTCCGGGTGCACCGGGCGTGATGACCGATACGGGCGGCCGGGACTCCTCGTGGGCGGTGTGCGATACCGCGCGGATCGGCGCCGCCGCACCGGTCGACCAGCGAACCGGTCTGCCCACCGCCGGCGCGGGGGTGCGGACCACCGTGATCGGTGGCGAGCTGACCGTGCAACCGGAGGGTGACGGCGCGATCCGCGATCTGGGCGCCGACGAGGCGCGTCTGCTGCGCCAGGACGACGACACGTGGCTGGTCTACAACAACGGTGATCACGGCGTCGTGCGAGCGGCGATCAACCTCGCCGATTCCGCGGTCACCCTGGCTCTCGGCATCGATGCCACCGCACCGGTGATCGAGGCTTCGAGGGGATTGATCGCCGCGATTCCGGAGGTACCGCCGTTGCGCGTGCCGGAGGTGCCCGGCGCCGGCGAGCCCGCCGTGCTGAAGGGCGGTATTTCCGCGCCCGTCGGCTCGGTGGTGACGGTGTCGAATCCCGGGCGGGGCGCGTCCTACTATCTGGTCTCCCAATCCGGGCTGGTCCAGGTCGGTTCCGTCCTGGCCGCGATGATTCGCAACTCGAATTCCCGTGGCGCCGTGGCGAGTATGACCGTCGGCCCCGACGCGGTGGCGCAGAATTTGCGTCCCGGTTCCTGGCCCGGCACCTCGACCTACCCGAGCCGGCCGGTCACGCTGGCCGATCCGGAGAAATTCGGCGTCACCTGCTTCCACTGGTCACGCGGAGCGACCGAGGCGAATGCCGTCACGCGCGCCCTGGTCGGACGGCAACTGCCGCTGCCGGGCGCCGAACAGAGTCAGGTCGTACCGCTGGTCACCGCACCCACCTCGCACGGCGCCACCGCCGATGCCGCCTATCTGCCGCGCAGCTCCGGCCGGTTCGTCCAGCTGACCGGAAGCGATCCGAACTCCCCGCTGCGGGAATCGCTGTTCTGGATCTCCGACAGCGGTGTGCGGTACGGGATCAATGTCGGAACCGGTGCGGGTGACCACACCCTCGCCGCCCTCGGCCTGCAGGCGCCGGTGCCCGCACCCTGGAGCATCGTGTCCCTGTTCGCCGTCGGCCCGACCCTGTCGACCGCGGACGCCCGTATCCAGCACGACGGAATCGCACCCGACAAGGCCGCGGTCGGCCTACCGGAGAAGACCGGGGGAGGAGCCTAGTGACGACGACCCGGCGCTTCGTACGGCCCGCGCGCACGGTGAAGGGTCCCAAGGCGCCCGCGGTCACCGAGTTACGCCTGCAACCACCCACCGAACTGCCCAAACCCGTTCCGGCGTCGCGAATCCGGATGATCATGCCGGTGGTCATGATGGCCGGTATGGGTGGGATGATGGTGATGATGTTCCGCAACGGCGGATCGTTCTCACCGACCATGCTGTTCTTCCCGATGATGATGGTCGTGTCGATGTTCGGCATGATGGGCGGCGCGTTGAGCGGCAACGGCGGTGGCGGCGCGGCGGGACTCAACGAGGAACGCAAGGACTATCTGCGCTCGATCGCCGAGAACCGCAAGACAGTGCATGCCGCCGAGGCGGAACTCTACGACTATCTGCGCTACACGCACCCGGGTCCCGCCGAGCTGTCCCGGCTCGTCGGTGGCAAACGCATGTGGGAAGTGCAGGTGTCCAGCCCGCAGTTCCTGCGCGTGCGCATCGGGCGGGGGCGGATCGCGAACCAGGTGCGCGTCATCGTTCCCGAGGCGGCGCCGACCTCCGACCTGGACCCGGTCGGCGTGGTCGAGGTGACCCGTTTCGCCAAGGCGTACTCCACGGTCGGCGGCATGCCGGTGGCGATCAATCTGCTGTCGGTGCCGCAGGTCGGATTCGACGGCGACCACGACGCCATGGCCGCGTTGGTGCGCGCGATGGTCGCCGAGATCGTCGTCCTGCACGGGCCGGATCAGGTCGCCATCGCGGCGGTGCTGTCGGATCCCGATGCGCCGGAATGGAATTGGCTCAAATGGCTGCCGCATACGCAGCACCCCAATGATACGGACGCCATCGGGTCCAGCCGGATGGTCTATCGGTCGGTAGGGGAATTGCGCTCCAAGGTGCTCGCCGGCCTCAATCGCGGGCCGTTCTCGGCCAACACCCAGCCGACCATGGATCGCACCCACTATCTGCTGCTCGTCGACACCGACGGGCCGACCAACGAACGAGACATCTCCGGCGTCGACGGCTGCACCTGGCTGCGGCTGGGTGTCGGGGAACAGAATCTGCCGCGGGCGCTGAAGTTCGTCGTCGACGAGGACCGGCGCCTGCAGGAGGTCACCTCGCGAGGTTTGCGGGCGGTCGGTGTCGGTGACACCATGTCGGTCACCGCGATCACCGCACTGGCTCGCAGTATCTCCTCGTATCGGCTGTCGAGTGTGGTCGAGGCGGTCACCGCGGAGCAGACCAGCGGCGGGACGTCGTGGGAGGAGATGGTCGGTGTTCCCGACCCGGGCGCGATCCGGGTGGAGCGGCAGTGGCCCCGCCGACGCGACAGTGACCGCGGCCGGCTCAACATCCCGTTCGGGCATGATCCGACCGGCCAGGTGGTGTACCTCGACATCAAGGAATCGGCCGAAGAAGGTATGGGCCCGCACGGTATGTGCATCGGCGCCACCGGTTCCGGAAAGTCGGAATTCCTTCGCACCCTTGTCCTTTCGGCGATCGCCACGCACTCGCCGGATGTGCTGAACCTGCTGCTGGTCGACTTCAAGGGTGGTGCGACCTTCCTCGGTTTCGACCGGCTGCATCACGTCACCGCGGTCGTCACCAATATGGAAGAGGAAGCCGACCTCGTCACCCGTATGGAAGACGTCATCAGCGGTGAAATGGCCCGGCGGCAACGTATTCTGCGCGACGCCGGCAATTTCGCCAGTGTGGCGGACTACGAGCGGGCCCGCGAACAGGGCGCGCAACTACCGCCGCTGCCGACGCTGCTGATCATCCTCGACGAATTCGCCGAACTGCTCGAACAGCATCCCAACTTCTCGAAACTGTTCGTCGCCATCGGCCGTCTGGGCCGGTCCCTGCGCATCCATCTGCTGCTGGCCTCGCAGAAGGTGCCGGCCAACCGCATGGGTGAACTCGAGGCGCACCTGTCGTATCGAGTCGCGTTGCGCACCAACCAGACCAGTGACTCCCGCGACGCCATCGGCACCGCCGACGCCTATCACCTGCCGAAGAAGCCCGGCGCCGGATATCTTCGGGTCGGATCCGGTGATCTGCAGCGCTTCCAAGCCGCCTACGTCGGCGCGCCGTACACACCGCCCGCCCAAGCCGCGGCGTTGGGGACACAGCGCGCGCGCCGGCCCGGTGGAGGATACCGTCCCCCGCAGGCCTTCACCGCTGCCTACATCGCGCCGAGCCGTGTCGAACCGGTGGCCCCCGCTCCGGTCGTCACCCGCCCCGAAGCTCCGGAGGCCGAACCGGTCACCTTGATGGAGACGGTCCTGCAGCAGTACGCCGGGCACGGCCGCCGAGCGCACGCGATGTGGTTGCCGCCGTTGGGCATTCCGGCCACCCTGGAGCATCTGGTGCCGGCGGTTCAACCCGGTACGTTGCAGCTGCCGCTGGCGATCGTCGACAAACCGCGGCAGCAGCGCCAGGACGTGTGGTCTGTAGACCTGTCCGCCGGTGGTGGACATATGGCGATCGTCGGTGGGCCGCAGTCGGGTAAGTCGACCGCGCTGCAAACCCTGGTCGTCTCCGCGGCCATGACGCACAGCCCGGAGCAGGTGCAGTTCTACTGCCTGGACTTCAGCGGAGGTCTGTCCAGCCTTCGCGCCATCCCGCACGTCGGGTCGGTGGCGTCGGCCCGGGACGTGGACCGCGTGCGCCGCACCTTCGCGCTGGTGACGAACCTACTGGCCTACCGGCAGTCGATGTTCACCGAACTCGGGATCGACAGCATGCGCGAATTCCGCAGGCGGCGAGCCGATCCCGTCGAATCCGAGAAACTGACCGCGTACGGGGACGCGCACGGGGACGTTTTCCTCGTCATCGACGGCTGGGATATCGGATTCGCCGTCAACGGACCGTTCTACGACGAATATTCACCGGTCATCGAATCCATTGCGCTGCAGGGCCTCAACTACGGCGTCCACCTGGTCCTGAGCAGTTCGCGCTGGGCGGCGATCCGGCCGGCGATCAAGGACCTGCTGCAGACTCGGCTGGAAATGCGTCTGGGCGACCTCACCGATACCGTATTCGGCAGCCACCGCGCCATTGTCGCGTCCATTCCGCCGGACCGGCCGGGACGCTGTATTTCCAGCGAAGCGTTGCACATGTTGACGGCGCTGCCGCGTATCGACGGCGTCGGAGATCCGGAGTCCGCTGCGGCCGGGCTGGCGGCCGCGGGCGAAGAACTCAACCGGCGCTACGAGGGCCGGCGGGCACCCGAGGTCCGGCTGCTGCCGTCGAAAATCGAATTGGATCGTATTCACGAAGTTGTGCCGGAACCGACGAGTCTGGCGCAGCAGCTGGTGACTCCGTTCGGTGTGCGCGAATCCGATTTGGGCGTGGCGGCAGTGGATTTCGGCGTTTCCACGCACTTCATCGTGGTCGGATCACCCGGATGTGGAAAGTCCACGGTACTGGCGGATCTGATGCGTTCGATCGACCGGCGTTTCGGCCCGGATCAGGCGCGTATCCTGCTGATCGACTACCGTCGCCAGCATATGGACGTGGTTCCCGACGAACGGTTGATCGGCTATCTGACCAGCGAGCGGGATCTGCAGGAAGGCCTGCCGGGATTCGCGGACAAGATTCGCAGTCGGCGGCCTCCGGACGGCGTGACCTCGCAGCAGCTCAAGGAGCGCTCGTGGTGGAGCGGACCGGAGATATTCGTGGTGATCGACGATTACCACATGGTCGCGCAGCGCGGCATGCTCAATCCGCTAGACCCGTTGAAGGACATCATCGTCGACGGCCGGGACACGGGTCTGCACATCATCGTGGGACGTAATATCGCGCAAGCGGATTCGGCGATGTACGACAACATCATGGGTCAGATCAAGAACCTGAACTGCTCGGGTCTGATCATGGACGGCACCAAGCTCGACGGAATGCTCATCGGCGACGTGAAGGCAACGAAACAACCGCTCGGTCGCGGAATTCTGGTCGAGCCGCTGCATTCGCGGCGCGATCTCGTGCAAGCCGCGTGGACACCGGCCGAAGAGTGAGATCGCCGACATCTTCCCAACATTGGGGATGCCTTAGCGTTCATCCTGTACCGCTCGTCGGAGGCGGTATCGTCGTTAGGAGAGGTCGATGTATCTCAATGTCACTCCTGAGAACTTCCCGGCTATCGCCTCGCAAATCGAATTCACCGCCACGGGATTACAGGGCGCTCTCGGAGCCCACATGCCGGCCTGCCAACCGCTGCCGCCGGGCATCGATGATGTGAGCCTGATGATCCCGGAGGTGTTGAACCCGTGGGGCGAAGGCTTTTTCTCGACCACCGCGCACGGCGCCGTGCTGCAGACCCAGGCCTCGGCCGTGATGCCCGAGGTTGGCACCGCGTATTCGGGTAGCGACATCCTCGCCGGCGCCGATGTCGCCACGCACGGCCCGATATTCAACGTGTAGCCGGAGATCGGCGAGCCGAGGTTGATGTCATGGCGTTCCTTTTCGACTTCCATGCGCTGCCGCCGGAAATCAATACCTCTCGATTACTGAGCGGTCCGGGGCCGGCATCGACGTCCGCGACCTCCACCGCCTACGCGGACCTCGCGGCGCAACTGAATGCCGCGGCGGCCGATACCGAGGCGACGATGGCGACGATCTCGGGCTCGTGGCAGGGCATGTCGGCGGACAAGGCGCGGGCGGCATTCCAGAAGCATGCGGCATGGCTGCAGGAACAGGCCGCAGTAGCCGGCGCCGCCGCCGCGCTCGTGGGCGAGGTGGCTGCCGCGGCGAAGGGCGCGCGCGGTGCGATGACTCTGGTCAAGATCCATTTGGAAGCGAACAAGGCGGAGCGCAAAATGTTGCTCGCCAACATGGCTACGGCGAGTGCCATTTCCACCGCGGGTCCGGTGGGCGCTGTGGTGGGAGGTTCGATGCTGGCCGCGACCAGTGCGGCGCTCGCGGCCAACGAACTCGAGTACTTGTTCGTGATCTGGCCGGAGGCGGCTCTCGTCATGGACGGTTATGCGGGGACCGTGGTGCCCGCGCTGGCCGCCCTCCCGAAGCCGCTCACGGCACCACCGATCGTCGGTGGTGGCGCACCGCCGCCGGATATGCAGTACAAAATGGCCCCGGACACGACGACGACGACGCGGCCTACCGCCTACCAGCATTCGACTATCACCGACACCGGCGGTAATTCGCACTCCACCACCGGGAATCAGAACACCTCGACGAGCAACTCTCATTCGAGCGGGGGTGACCAATCCTCGGGTGGCACCAACGACCCGTCGGGCCCGGGTGACGGGCCGCAAGGGACCGATCCCACGGGCACGGGCCCGGACAGCGGGTTGTCCGATCCCACCGGGGCAACGGACGCGCTGTCGCCGATGTCGGATTACGGCCAGGGCGGCGAGGGATACGGTGACGATCCGATGGCCGGGCAGGACGGCCTGTACGGCATGTCGGCGACATCGCCCACCCTTGCCGGCCTGACCGGCGGAATCGGTAGCACGGTGGCTTTTTCGATGATGCGCGGTGGTGTCGGCTCGATGCCCGGCGCCGCCACCGGATTCCGGATGCCCGGTAACTGGAATCCCGCGTCCTTCCGTGCCTTCGGCGCCGCGGACGGCCAGCCCACCACGACTGTGCCTCCGCGCCAGGGCCCTACGCGCGGGGCAACGGCACCCAAGGCGCAGATGCGACGCCGCAAGGACGAGGAGCGCAAATCCAAGTCGGCGGTCTTCGTCCCGGGTGAGCCGATGGACGTGCCCGTCCTGGAGAAGGTTCCGCTCGTCGGAGTTATCGAATACGCCGGCGACCGTAGAGAAGACCCGGTATCGGAACCTCAACTCGCGGTCGGTGTGATCGAGCGCGTCGATGACGATGCGGCGATTCCGGCCACCCCCGAACGTCCCCGGTGAACAAGACCGAGGTCGCGTGTAATTCAACACCGGAAAGGAACCACAGATGAGTTACGTCTTCAACGGCGATCCCCACGAGTTGATCCCCGCCGCTCAGAAGGGCATCGGACTGCAGGGTAACCACGAGGGATACCTCAAGGCCCTGCTCGCGGTCAAGGACGAGCTGGAGGCCGCGGTGCGGAGCCCGCAGGCCACACCGGCGATCGCCTCGTCCATGCAGAATGCGCTGGACAAGGGCAACCGGCTGGGCAACGCGTTCCAGGAAATTCTCCAAGTTCTGACCGATTCGGCACACAAATTCAGTGCCGCCGATATGGACGCATACGCCGATCTCATCCGGCAGCAGGAGCAGTTGCACGGTGGTGCGCAGGCTCTCGGTACGGACATGGGCGCCAGTGCCGGCAGCGTCGCGAGCAGCACCATGTCAGGAAAAGTCGATATCGGCTTCTAGGGCAACGCAGTAATTCACATATCAATTATCCGAAAGGTTTTCGCCATGGCCGGTGGAATGCAGTACAAGTTCGGTGAAGTCGACACTCACACGCTGACGTTCGACAACATCGTCAAGAACATTCAGGAAAACAACGGTGCGCTGGATTCGCTGGCGAAGGGGCTGCAAAGCTCCTTCACGGGTGAAGCCGGTGATCAAGGTTGGGGCCCCAAGATCCACGAGCTCCTGAACAAGATCACCGACTACAACAACGCGCTCCATGCCCTGAACGCGACCGTGAAGAAGCACTGCGCCAGCGGTGGCGCGATGCAGGACACGGACAAGCAGCAGGGTGGCCGGTTCCTGGCGCTCGAGATCTAGGCATTGCAGCTCGACGATCAGGTGGTCGACGATCCCGTCGCGGTCGAAATCAACGTCGATGCCGCCCTGCTGTTGAAAACACTGGTCGGCATCGACTCGTATCCGCCGGTGCTGGCATTGCTGCCGAACATCTACCGCATCGAGGACCGGGACCGGGTCCACGAGGTGGTGGCCGCTCAACTCACCGAGGCGGGTGTACTCCTCGACGACGGACGAGTACATCCCGTGGTCGAGCGGTGGTTGCAGTGCCTGTACCGGCCGGATGTGGAGCTGGCCGCTCGCATCGTGGATACGGGGCTGGACGGGGAACCACGCGGCATGCTGCGGATGTCGCTGGTTCGTTCGGGCTCCGATCACGTGCTGGCGGTGCGTAACGACGACCATGTCGTGCTCCAGTCGGTGTTCCAGCAGGACGAGGATCTGGACATCCTTGCCGGGGCGATCGTCTCGGCACTGGGGTCGGCACTCGCGGCCTCGTTCGAACCATGGCAGGTGTCGTCCGCACAGGTCTCCGCCGTCGCAACCGAATTCGGCGAATCGGCCGAGCCGGCCGAATTGCGGCGCGCCTTCGCGGAACTCGGCGCCCCGCCGCGGACCGCGGCGATACTCGAGCGAGCGTTGAACGAGGTGTTTCGGCGGGCGGAGGTGCTCGTGCTGGAGCACCACGACGGGGAATACCCGCGACCGGAAGTGTGTCTTTCCGTGCTGGACACCGTTTCCGGACGGCTCGTGGTGAGTCCGAGCGTGGCAATGGACGGTGAACTCTGGTCGACCTATCAACCGGGCGACGACGCGGCGATCCGGTCGGGGATCACCGCGCTGATCAACCTTTTACCCAGCCGGAGTTGGTTCGAAACCAGCCGAATCAGCTGAATTCGCAGCGGGTTTCGAGAAGGATGAGGATATGAACCGAGCACCGGATACGAACGGGCATACGGCCGAGTCCGTGCGGGCTCGGGGTGGTTACGACGCCTATTTCACGCCGATCCCCGAATCGGCAGAGCGGGCCGGAGCCGCCGAAATGACGAACGACGATATGCCGCGGTCGGCCTCGAGGCCGGATGCGGCGCCAACCTCGGCCGGATCGGCGGCGGCCGCCGCGCAACCGATTTCACCGTCTGCCGGCGGACCCCAGCCGGCTACCGGGCCGACCGGCACGCCCGCTCCCGGCGGCGTGGCGGTACCGCCCACGGGTGCCGCGTTCGCGCGGGAGAGCTACGGCGGTTTCGGCGATCTGCGTGCGAGTGGTGAGCGGAATCCGGCGCCCGGCGGATCGAGCAATATCGGCGCGCCCAGGCCCGACAGCGGCACGACGAACACCACGGTGGGACAACAGAACACAATGTCCGGACCCGTCGCGAACCCGGCGCAGGCCGGGGCGGCACAGGCGGCGACCGCCGCACCACAGGGATCGACCACCGCCCCGCGCACGCCCACCGCCGCATCGCAGACTGCCGCCGCGCCGCAGACATCCGCCGCCGCACCGCAGACTGCGGCGTCGCAGACCGCCGCACCGCCGACATCCACATCCACATCCGCGACGCCACCGGCGTCCACGTCCGCCACCGGTGCGGCGAACGCCGGTACCCCCGCGACTTACGCGTCGGTGCAACCGGATTCACCGTCCGCCACCGGACAGGGCACTACGGCGGCATGGACCGCGAGCGCCGAGCAAACATCGTGGACGCCGCAGCCGGCAACCTCCGAGAGTCGTCCCGCGGCCTGGCAGCAACCGCAAGCGAGTGGATCTCAGCTTCCGGACCGGCTGAGCCAGGCCGAGGCCGCCGCCCGGGTCGAGGTGCTGCCGGCGACCCTGACCTCGATGGATCTGCTGGCCGATATCACCGCTGCCCGCCGGGCCCAGCTCAAGTCCACGAGCGGCATGCGGGGTGCGCTGAACAAGGTCGGTTTCAGTCTGGGGCTGTCGCCGGCCGAACAGCGCACCGAGGACCGTCGCGCCCGGATCCGCCGGCAGTTGAACGCGCCCTACCAGATCGCGGTGATCAGTGTGAAGGGCGGCGTCGGCCGCACCACGATCGCGGCGACCCTCGGATCCACGTTCGCCGGGCTGCGGCCCGACCGCGTGGTCGCCGTGGATGCCAACCCCGACTTCGGTGATCTGCCCTCGCGTACCGCGCCGCACCCCTATGGGCTGACCCTGCGCGATATGGCGCAGGCCGCCAATCTCGACGCGTTCTCGGCGGTGCATTCGTTCACGTCCATCAACAACGCCGATCTGGCGGTGCTGGCCTCGCCGTGGAGTACCGAGTCGATCGAGGCGCTGTCCGGCCGGGAATTCGGTGTCGCCGTGGAGACGCTGCGACGGCACTACAACCTACTGGTCGTCGACTGCGGCACCGGCGTGCTCGATTCGATCACCCAGATGGTGCTGAAGACCAGTGATGCCATCGTGGTCGTCACACCCCCGACCGTCGGTGGCGTGAAGGGTGCCGTCGCGACCTTGAACTGGCTGAATTCCCATGGGCTGCAACATCTCATCGCCGGTTCGGTGGTGGCGATCGTGCATCAGCAGCCGGTCAAGCCCACCGTCGAGGTCGAACAGATCGAGAAGCTCTTCGCCACCGCGCAGCGCCCGACGCGGGTGGTGCCGTACGACGAGCATCTCGCCGAGGGCGGTGAGATCGATCTGCGCCTGCTCGACAAGACCACCCTGCTGGCCTTCGAGGAACTCGCGGCCGGCCTCGGTGACGGATTCCCCGGCTATCCGGGAGCGGCGACGAGCGGGGCCCGCCGATGAGCACGGCCGTCGCGGCGCCGGGCGCCGCCCCACGGGCGGCGGCACAACAGGCCGAGGTCGCGCGGGCACGGATCGCGGTCCTGGTCGCGACCTATCAGGTCGATGTGGTCGTTCCGACGAAGTTCGCCGTGGAGACCTTCATCGACGACCTGCTCGGGGTGCTCGACCGCGCGATCGACGACGAGACGGTGGATTTCACGCCACCCGCGGGTCAGTGGAGCCTGGCCCGGCCGGGTGAGCAGCCGATTCCGCGATGGCGCAGCCTGGCCGATCACGACGTGGTCGACGGCACGGTGCTGATGCTGTCCGTGGTGGAGTCGGCCGAGGTGTTCACCCCGGTCGTCGAGGACATCACCGACGCACTCGCGGCGATCAACGAGCGCGAATTCGCGGAGTTCGATTCCGAAACCGTTGCCACGGTCGGTTCCGCCGCGCTGGGTGTCGGCGCGGTGGTGGCGACGATCCTGTTGTCCTGGTCGTGGACTCGCAGCGGGTCGCTGTGGTGGTGCGGTCTGCCCGCTCTGCTGCTGGGCGCCGCCTGCTGGGGCGCCGCCGTGGTCGCGGGACGAGGCAGGACGCCCGCACGCGTCGTCCTCGGATTGGAATTGTCCGCACTGCCACTGCTTTTCGCGGGCGGCGCGATGCTCGTGCCGCCGGCCTACGGCCAGCCGGGTGGCTTCGCCGCGGCCAATATCGCAGCCGGCGCGGTGGTCGCCGCGGTCGCCGCGGTCACGATGTTGCGTGCGAGCGACTCCGGCACCTCGGCGCTGACCGCGGTCGCGACCCTCGGAGTGGTCCTGGCCTTCGCGGCACTGGTCCCGACCTACTTCGATGTATCTCTCGAAAAGGTCGCGGGCGGAATCGTCTTCGCCGCTGTGGTGCTGTTGACCGCGGCACCGCGACTGGCAGTGGTCGCGGCGCGCATCCGGCCGCCGGATCTGCCGGATCCCGGCAACGAGGTGGCGCCGGCCACACTCACCGACATCTTCGACGCGGAAACCGTGCGTGACGATCAGCTCGATCAAAGCGTCGACCCGGAGCGGGAACTGCGGCCGAACACCAGGATCGAAACTCGCGCCCGGCTGGCCGTGACCAGCCTGCGCGGTCTCATCGCGGCGGTGTCTGCGCTGCTTGCGGGAGGTGTGGTCGTGGCCGCCGAGCAGGCGCCCGGTGGCATCCGGGAGATCGTGCTGGGCGCCGCCGTGGCGGGCATTCTCGTCATGCGGGCGCGCTGGTATCCGGATCGGGTGCAGGCGGTTTCGCTGTGCGCGGCCTCGGCGGTGGCGACGGTGGGGGTCGCGGCGGTCACCGTCGGCGCGTACGACACCGACTACGCGCGACTGGCTGTCGTCGGGGTGCTCGTCGTCGCCGCGGTGGCGGCCTGTGTCGCCGCCTTGCGGCTGCCCGGGCGGCGCCTGTCTCCGGTGACGCGACGAGTCATCGACCTGGTGGAGTACGCGCTCATCCTGCTGATTCCGGTGATCGCCTTCTGGATCATGGGCGTATACACCGCGATGCGAGCGATCTGATGATCATTCGCGGACCGGTGAGCATGCTGCTCGCCGGATTGGTGGCGGCGCTGACGGTGGCGCCGGCGGCCGTCATCGCCCCGGCCGCGGCGGTGGATCCGCCTGAAGCGATCGTCGGGGCCGCGCCGCCGGACGGGCCCCCGGGACCGGAACAACCGACCAAACAAGACAAGGGCTGCCTGGCCGCGGGCGTACTGCCGGGCAGTGACCTGGCCCAGGTCCCGCCGTCCGACCGCGCGCTGGATCTGCGGCGGGTCCGGCCGCTCAGTCGTGGCACCGGGGTCACCGTCGCGGTGATCGACACCGGTGTCGCTCCGAATCCCCGGCTGCCGAATCTGGTCGGTGGCGGCGACTATGTCGCCGCCGGGGGCGACGGGCTCTCGGATTGCGATGCGCACGGCACCCTCGTCGCCGGGATCATCGCCGCGGCTCCGGATCAGGCCGATGGATTCGCCGGGGTAGCGCCCGACGCGCGCGTGATCTCCATTCGCTACCGGTCCGGTGCGTTCAGCCTGGAACGTCCGGACGCGGGCAACTCCGATGAGGAACCCGCCCGCCAGATCCGAACCCTGGCCCGGGCGATCACCCATGCCGCGAATCTGGGCGCCGGCGTGATCACCGTGGCGCTGCCGGTCTGTCTCGGTGCCAATGCGCGTATCGATCAATCGATGCTCGCGGCCGCTGTCGGCTACGCGGTGCACGTGCGCGGTGCGCTCATCGTCGCGGGTGCGGGCAACACCGGCGAGGCCGGTTGTCAGCAGAACCCCGACATCGATCCGAGCCGGCCGACCGATTCGCGCAATTGGAAAGGCGTTCAGACTATTTCGACGCCCGGATGGTATGCGCCGGATGTGCTGACGGTCGGCTTCACCACCGCTACCGGCGCGCCGATGCCCGAATCACTGTGGGGCCCTTGGGTTTCGGTGGCAGCCCCCGGAACCGGAATCGAATCGCTCGGTCCCGGCGGTGGTGGGCTCATCAATGCCGTCGGCGCCGGCGACAAGATGGTTCCGGTGGGCGGCGCGTCCTTCGCCGCGGCCTACGTCAGCGGGGTGGCGGCGCTGTTGCGCTCGCGGTTCCCGAACGAGACGCCCGGCCAGATCGCCGCGCGACTGCAGGCCGGCGCGCATGCGCCCGCCCGCGGGGTCGACAACGTCGTCGGTGCCGGGGTGATCGATCCGGCCGCGTCGCTCGGCTATTCCGAACCGCCGCAGGCGCCGAGCGGGTTGTTCCGTACCTCGGCGCTGATCGTGCCGCCACCCGGGCGTCCGGCCGACCGGCGTCCCGGAATCGCGGCACTCGTCGTCGTGGCGGTGGCGCTGTTGCTCGGGGTGGGGGCCGGTTATGCCAACTCCATCGTCCGGAGGCGTGGGTGAGTTTTCCCAGGATCGGAGCCGGCGCGCCCGAGCGCGGACCGCTGGCGGCGGTGGTGATCGTCGGAAGCGTCGCCGTGGCGGGCCTGTGGGGCCGGGTGCCGTGGTGGGTCGCACCGGCGGCGGCGACGGTCGTGGCGATCACCCTCACGGTGCGTGTCGGCGAGCGAACCGCGGTGCGCTGGCTGCTCGACTGGTGTGACTATCGCTTCGGGCGGCAGGCCCGCCAGGAGCTGCTGCATCGGCCGGCACGATTACACGACGTCGAGGTGGCTGCGGGCGTCTGCGGTGTCCGGGAGGACGGATCGTCGTATGTGGCGATGGTCCAGCTCGCGCCGAATCTGGATCTGCCGACCGTCATCGCCGAGCGGGAGCTCTATACCGAGGACACCGTCCCGGTGCAGGATCTGCTGCCGATGCTCGACCAGTTCGGGGTCCGGATCGAGATCGACATCGTCACGACCGGTCAGCGGGTGCGCCCGGCCGGCAGCTACAGCATGCTCTACGACCAGCTGATCGGCCCGCACCCGGTGGTCGGCGACCGCATGACCTGGCTGGTGCTGCGGTTGGATCCGGAGCACAACCTCGAGGCCCTCGTGCGGCGAGGGCCGGTGGCGGAGTCCGCTCCCCGGGCGCTGGCCTCGGCGGCCCATCGCATCGCCGGTCGCCTGCGGGAACGCGGGATGGCGGCGCACGCGCTGCCTGCCGAAGCGCTGGGTGATGCGATCCGCCTGCTACACGCCGGCGTGGAACTGACCGATCTGCGGGAGACGTGGCAGCACCTCGAGTCCTCGGTGCCGGGACGTAGTGTCACCAGTTACCTGATCGACTGGACCCGGCTCGGCGACGCCGGCCTGGACGACTGCTGGTCGTGGCACCGTGGGCGCACCACGGTGGTGGTCAGCCTGGCAGGCGGCGCGCTGGGCGCTCGCGGCCTGGTGCGTTATGTGGGCCCGGCATCCTCGGTCGCCCCGCCGGGATATCTGCGACCGCTGGGCGGGCGGCAGGCCGAGGCGTTGCGCGCGAGTCTGCCTACATCGACCTCGGTCCATCGCATTCCGCGCACGGAGTCCGGAGGCGACACGGCGACTCCCGAGCAGCTGGACGCATTGACCATCGCGATCGGTCCGAGCGGTCAGATCCTCGGTTCGATCAGCGGCAGGCCCAAGCACACGCTGGCGTTGCCGCTGTTCGACCCGGTGCGATACAACCCGCGTCACCGCACGATCGATGTCTACGCCGATCTTCCGGTCGCCCAGCAGATCGTGCTGCGAGCGATGGTCGTCGGCGCGGATGTGGAAGTGCACTCGGCCCGGCCGCAGCGCTGGCAGCAACTCGTCACAGCGGTGGGCGATCCGGATTCGCTACGGCTGGCGCCCGAGACCTCCGACGCCGAGCAGACCCCGGCGGCTGCCGCACAGGCGACCATCGCGGTCTTCGACCAGATACCTCCGCGCGCCTCCGCGGCGCACACGACGGTGACCATCAGCGAACCCGGCGCACCCCGTCGGCGTTCTGCCGATCTGGCGATCGACCAGGTCAGCGAGACCGCCATCGACGTGAGCATTCCGATGCGGACGGTGCGCGTGGATCTGATCGAGCCACGAGGTGAAACCAGATATCTGGACTCCATGGGCAATCCACCGGCAGCCGGACCTCCGGCGATCACGGTGGCGGGTGGCGGATCGATGCCGCCGGCAGGTCCGGCTCATGTGGTCGACGCCGAATCGGACGAGGTGAGACGGTAGTGTTGATCAACGTGGTAGCGGACTCCGCAGCGGACGGCAGGCAATCTTCTGATCGAGACCCACAGAACAGACACCAGAATGGAGGCGAGTTCGGGGTGCTCGATCCCGAGCGTCGTGAGTCCGGCGCCGATGAGCAATTGACACCGCGGCAAGCGGCGGCGGCGATCTTCTCGGCCAGATTGTCGGAGCTGATCGCCGAATCGGTGGTATCCACCGAGGACGGCTCGACCCGTTCGCTGACGTTGTATTCGCTGGCCCAGCATCTCGAGCTGGCCTATCCGGATGTTCCGGTGTCGCAGTCGGGTCTGTACCGGCTGGTGCACGGCGAGGCGATTCCCCGGCTCGATCTGATCATCGCCCTGGCCCGTGTCTTCGATGTGCCGCCGGAGTATTTCGTGGCGGCCGAATCCGGCCGCTGATTCCGCCGGACCGAACTTCTCTCCAGCGGGAATAGGCTTGGCGCGGACCGTATTCCGGTCCCGATACCATCGCACACATGTCCGACAAGGACCCCGCAGACGTCTTCGTGCGCCATCGTGGCGCGGTCCTGGACGCGTTGCTGTCGGAGCCGGGTTTGTCCACCGCCTCCGCAGCCGCCGACCGCCTCGGCGCCGCTGATCCGGTGTCGGTCGGAGTGTCCGTCCCGCCGGCGGAATCCGCCCCGGACCGATCGGACCGATCGTCTCGTCCTGCGGCCAACGGCGCCGCCCGTCCGCCGAGCGGGCCCAAGGCCAGCGACCGGATCATGGCGCTGCTGAACGGCGAATCCCTGGATGGTCCGTCGGGCCTGGAATTCACCTCCGATTTCGCCGATCGGGCCGGCGCCCGGCTCGATCGGACGGGCGCGGCCGAAACGAAACCCGTTGCGGGCGAACCGGAGAAGCCGGCGCAGCCGGAGAAGGCGGAGAAGGCGGCCCCGGCGGGCGCCGCCGCGCCGGCGCAGCAGCTGCTCGCGATGGTGCGCAAGCCGAAGGTGGCGATCGCGCTGGCCGGTGTGCTGGCGATCATCGTCGTGCTGGCGCTGGTCACCACCGGCGGTAAGAAGGACGGCGGAGACCAGGTCAAGGTCGTCACGGCGGCCGCGGCGGCACCGCCGAGCGCCGCCCCCAAACCGTCCGAATCGCTGACCGCCGGCACGGCGATCCAGGTGAAGGCGGCCGAATCCCATTGTCCCACCGGCAGTACGCCCGGCATGGACGCGTTCTCGGGTCAGGCGGACAAGGCGTGGTCGTGTGTGCGCGCCTATCGGGTGGACGGCCAGGTCCTGACCATCGATCTGGGCAAGACCTACCGGATCGACTCCATCGGGATCGTGCCCGGCTGGGACAGCATCGGCTCCGACGGCGCCGACCAGTGGGCCAAGTTCCGGACCGTGAGCCGCGTGTCCTATCGGTTCAACGATCCGGGCGTGACCACCTACACCCAGCAGACGATGGATCAGCGCAGCCTCGTGGTAACCAAGATCAGTCCACCGGTGACCGCGTCGAAGATCACGCTGACGATCCTGGAATCGAAGGGTGACGCCTCGATCAACACCACCGCCATCTCCTCGATTGTCGTCACCGGCCAGTGAATTCGACGCATCAGACCTGTGAGTACTGCTCGCATCGCAACAGCGGTGCGGACTCTCGCTGCGGACACTGCGGGGCGCCGCTGAAGGCGGTGGGCGATGTGCTGGGCGAACTGGGCCGGACCGCAGCGGGTATCGCACCGGTGATCATCGGCGCCGAGAAGCTCGCCAGTGGTCTGGAGAAGGCGGCGTCCGGCGGCGAACAAGCCGCGACGGACGCGAAAAAGGAAGAAGCCAAGGTCTTTCCGGCCTGGCAGTGGAAGGCGGCGTTGGGTGGCGCGGTCGCCCTGGTGCTGCTGGCCGTACTGGTCCTGCGCTCCTGTTCGACTGGCGCGCCCGCCATCGGCGACCTGACACCGGTCGATACGCTGCCCGAACTGATGCGCGCGGTATCGACCTGTCAGCCGGCGTCGGGCGGACAGGGCGATTCCTGTGTCGTCTCCGCGGACGATCCGTTGTTGTCGGGCGGGATCACGGGCGGACGAGCGCTGACCTTCACCGTGCGCACCGATCCACCGGATCGCATCGGTGACACGATCGGGCGCTGGCGCACCTCGGGTGCGGCGATCGTCTCCGACGGCACGGCCTTCGTGGCGATCGGCCCCGCGGTTACCGTCTGGTATGCCGACAGGCATTCGGGCCTGCATCTCGAGACGGGTAGTTTCGCGAATCGTGCAGGCGCGCAGACATTTCTGTTCCGATCCGGTTTGGTTCGCTGAGAAACCGGGTAATGGCGCCCAATCCTTGTTACACTGAATAACGTGCCGTTGTTTAACGGTACGTTCAGACAGTCCGCAATACTGCGGTACCGATTCCGATCTCGGGAAGGCACGGGTCGATGGTGGCAACAACCCAGCAGACGATTTCATGGAAGCGATTCCGTGATGATCCGACAGATCTGGAGGCGGTGTACTTCCGCTGGATTCAGCCGGGAGCCGCGGCGCCGACGATCACCGACCGTGCCGAGCAGATCTTCCGGCATCATCTGGAGCTGGCCGCGGGGCGGCGGCCGGGAACCGCGGTGACCAGGCTGTATCGCGCCGAGGACGGCAGCGGTCTGGGTCCGGCACTGCAGATCGTCAACGACGATATGCCGCTGCTGGTGGATTCGCTCACCGCGGCGCTGCAGCGCCTCGGGGCCACCGTGACCGAGGTGGTGCATCCGGTCTTCGACGTCCTGCGGGACCGGCGCGGCCGGTTGCGGGCGATCGCGCCCAGCGACGGTTTCGATGTGGCGCAGGCGAATTCGGCGAGCCGATCGGAGGGCAGCGGAAACGTCGTCGCCGAGTCGTGGATCCATGTGCAGCTGGGTGCCGGGGATTCCGACGCGGTGCTGGACCGGATCGAGCGGGCGCTGCCACCGCTGCTCGGCGAGATCCGCCAGGTCGCCCACGACACCGAGGCGATGACCCGCACGATGGGAACGCTGGCCGCGCGGCTGGATTCCGTGCCGCAACCCTCGGCCACCGAGGCGGCCGAATGCGCGCAGCTGTTGCGCTGGCTGACCTCCGGGCATTTCACCCTGCTGGGATACAGCTACTATCGCGTGCATCCCGGCGCCGACGGCCCTGAGCCGCAACAGGTTTCGGGCACCGGTCTCGGTGTGCTGCGCAACGGGTCCGGTGTGGACGTGGGCACGCCCGCACTCGGTTCGGAGCAGATTCTGCGGCTGTCCAACGGCTCGCTGGACTCGCTGCTGCCGGGCTCACCGGATGTGTACGTGGTCAGCGTTGCCGACTACGCGGCCGAGACCACCCCGTCGGTCGCCGGAAACGTGGTGGGCGAACACGTTTTCGTGGGCACCTTCACCGTCAGCGGCTTCCACGAGAACATCCTCGACATCCCGGTGATCTCGCGCCGCGTCCACCAGGTCATCGAATGGGCGGGCCTGGCCTTGAATTCGTTCTCCGGCCAGGCGCTGCTGGAGATGTTGCAGACCTTCCCGCGCGTCGAACTGTTCTCCACCGACGCGCGCCGTCTCTTCGAAACCGTCTCGGCCGTCATGAATTTGGGGCTGCGGCGCCAGATTCGCCTCTTCCTGCGCCGCGATGTGGGCAGCAACGCCGTGTACTGCCTGGTGTACCTGCCGCGGGACCGCTACTCGACCGAGGTGCGGTTGCGGATGCACGAGATCCTGCGCCGGGAATTCGATGCCGAGCAGATCGCCTACTCCGCGCGCGTCACCGAATCCGAGCTCGCCGTCGTCTATTTCACGGTGCACCGCGGGGCCGACGCCGAACCGGCCGACATCACCGAATCCAACCGCGAACGCATTCAGGATCTGCTGTTCGCGACCACCCGCAGCTGGAGCGACCGGCTGGTCAGCGAGGCCGCGGGCGTCGCGGAGATCGCCGCGCCGGTTGTGCAGGACTACGCGAGCGCGTTCCCGGCGACCTATCAGCAGGAATACGAGCCCGCCCGGGCGCTCGACGATCTGTGCCGGCTGCAGCGACTGGCCGACGGGCAGATCGACACCGATCTCTACCGCACCGCGGGCGCCCCGTCGGGCGAGTGGCGATTCACCCTGTACGTCGCCGGCACCGAGGTGTCGCTGAGCCGGGTGCTGCCGCTGCTGCACAGCCTCGGCATCGAGGTCGTGGAGGAGAAGCCCTACCGGCTCGAATTGCCCGGCGCCAGCACCCGGTGGATCTACGACTTCGGCCTGCGGGTTGCGCCGAACGTGTTGCGCGGCACCGGTGAGAGCGATCCGGAGGCCGATCTGGACCGTGCCGTGGCGCTGGAATCGCTGCCGGACACCAGTATCCGCAAACGCCTGCCGGAGGCGGTGTCGGCGATGTGGTTCGGCGATTGCGAGGTCGACGGGCTCAACGAACTCGTCCTGCGGGCCGGATTGCATTGGCGCCAGATCGCGATGCTGCGCGCTTACGCGAAATATCTGCAGCAGGCGGGATTCGCCTACACCTTCGCCAACATCACCCGTGTGCTGCTGGCGCAGCCGAGTACCGCGCGCGCCTTCACCGAATTGTTCGACGCCTATTTCGATCCCGAGCATCTCGGGCCGGTCGCGACCGCACGGGCCGCGGGTATCTCGTCGCGGCTGCAGGACGAGATCGATGCCGTGGTGAGTCTCGACACCGACCGGATCCTGCGGGCGATACTCGGGTTGATCACGGCGACTTTGCGCACCAGTCGGATCGCCTGGAGGATTTCCGGACCGAGATTCTGGGTCTGGTGAAGGCGCAGGCGGTGAAGAACGCGGTGATCGTGCCGGTCGGCGCCAAGGGCGGGTTCGTGGTGAAGCGCCCGCCGGCCGCGACCGGTGATGCGGCGGCCGACCGCCAGGCGATGCAAGCCGAGGGCATCGCCTGCTATCGCACCTTCATCTCGGGCCTACTGGATCTCACCGACAATGTCGACCACGCCGGTGGTGAGGTGATTCCGCCGCAGCGGGTGGTGCGTCGCGACGGGGATGACACCTATCTGGTGGTGGCCGCCGACAAGGGGACCGCCACATTCTCCGACATCGCGAACGAGGTTGCGCAGCAATACGACTTCTGGCTGGGTGATGCGTTCGCGTCGGGTGGTTCGGCGGGGTATGACCACAAGGCGATGGGGATTACCGCGAAGGGGGCGTGGGAGAGTGTCAAGCGGCATTTCGCGGAGATGAATGTCGATACCCAGCGTGAGGAGTTCACG
>NZ_JOJF01000039.1:0-42227 GCF_000720265.1 Nocardia sp. NRRL WC-3656 | reverse complement strand
CCGCTGCTCAACGGCGCATTCGCCGGGGGCGTGTATTCCCGCAGCGGAGCCCATCCGCCGGCGATCGACGGCGGCGCGACATTCACACCGCCCGACGCGTTCTCGGCCGGGCACGACGGGAACGCCGCGACGCCTCGGCGGCCGATCGAGGTGTCGGCGGAATCGAAACGGGCGTGGGCGGACGCGCAGAAGGCATGGGGTCCGACCGCGGAGGCCACGAAGAACGCAGGTGAGAGCGGCAGGCTTCGCGCCGAGGTCAAAGGGGAGACCCCGGCCGCGGAACCACACTCACGCAGCGAACAGGGTGCATCGATCGCAGCCGACGAAGCCGGTGGCCGCCGACCCGGGCAACAGGTCCGTCCCCTATCGTCCGACGCCGCCGCGGCACGGTCGGGCACGCATTCCGAGACAGCTGCTCCGAGCGAGCGGCCACCGGCCGAGAAACCGGTCGCCGCCGGGAAGGCGACCGCGCCCCGGTCGGTCGAGGCGGTGGGCGAAACCTCACTGCCGCAGCTCCCGCCACGCCCCGTCGGCGAGGTTCACGAAAAGGCCAGTGCTCCAGGTGAACACCGGCCGCAGCCGAAGACGGAGCAGATTCCGCCCGGTGAGCACGCCACAATCGTCGACGGTGCCGGCAACCAGACGCCCGCACGGCCCCATCCGGTCGCCCAGGTCGAGGCGGGATCGCCGGGCCTTCGCGACGAACACGGACCGTCGGGCGCTCGCGACGAACATGGGTCGTCAAATTCCGAGGAGCATGTGGCCCCCCAGCGGGATGCGACCGCCGAGCAGTCCGGTCCGGAAAGCTCCGAAAGCTCGGGCCGGACCGAGGCGGACGGTACCGAAACACTTGCCGCGGAGGAACATCAGTCGTCGGTGCACGACGAGCAGAGTGTTCCGTCCGCTGATCACGACGGTCTCGCCGACGCCGCCGGTATGCCGCGCGGCGACCGCGACAAGGCGGTCGATCTGCTGATCGACTTCCACCAGGCCTCCGCCGAGCATGTTCCGGAAGGTCAATGCCTGTCCAATCTTCCGGACGACGTGCTGATGGCCGGACTGCACAGCGGCGATGAGCACCAGTCGTTGCTGGCGACGACGGAGATCATCCGGCGCGGCACGATCAGCGAGAAAGTGCCCGGCGGAATGGTGCTGCGGGTCGAACAGGCGGAAGCCGTCTACGCGATGAAATCGCGTCCGGTGGAAATGAAACCCGGTGAAGGCAAATCGCTGGTTTTCATGGCCGCCGCAATACAACGTGCGGTGCACAACGGCTCGGTTCTGCTCGTCACCACGACCGATGGGCTGGCCAACCGCGAAGTCGACACGTATCGGAAGTTGCTGACCGACGATCGAGAAGTCGCCGAAGTCCGGAAGTTGTTGAGCAACTTCGGGATCGACGTGTTCCGCGCCGATCAGCAGAACGGCTTCGGACCGATCACCGAGGGGCGGCCGGCGATCGTGGTCGCGACCGGCGAGACGGTCGGGCATCTGTGCAATGCCGGTATCAAGCCACCGCGGCACGTGCTGATCGACGAGATGGACGGAATCATCGACCGCGGCGAGCGGCAGTTCCTCCGGTCGGAAGGTGTGGAACGGGCAGCGCCGAAGAAAACCACCAAACAGGTACTCGATGCCCGCGACTTTCTCGCCACGGCGCTCGCCAATGGAACGCTGTCCCACGAGGACTTCGGCCTCGTACGAATCACCGAGGAAATCGACGTACATCCCGACGGCACGCCGGAATACATGTTCTGGTACGATGGTCAACCCGAACTCACACCCGAGGGCTGGGCGAAGGTCGAGGCGCTGCGCGGCGGGACGAAATGGCTCGGGGGGATGGGAGCCTCGCGGCTCGAGGTCGCTGCGCAGGCGGAGTTTCTTGTTCGCAATGGTGTCCATTACGAAGTGGATGCGGGCAAGATCGTCATCATCGAACAGGCCGAACACGGTCTGCAACGCAACCTGAAAACGACGAGCGAATCCCGATGGAGCGCGGAGCCGGGCAAAGCGAGCCTTGCGCAGGCCATCGAAGCGAAGGAGATCCGCGCGGCCAAGGCTCGTGGCGAGAACACCGGGGAGCATCGGATCGTGGTGCGCGCGGATGCGGAGTCCGCCAAGCGTATCGATTCGGTCGAAATCTACCGTGTCGGACGCGGATCCTTCTTCGATGAAGTGACAGGTGCGTCCGGCACTATCACCGACCTGAACCCGGTGCTGCAGAAGATCTACAACCTGGAGCCGGCGCACGAGGTCGGGCGGTCGCAGACCCATCGGCTGGTGGAGGGCCAGCACGATGTGGTCGAGAGCACACACGCCAAACTGCGCACGATCGCCGAATACGCGAACGAGATGCGGGCCGACGGCAAGGGCCGGTTTCAGGAGATCCTCTGTCACCGCAATGATTTGGTCGCCCGTCAGGTCGAGGCGCTGGTGCGCGCGGGTGTGCCGAGAGATGCGATCGAAGCGGTGGACGCCAAACGGATCATCGGCTGGGGCGCCGACTGGGAAGCCCAGTTGCAGAAGGTTTTCGACGACGCCGGTGAGCAGGGCAAGATCCTGGTGATCAACCGGCAGGGCCAGCGCGGGGTCGACATCTCGGTATCCGAGGCGGTGAAGGCCAAGGGCGGCATGCACGTCTGGATGACCGAGGCGCCGGAACAGTCCTACATCCACGAACAAGCCAAGAACCGCACCGCACGAAACGGGCAGCGGGGTAGCGCGCAGGTGGTGATGTCGGCACAGGACGCGCTGATTCGCAATGCCATGCACCTGCGTGGGGCGGTATCGCGCCCGCCACGGCCGAGGCGCTGCGGCAACATGTCGAGGCCACCGCCCCCGCGAAGGCGCGCGAGCGTGCAGGACTCAGCGATGTGGACGCACTGATCGAGATGATGCCGTTACGGAACCGGCTCGCCGCCGAACTCGGTGTGCCGATCGCGGATATCAGTGGGGCCGAGGGCATGCGAAGGCTCGATCCGCTGCTGACCGAGGCGAGAGACGCCCTCGCGGCAGCGCTGGGCTATCCGACCGCCGGCATCACCCCCGTCATCGCCCGCGACATCCTGGGCGAAGCGGTCGGCGATCACCTGAACGCCACGAACACCGGGCAATTCGGCATCGGAAACAATACCGGTTCCGCTGCGGCAGTTTCCGGACCGGCGAGCCTGGCCGCCCGGGATCCGGACCGCCAAGCGGCGGCCGCCCGGGATGCCGACGCCCAGAACGCGGACACCGGGGATGCCACCGACGGAGCGGACGCCGGCATCATTGCTGCGGCGTCACAGTACCTGGCCACCGCGGCCCTGCTCGATCTGGTCGTACAGATTCACCGCCGCAGCCCCAACAGTCGCGTCAACAACACCGTGACCGGCATGCGAGTGCTGTGCCCCGACAACGCCCGCCGTTTCGAGATGCCCGCCACGAGGCTGGGGGGCCACGGCCGTGATGTGGTGCGAAGGGTGTTCGGCGCCGGCCTTGAGAAGGCCGAATCGCTGGAGCAGGTCGCGGAATCGTTGAAGTTCCGGCCGGGTGGGATCAGCGTCCTGGTCTACAAATGGAAGGACACCCGGGCGTCCGGCAGCGCCGACGCCGACGACCATATGGTCCTGCTGGTCAACGACAGCGACTCGATCGACGAACCGAACCTGGTCGTCGTCGACCTGGCGGTCTCGCGGGACGGTGACACCGCGAACGACTACGGTCCCAAGGACCTGCGAAACCGCCGCGCGTTGCTGAACAAAGCTGTCGGATTCGACGAATGGCGCCGCGAGCAGAAGAAGTTCATCGATCGGATGCCGGTGGAAAAGCGGCTCTTCGAAACCATCGAGTTCGACCGCGACGGCAACCTCGTCACCCGTTCGCGCACGGGCGCTCCGACGGCCGAGAGTTTGCCGCCCTCCCAGCAAGTCGTCGCACCCAACGCCACGGTGGACGGAATCGACGCGGTATTCGCCAGCCTACCAGAACTGGGCGGGGCAATGACGGTTCGATCGGGTACCGCCGGGTCCAACGACCCACACCGAGAGGAACGCGAACCGGTCGGAGCCAGACCATCGGAGAACGCAGCGAATCCGCCGTCGCCGAGCACCCGCAAGGGGTACCCGACAGAGGTACTCTACTGTGTCCCATGGGTTTCCCGCATCATCAGGGCACTCGGAAACGACGACGCCACCGCAGAGCCCGACCCCACCAAACGCCTTCCGGGCGACCTCGAGAAGAACATCAGAGCCGGACTGCAACGGGACGAGAACCTGCGAGCAGGCGACCCTGTCCGCCGAGCAGCCGAAAACCTGGTTCGAGACCCCACCGCCGACACAGCCGTAATCGTGGTCGGCAAAAGAACCAGGGCACACGCCTACGTGCTCACCGACGTCAACGGCACCGTCTACATCTACGACACCTTGATCGCCGGCGGCCGTCACCGCATGCGCGTATTCGACTCTGACACGTGGAAACCTGGCTACCCCGACCCCGATTACGCCTACCACGCTACCTTCCACAATGTCGGCGGCCGACTAGTCGCCGACACCACACCCGACCGCACCCAAGTCGCGATCGAACACGCCAACCAGCAGATCACCGGACCGTTCGACCGGCTCCGAGATAAATGGGCCCACTCCTTCCTAGGGTTGGAACGCACCGAATCGCAGAACCCGCCCGTTCAAACCGCGTCCGGTTCCGCCCGATTCGGTCGTTTCAAACGATCCGGGCGATTCCCCGGCCCGGGCCGGAGATCCGCACAGGTCGCAGCGCAGGACGACCAACACGGGCGGTCGATTCGAAAGTTGCTGCGTGACAACCGGTTGTACCGGCTGGTCACGTTCAACAGCTTCACAACCGATTTCGGCGACGAACTCATGCAGCAAATGATGCCGCTCCTGATAGCACCCGAATACGGGACGACGTGGGCGGGTGCTGTGGGATTCGCCAGTCAGCTGCCACACATCGCAGCCCAACCTGTCGCCGGATATCTGGCCGAGCGCGACCCGTGGAAGATGATGCGTGTCAGCCAGTTGTTGGGCTTGGGGGGTGCGACCGCAGCCACGATATGGATCGGAATCGGTGCACCGCAACGCCCGACGGTCCTCATCGCCACCTCCGCGCTGGAGGCCGTGGCAGCGGCAGTGTACGGCGCCAGTGCCGAGCGTATGAGGATCGAGCTGGCGGGCCCCGAGCGAGCCCTCGCGAACAGCGCTCTGACCAATATGATGCAGCGCTTTCCCCGGCTCGCGAGTTTCGCCATCGGGCCTGCCATGCTGGGAATCGCCAGGTCCCTTCCCGCCGGAGCCAACGCAGCGTCGTACTCCTGGAACCTCGCAACGCTGTCGAGATTGCGGAAACCCGACATCCCGGTGACCCCCAAGACCGCGAAGATCAAGTCGTTGCGGCAGCGGCTACACGACATCGCGGCCGGCGTTCACACGGTGCGCAAAGACCGCATATTGCTCGAGGACGGCATCACATTGGGGCTGGTCAACGTATTCTTCGGCTTCCAAAAACTAGAGATCTCCTCGATGATCATCGACGGTCAGGCGACCGGCATACAGGCTGCGGCGATACTCCTTGCTACACCGATAGGCGGGATTTTCGGCTCCTGGCTCGGTGGCCGAAAATGGCTGGAAAAGTTTTCGATTGACACGGTGCTGACCGGGCGGCTTCTGGGAGTCGCGGGTGCCGCGGTGCTTCTCCCCGCTACCAGCCAGCCCGCTGCTGTCGGTCTTGGCCTCGCTGGTACCCAGATACTGATCGGTGCTGCGGCAACCCGCATCGGGGCCTACAGATACAAAACAGTTCCCCAAGAAGTACGGGGCCGTGTCGCGGTGGTCAACCCGATGATCGGTAAAAGCGGGTTTGCGATTGGTGGGTTGCTGGGCGGTGTTCTGCTTTCCCGCCTGGGCATGGATGCCACAGGGGCGATCATGACGGCTGCGTTTGGTGGCCTCGCGGGCGGCGCTCTCGTACGACAGATCGTTCGGAAGGTTCGCCGGCGCAGATTGCCGAACGAGCGGCGGTCGATCACACCCTCCGCCATCACGGCAGTCGGTTCCCAACAGCCGGGCTCGGAAGCGAGACCGGCCGTGGACAGCGAGGACCTCACCCCTCACGCAAATCGAGACATCACCGACTTCTTGGCAGACGAATCCGCTGTCGATCGCGACAACCGAAACCGCCCCGTACGTTCGGGAGTCGATTCGCATACCGTGGACAGCAATCATCCTGGCAACGCGCGACCCGAAACGCAGCTCGATCCGGTAGAGCTTCCCGAAGAGGTCCGCGGTTGTCTGCGCTGGATCGTCGACATTCTTCACCAGAACGGCCTGCCCACCCGGCCACTCACCGGACGTAAAGCCGCCCACTTCCAAAGCGCCACCAGCGCCGGACTGCAACACCTACCACTTACTATGCCGACCAGATCCGACGATCCTATGAGACAGGCCGTCGACGACCTCCGCGCCAAACCGGTCGGCACCTACGCCGTCGCGATCGTCGGCAAGGGCGAGCGCGCCCACGCCTACATCATCATTCGTAGGGCGAACCTCGAGACAGGGCTTACCAACACCTACATCCACGACCAACTCACCGGCGACGAAGCCCGGCCCTACTTCGACTGGAAAGCCGCTTATGTCAACCCCGAACACGCTTACATCGCCTACTTCGAACCCACCGAAGACGGCACTCTCACCGCTGACACCACCCCGGAGCAATCCGAACTCGCCCGCACTTTCGACTCCGACATCACCGGCCCACCGACACCGGACGCCGAAACTCCGGAGCCTGAGCCGAATCCGCAGACGCAGGGCAGAGGACGCAAGGAGGTAGTGTCCGCCGCGCATCAACCCACAGCACCATTGCAAAACTCCACTGCGGATTTTGGGCAAGCCTCGCAGAAAGCTGCGAATTCCGAGCAGGAGAGCAACACGAGCGAGCGTTCACCGTATGCTCGTCCGTCGATACCCGCTGAAGAACCGGCAGAATCCGAGGATGCTGCGGGCACCGATCCGGACGAATCAAACGGCGGCGAGAGGAACGATTCGCTGGTGCGTCTCATTCGCCTCGAGCCCTACGTGGGTGTACGTATCGGCGCCGAATTCCTGACCAATACGAGCTCCGAACTCCTAGCGACGATGACGTCGCTGTACTACATGGAGAACGGCGGGGCAGAAATGGCGGGTCTGGTCGCGGCGGCCACCAACCTGGTGTATACCGCTGGCGCGTTGATAGGCGGGCACCTTGGGGACCACGTCGCGCCCAAAGGTCTGATGACCGGCACCTTGGCCTTCGCAGCGGCGTCGGACATCACCGCAACAATCGACTTGGCGTCCGGATCGGCCTACACCGTCCCGGTTCTCATCGGAACCACACTCGTCAATGCGGGCGCCGCGGTCCTTTACACGATTGTTGCGGACAACCTGCTCATCGGGATGGTCGGCAACGCTCAGCTCGGGTGGAACCGCCTAAACAACCTGAAGGTTCACACCACCCGAGTGCTGGGGAACCTGCTGGCGCCCTCGGCATTGGGCACCGGTGCCTGGTCGGCTCCCCTCTTGAGTCTTGGCGCCAACGTTGTGAATCTGATGACAGTAAGGCAACTGCCGGACTTCGACAACAAGCCGAAGTCGAACAAAAAGCAAGGCATATTGGAATCCATCGTCGAGGGGGCGCGATCCGCGAAGGATTCACCCAATCAAATACGTACGATGGCCAACTTTGGTGCCACCAATGCGTATCTGGGACTGCAGGGGTTGCAACTCACGTCATTACTCACTGACTCCGGGCTGCCGCATTGGCAGCAGGGAGTCGCACTGTTGATCACGCCGCTCGGTGGTGTGATCGGGAACCTGATACCCAAGCGGTGGGTGGAGAAGACTAATATCGAGACATTGCTGACGATCAATTTGGCAGGGCTCGGCGGTCCCGCGATTCTCGCGGCATCCACTATGAGCCCCTGGGTGGCGTCGGCAGGACTCTCCGCCACGTGGGCAGCCCTGGGCATGGCCGGACCACCCATACGGACCTACATGAACAACGCGACGCCACCGGAAGTACGTGCGCGAGTGAGATCCATTGGCACCGTTGTCAACCGAGGCGCGGTCGCGTTGGGGCCGCTCGTTGCCGGAGGCACGATAGGGCTGTTCGGGAACCAGACTGCCGGCATCTCGACCGCGGTGGCGTTCGGCACCCTCGCCAGCTGGTCGCTGTACCGGCGGCTGTTCAAAGCCCGGAGGCTCCTGGACTGCATCAATCAAACCTCTGAAGCCACCTGGGCGCTCGGCCTCAAAAGTGGCATCAAACCCAGGAAATGGCAGAAGAGCCCCGAGCACCTCCGTCGAGCCATCGCCACCCAACTCGTCGAGATCGAGCCTGGCATCGAGCCCGTCGGTCAGGTCATCGAGAATATCCGGAATCTCGAAGGCGGTGCGGATACCGCAGTCGTTCTGCTCGATGACGGCAAGAAAATGCAGTCATTGACCGTCGCCAATACCGACAACAAGCCAGGCGGCAACGTCATCATATTCGACACCAACATCACCAATCCCGAGGACCCTCACTTCGATCCGAGCGACCCCGACCGCATCCCCCGCGTCCGCGCGATCGACGAATACAAACAGTTCTACCCGGACATCGAAGAGGCATTCGTCGCTTACCTCACCACCGATCAGGAAGACAATCTCACCAACCTCCGTCCACACAACCCCAACCTGAAAGCACCCCGCAAGGACGGAAAAGTCTTGGGCTCAATGCGCGTTGACGCCTCCGGCGCCTTGCCCAACGGGATCGCCGCGGCGCATGCCGGTACTGCGACTGCATCGCCACGAGCCCGGGCCGAGCAACCGGCGCAGCGCCTACGCGGGCAGCGCAGGCGGCTGCGCAACTCGGCTGAGTCGTCGAAATCAGCTGGCGCCCCGGCATACGATGCCGCGACCACCCGCGGCATCACCCGGGCGATCGCTCGAGCGATCTTCGATACGTTCGGTATCGAAGTGCTCGGCCTGGATAAGGTCTCGGTTGCACGGCAGCACGGCACTGGACGCCTCGACCCTGCTCATCCCGCTGGTCCGGTTCCTGCCTCCCGACGACGAACGCGTCCGCAAGACGGTGCTCGCCATCGCCGACGAACTCACCAGCGACGGCCTCGTCCTGCGCTACCGCACCGACGAAACCGACGACGGATTCTCCGGGGCCGAAGGCACTTTCACGATCTGCTCGTTCTGGCTGGTGTCGGCGCTGTCGGAAATCGGCGAGAAGCACCGTGCCAAACAGTTGTGTGAGAAGTTGCTCGGCTATGCCAGCCCGCTGGGCCTCTACGCCGAGGAGATCGATCCCGTGACCGGACGACACTGGGGCAATTACCCTCAGGCGTTCACGCACCTGGCGTTGATCAATGCCGTCATGCACGTCGTCCGGGACGAGCAGATCGAATTGCGCACGGCACTCGGGGGAGAGTCCATCGCCCCCCGCCTCGACGACGGCATGCTCACCGGCGGATACATCCACATCTGAGCGTCCCGATGCCTGGCCGTGGCCGGATGCGGAGCTGTCGTAGCCGCTCGTCCGGGCGAACGGTCGTGTCGGCCGGTCGTTCTAGGCTGGTGTGGTGCGGCTGGACCACGCAACTCTCGACGCTCGCCTCGCTGCCATCGCGCGGCAGCCGTTCCGGGCGAAGTTCCACCTGCGTGAACCCGAGATGGAGTTCGTCGCGCTGCGCGGCATGACGGTGGTGCGCGAGCACGCGGCCGATCTCATCGGCAAGCGGCTCGCGCCGGCTCATCCCGCGAAGGACGGGAAGCAGACTCCCTGGGGCGGTCATCCGGTCTTTCGCGCTCAGCACGCCACCGGCACCTGCTGTCGCGGCTGTCTGCAGCGAACGCACGGCATCGGCAAGGGCCGCGAACTGACCACGCCCGAGCGTGAATACGTCGTGGACATCATCTGCCGCTGGGTCGAAAACGAGTGCGCTCGCCGGACGGTGCCGGTACCGGGCGACGAGGACTCGGACCGCCGCGGCGACGGATAGGGCTGCGAACGCGGCCGTCCGGCGCCCGCATGTCGGCGTACGGTCACCGGCATTTTCGGTTCGATGCGCGCCGGGCGGGTACGTGGCCGATATGCCCCGTTCCTTGAAGCGCGCCGTCGGTACGCCTCTGCTGTACTTCTTCATCCTGGGTGACGTGCTCGGGGCCGGCGTGTACGTGCTGATCGGTTCCGTGGCGCAGGTGTCGGGCGGTGCGGTGTGGTTACCGCTGGCCGTCGCCCTCGGACTGGCCACACTCACCGCGGCGTCATATGCCGAGTTGGCGACGAAGTACCCACGGGCCGGTGGTTCGGCGCACTACGGGACCCGCGCACTGGGACCCGCCGCCGGTTCGCTGGTCGGCTTCTGCATGCTCGCCGCGGGTGTGGTGTCGGTGGGGGCGCTGGCGCGGGCATTCGCCGGTGACTATCTCCAAGCGCTCGTGTCCGCACCGACCGCGCTGGTCGTCGTCGTCTTCCTGGTGGCGCTGGCGTTGCTCAACATCCGGGGGATCAAGGAATCGCTGCGCGCCAATGTGGCGGCGAGTCTGATCGAGCTCAGTGGGCTGGTGCTGATCATCGGATTGGGTGCGTGGATCCTGGTTCGCGGTGACGCCGATCCCGGCAGGCTCACCGAGATCGGAACCGCGGAACACGGTCCGGTTCCGGCAGTGCTTGCGGGGACGGTACTGGCCTTCTACTCCTTCGTCGGTTTCGAGACCTCGGTGAATCTGGCGGAGGAGGTGCGCGATCCGCGCCGCTCGTACCCGTTCGCGCTGTTCGGCGCGCTGCTCACCGCCGGAGTGGTGTACGTGCTGGTGGGTGTGGTCGCCAGTGCCGCCGTGCCCACCGACGAACTGGCGCGCTCGAGCGGTCCGCTGCTCGAGGTGGTGCGCCGGGCCGGCGGGGTGCCCGACCGGTTGTTCAGTGTGATCGCCCTGGTCGCCGTCGCGAATGGCGCATTGCTGACCGGCATCATGGCCTCGCGGCTGGCCTACGGCATGGCACGCGACGGACTGCTGCCGGCGGTGCTGACCCGCCTGCTTCCCGGCCGCCGCACTCCGTGGGTCGCAGTGGTGGCGACCTCGGGAGTATCCGTCGCCCTCGCGCTCACCGGCGAGGTCGCCGTGCTGGCCGAAACTCTGGTTCTGCTTCTGCTCGTCGTCTTCGCGGCGGTGAATTGTTCGGTTCTGCTCGAGCGCCGCCATCCCGTCGACACCGATCACTTCCGCGTCCCGACGATCGTTCCGTGGCTGGCACTGGCCTCCTGCCTCTACCTGTTCACCCGCATCGATGCCGACATCTGGGCGCGCGGGCTGGTCCTGGTCGGCCTGGGCGCAATACTCGCGCTGGTCAACAGCGTGCGCACTCGTCGCGCCCACCCGGAATCGCGCATCGCGCACGCGGTGAAGGCGATGCGTCCGTGAATCCGCGCCCGGCCGACGCGCGGCGGTCGTGTCACTCGATCGGCAACCGTTGACTTCACGCTGAGCGAATACCTGGTGTTCGCGGCGGTCGCGAGTCACGATCCACGCGTACATGTGAATGTCCGCAGCTACCCGACGAAGGGCGCGATCATGACCGTGACCGACGAGCTTCTGGCCAACAACGCCGAATACGCAGCACAGTTCAGCGGACCGCTTCCGCTGCCGCCGAGCAAGCACGTCGCCGTGGTGGCGTGCATGGACGCGCGGCTGGACGTCTACCGCGTTCTCGGCCTCGAGGAGGGGGAGGCGCACGTCATCCGCAATGCGGGCGGGGTGGTGACCGACGACGAGATCCGTTCGCTGGCAATCAGTCAGCGGTTGCTGGGCACCACCGAGATCATCCTGATCCATCACACCGACTGCGGCATGCTGACCTTCACCGACGACGAGTTCAAACGCGGAATCCAGGACGAGGTGGGCATCGAACCCGAATGGGCGGCGGAGGCTTTCGACGATCTGGGTGTGGATGTGCGCCAGTCGATTCGGCGAATCGAGGCCAGCCCGTTCGTGACGAAGACGACCTCGCTGCGCGGCTTCGTCTTCGACGTCGGCACCGGCAAACTCCAGGAGGTCATCGCCTGAGTCCGAGGCAGTGCGGATAGCCGCTGCCCCGTGCCGTCGGCTCAGGAATGTCCGGGCCCGTGCCTATCGAGGCTAGGCTTCCGGGATGAGCACGGCGCAGTCCGACACTCTTCCCGGTCGACGAGACAGGCGACGGCTTCGGCCACGGCTCGCGTGGCATGTGTTTCTGGCCTGCACGGTTCTGTCTTGCTCGGGCTTGCTCGCGCATGCCAGCGACCCCGCCGGCGCCGAGTCGGTGTTGGTGCGCATGGTCGTGATCATTGCGTCGTTCGGATTGTGCTGCGTGATCATCAGCTACCTGACCCGGGTGGTCGCATCCCGCCGGCTCCGGGTGAGGGAGCTCGGTCCGTTGTTTGCGCCCGCGCTGGTGGTTGCGTTCACCGTGGCCGCGTGGAGCGCGGACCTACCGATCGTTGTGCGTTGGCAGTTGTCCGAGCACAGCTTCGAGGATGCCGCACGGCAGCTGCGCGACGGTGCCGATCCGCACACGTTCGAGGGTCACCGGCTCGGCCTCTACCGCATCGACGATTCGGACCACCCGACCTCGAGCGTCCGCCGCGATGCCTCGGGTATCTACTTCGCGACCAGCCCCGCAGTGGGCTACTGCTCGAGCGGAGCCGGGTTCGCCCAGATCACCGGCGCTCCCGCAGATGGCAATCTCCGTCACCTCAACGGTGATTGGTATTGGTTCTGCTTCGACAGCGCCGGCAAGAAAACCATAGTGCCGGACCATCCGATCGGGGGATGGGGCTGAGGGCGGGTCCCCGCTTCCCGCCCGATGGTTCGGCACATGCCGAGCGACTTCTCCGACGCCGACGGCCCGTTCCTGCGCGAAACGCGGTGCGAGTGTGTCGGTGCGACGGTCGATCGATCGAAAGTTGTTGCGGTACCGGATGTTCCGGATCCGGAACGATGGTCGGGTGCGGCGAAACCGAACTATCCCACCGCCTATCCGGCTCAGCTGCGCCTTCCCTTCACCGCCGACGGGGGGTGCTGAGGACTATTCGACGGCGTCCGGTGTGCTCCCGGCCTCCGCCCGCTGCCGCACACCCGACACGGCCGGAGTCGCCACGCCGACCTCGAGACGGACCCGATCCTGATAGAAGCCGATGTGGTCGCGGATCAACGCCACCTCCGGATAGGGATCGGTGTACTCCCACGCGATCGGCTCCGCGCTGTCGTGCGGGCGCCAATACCGGGCCCGGCCCTTGAAGGGGCAGCGCGAGGTGAGCTGTTCGTCCAGGGTGAGCAGGTCGAAGCGCACATCGGCGACCGGAATGTAGAACACGATCCCGTGATCCTGTTCGGCCACGAGCAGACTCGCGGTGGTCTCGGCCAGGTGCCGGTCGTCGTGCGAGACGCGGACCAGATTGCGAATGCGCCGCACGTCGATGCGATAGTCGGGCCACTCGGCGAAGCCGGACGCTTGCATGTGTTCCTCCGAATGTGTCGCCCCGGAATACGGATGGTCAGAGTACGGTGCCGGCTCGGGTGCGGACGGCGGTATCGGCCGGCCGGAACGCGCGCACCATCGCGTGCACGCTGTAGGTGGCCGTCAGTCGTCCGTCGGCGGCGTGTACCCGTCCTTCGCTCTGGGCATGGCCGCGTCCGGCGTAGACGACGCGGGTGCTGTACAGCAGCCACTGCGTCACATCCGGTTCGTCGTGAAAGGTGATGGTGGCCATGGTGATTCCGGTCGAGATCGCGGAATGTGCCATCGATTCACCGTAGTCGGGATGCGGCCGCAGCGCCGCGGCCACCGTCCAGTGCGCGCACGACTGCGCCAGCAATGCCGCGTGCAGGTAGTAGGTATCCGGCGCGTCGCGGTACCGCGTCCACACGAACAGTTCCGGCGGACCCACATGTCCGGGATCGGGACTGTACGCGCCGCCGACCATACGCATGTCGCGGCCGTCGACCTCCGTTCCCGGAATATCCAGCGGCGCCGACTCGTCCGGTGGATCGACGACCGGCATCGGCGCGGCCGAACGGATCAGGTCGGGTGCGCCGGCGTCGAGGAGCACGGTGCCCGCACACCGCAGTGTGTCGTCCTGGCGCACCCGGACCTGCGCCGTGCTGTAGGTGCGACCCGAGTGCAGGACCTCGACGTCGACGTCCAGCGGCGCGTCGTGGGCGGCGACCCGCGAGAAGATCATCGACGCCGACACCACGCGCTGCCGTGGCACCTCCTTGGCGGCCGCCACGATCGCGTCGCCGAGCATCTGACCGGCCTCGACGACGTTGCGGACGGTCGGACCGTGCGCGGGCGCTACGTAATGTCCTGCGCCACAAGGGTGTACGTCCATGAGACGCGACAGCTCGGCCTGGCTCCACGGTGGCCCGCCCGGGCCCGCTCCGGCGTGCGGATCGTCGACCATCGGACCCCTCGTGCGTATATGACGTTCTCAGTATCCGAGAGTCATATTACCAAAATCGCGCGCCGCGTCACGAGCTCCGCTGCAACTCGGACAGCGCATCGGCGAGGTGGGTGGTGATGTCCCAGACGTCGGGAACGGCTTCCGGGCAGGCGACGATGCCGAAATCGAGGTGACCGTCGTAGGACATCACCGTGATGTTCAGGCTGCCGGACAACTCGGTGAGCACCGAGACCGGATAGCTGGCCAGTACGCGGATTCCGTCGAGATACAGCGGGAGCTGTGGTCCGGGGACGTTCGAGACGATCAGGTTGACCAGGGGAAGGGTGGGGGCCGCGGCGCGCAGCAGCGCACGCGTCGGCAGCCCGTGCAGGGCCGGTGTGAGCAATGTGGTCAGTTCGTGCAGCAGGGTCGGTGGCTGTTTGCCGAACCGGTCTTTGGCCACGAGCAGATTGTTGTGCAGCAGTTTCAGCCGGGCGTGTGGATCGTTCTCCCCGATCGGCAGTTGAGACAGCATGAGCGAGAACTGATTTCCCGCACTACCGAACTGCTCGGGTGTGCGCACCGAGACCGGGATCGCGGCCAGCAGGGGCCGGTCGATGGGAAGTTCGCGGTCGAGCATCCAGTTGCGCAACGCCGACGTGCACAGAGCCATCACGACATCGTTGACGGTGCCGTCGATCGATTTCTTGATCGCCTTGACCGCCGCGAGGGGCAGTGAGGTGTAGGCGACGCTGCGGCTCGTGGTGAGCGGCTGGTTGAACGGGACATCGTCGTGCTTGGCGCGGAATGCGTCCCGGGTGCGCAGCAGTGTCGGCACCGCGTCGAGGGCCGCGCGCGTGCGGGCCGACTGGCGGGTCACCGCCTTGGGAGCGCTGCGGGCCAGCATCTCGACGATCGAGGGCGTGCGATCGCGGCGCATACCGGCCTCGGGTAGCGGTGTGGCCGTGGGGGTTTCGGAGATGTCGAGGATCGCGCCCATGATCTCCGCCGCGGACACGCCGTCGATCACCGCGTGGTGCACCTTCGTGTAGACCGCCTGACGGCCGCCCGAGAGTCCGGAGACGAGATGGCATTCCCACAGCGGACGGGATCGGTCGAGCGGCTGGGCGTGGCGGCGGGCGACGTAGTCGGCGAGGTCGGCGTCGGTCGCACCGTCGGGCAATCGCACGTGCCGCACGTGGAAACCGAGATCGACGGCGGCGCAATCTTCCCAGTACGGCTCGTCGAGGCCCAGCGGCACGGTGCGTACCCGGCGGCGCAGCGGCGCCACGAGGTGCAGCCGGGCGGCGAACAGCCGCCGCAGTGTGCCGGCATCCAGCGGGCCGCGCGGGCCGCGGCCCGAATCGAGCAGCATGACGGCGCCGATATGCATGGGCGCCGCTGCGGTTTCGCTGTCCAGCAGATGCAGATCCAGGGCGCTCAACTGCCGTGGCGGTCCGATTTCCGCCGCGGCCGGGATCGTCGTGGACGCCGGCGCGCCCGCGCGCTGCGCACCGCTGGTCAACGACTCGCCGGGGGTGCGCAGGTGGACGGTGGTCTCTCGTGCGTGGGTCTCCCGTGCGTGCGAGACAGTGCTGGACGAGCCGGTCATCGTTACCTCCCGGGAGACGGTCCGGGAAGGTTCAGCGGCAGCACAGGTGCACCGAATCGAGCCCGGACAGCTGGGTGGCGCCTCGGTGAGGCGCGCGGACGGAGTTCGCGCGGCACTGGTCGAACGACGAGTCGTCTCGATATCCGAAACGTGGCTGCGAGTCTAGGGCCGATCGTGGCCGGCTGGGCTTCGCGGAGAATTCGTGCCCGTAAATTGTGTGCAAACACCCGATGCGCGCCGGTCCGCGCCGGCCGGCTCCTGCGGCGCGCCCGGCAGCACCGGCGAGCGTCTCGGCCCGGTTCCGCGTTCGGCAGAACATGTGTCCCGCGACTTGTACGATGTGGTAATGCGTTCGCGGAGCGTGCATTTCGTGGGTAGCTTCCCCGCCACGACTACGGATGAGGCGATGCGGGCAATGGCCGACAGTGCCGGTCCGCTGTTACACACCCTGCCCACCGGCGAGACCCGCCGCTACGAGTACTACGTCCGGCCGATCCTGGAAGACCTGGTCGCTCAGGGCGCGCTCGAGGTCGCCCGGGCGGGGGAGTGGCGGACTCGGCGCGATCGACCTCGGTACCGCCTGCCGCAGGACCGCACGCCGACCGGGGCCGGGATGGACCTCGGATATGCCGGGGAAGCCGCCGAGGCGCTGCCGATCCTCTCCGCCGTGCGTGCCGACCTCGGCCGGCCCGAACTAGCGTTGCAGATCGGCATGCCGACCGACCTCACCCTGGCGTTCGTCGCCTTGGGGCCCAAGGGGATTCGATCCGGGCGCGCGCCGTTCACGGAAGCCACGGCACGCGAGATCGCCACCATCGCGCGGACGGGCGGCGACGATGTCGTGATCCAGCTGGAGGCGACCGCGGAGCTGGTGGCGATGGCGCTGACCCAGCCCGCGCATCGCATGGTGGAACGCGTGCTGGGCTCGGGCCGTGGCATCGCCGCACTCGCCGCCGCGGCCCCGCAGGGCACCCGCATCGGCGTGCACCTGTGCCTGGGCAGCCTGCACAACAAGGGTGCGCCGCTGCGCACCGCACGGCCCTTCGTCGACCTGGCCAATTCCGTTGCGCGGCACTGGCCTGCCGGACGCACCCTGGAATACGTTCATGTCCCGTTCGCCGCGGGCGACCGACCGCCGGCGGCCGGGGCCCGGTTCTACGCGCCCCTCGCCGATCTTTCCCTGCCCGCGGGCACCCGCTTCTACGCGGGTGTCGTCCACGACGTACCCACCGCGGACGAGCAGCGAAAGACGCTGCACACCATCGAGAACGCGCTCGGCCGCCGCGTCGACGGCGTCGCCTGCGCATGCGGTCTGGGCCGTCGCCCCCGCGCCGTCGCGGACGCGCTCATGGCGCGCGCCGTGACGTTGGCGGGTTCGTGACCGGGCGGACCGTGGTCTAGCCGGCTTTGTTGTACGCCTCGACGATGTCCTTGTGGATGCGGCCGCGGCTGGAGATCTCGTAGCCGTTGTTGCGGGCCCACTCCCGGATGGCGGCCGTCTGCTCCCGGTCCGGTGTCGTGCGGGCGGTACCGGATTTGACGGCGCCCTTGCGGTTTCGGCCGACCTTGCGGGCGGACTCGGTCCACTGCTCGAAGATCTTGCGCAGCTTCTCGGCGTTCTTGGTCGACAGGTCGATTTCGTATTCGACTCCGTCGATGCCGAAGTGCACCGTCTGGTCGGCATCGGACTTGCCGTCGTAGTCGTCCACCAGCTCGACGATGACCTTCTTGGCCATGAAAACCCACCCTCCACTCAGCTCGTATGTGACGCGGCGAAAATGCTAATCGAGTTCGCGAGAGCGTCGTTGAGCAGGGTGAGGACCGCGGCTACGGTCACGGGCGGAAGATCGCGCGCACGCAGCCTTCCCGTTTGTTCTTGAACATGTCGTATCCGCGCACGGAGTCCTCGAGGGGCAGGTCGTGGGTGATCAGGTAGGACGGGTCGAGGTCGCCCTGCTGGATGTAGTCGAAGATGCGCCGCACGTAGCGCTGGCCGTGCTGTTGCGCGCTGCGGATCGTGAGGCTTTTGTTGGTGACGATGCCCATCGGGAATTTGTCGGTCAGGCCGTAGACGCCGAGCACCGACACCACACCGCCCTTGCGGCACGTCAGCAGCGCCTCGCGCAGAGGTGTCGCGCGGTCGGTTTCGAGACGCAGAAGTTGTTTGGCGCGGTCGTAGGCGTTCTGCAGTCCGGTGCCGTGCCCTTCCATGCCGACCGCGTCGACGCACGCGTCCGGGCCGCGGCCGCCGGTCATCTCGGCGATGGTGTTCTGCACGCTGTCCACCGCGGTGTAGTCGATGGTTTCGGCGTCGAAATGCTTGCGCGCCAGTGCCAATCGTTCCCGATAGCGGTCGATGACGATCACGCGATCCGCGCCGAGCAGCCGCGCCGAGTGCCCGGCCATCAGGCCGACCCCGCCGCTGCCCCAGATCGCGACCGTATCGCCGGGGGAGATGTCACAGAATTCGGCGCCCATCAGACCGGTCGGCACGGCGTCGGAGACGAACAGGGCCTATTCGTCGGTGATCTCCGCGGGGACGGGGAAGCAGTTGACGTCGGCGAAGGGCACCCGCACGTAGTGGGCGTGCGAACCCTGATATCCGCCGAAGGGATGGGTGTAGCCGTAGATGCCGGCGGTCGGATAGCCGAGCGCGGGGCGCTGCAGGTGTGCGTTCGGGTTGGTGGTGTCGCATGCCGCCCACAGTTCGTGTTCGCAGAACCAGCAGGAGCCGCAGCCGATGAACGAGGGGACGACGACGCGCTCACCCACCGTGCGGTGGTTCACCTCCGGCCCGACATCGACGACTTCGCCGACGAATTCGTGTCCGAAGACGTCGCCGTGCCGCATCCCGGGCAGGTAGCCGTCGATGAAATGCAGATCCGAACCACACGTGGTGGTCAGATGGACTGCGACGATCGCGTCGTGCGGGTTGACCACCGAGGGGTCGGGCACGGTTTCGACGGCGAGGTCGTTGACCCCGTTCCAGCACAGTGCGCGCATGAATCGTTCCTATTCGTCCGAGGAGGCACGCGCGCTCGGATTACCGGCGAGGGTCGGTATCTCGCCGGTCTGCAGCAGCGCCCGCGCACGGTAGAGGACTGCGAATGCGGCGGTATCGGTGAGGACATCGGCAATCGGCGCCAGCACCGACAGGGTCACTTCGGTGCCCAGTCCGCGGGGCGCGTCGCGGAAGTTCAGTTGCAGGGCGGCACCGGCGGCCTCGGTGCCGGTGAACCGCAGTGTTCCCGGACCTTCGGTCAGTGTGGTTGTCCACGTGCCGGTTTCGTTGCCGTGCGAACCCAGCCGCCACTCGAACCGGTGACCGTCCTCGCTGCTCACCGAGGCCACATCCCCGAACACCCGGGACAGCTGGTGGGGATCGCGCCAGAGCCGCTCCACATCCTCGCGCGGGCGGGCGATCGTCACCGACTGCGGATGGCCGTACCCGGAGGCCGCGCCCACCACTTTCGTGACCACCGTGCCCAGTCGATCCTTGACCGCATCGGTGACATTCATCCGGTCCTCCTCGCCGGTCGCTTCGCTGGCGAGCTACCCGGGACCGAAGGTGGTAAACGCCGATTGCCGCAAGGTCGCGGACCGGCAGTGATCGTTTCGGATGAGACTTTCCCGACCGGTAGAGTGTCGGTCCTCGGTGTCCTCACGTGGGAAGCGAGGCGTGCGCCGACTCGTCGAGTGCGGCGAATTTTCTGAAACGTCCTTCTTTCATAAGATTGCTGAGCTAGGTTCACGGCTACGCCGGACACTCGGCGATGAGTAAGTCGGAGGACACCGTGGAATTTCTTGGCTCAGTCGCTGGCATCCTGCAGATGGTGATCGGCACCATCCTCGCCAACACCGGTTCGGGTGGCTCCGGCTCCGGTTGGTGAACGTGACGGATTCGGCTCGCTACCGGTGAGCCGAATCCGTCACGCGGGTGGGCGGTGTCGCCGGGTCCTTCACTGGTCGAGGGCATGCTCCGGCTGGCAGACATGCATCGGCGACGGCAGGTACCGGACCATCGCGTCCAGCAGTGCGGTGATGTCGTCGCTGTGCGGCGACGCATCGCACAGGACGGGCACGACATCGCCGATCCGGGTGAGGTGGCGGATCCGGTCGTGCAACTGTCGCGGCGGCATCTTTCCGGTGCCCGGCAGGCGGGACCGCGCGGTGTCCTGCGCCAGCACCGTGTCCACGAGTTCGTGATACCGCTGTACGGCGCCCGGCCAGTGATTGCCGAAGAATTCGGTGGCCATCGGTTCGAGTTCCCACATCGGTACCAGATCGATGAGGCCCTCGAATTCGGGGCCGATGCCGAGCGGCATCTGCAGCGTCACCGGCACCGCTCCGCGGGTGGCGGCGACCGTGCGCACGCAGTGGCCGAAGTCCGCGGCGTGCCGGTCGAGTCCGCGCACCAGGCACAGGCGTGCGACCTGGTGGTCGTCGGCCACCCGCAGTATCGCCTCGAGTCGCGGAGCGCTCGTCGCGGCCGCGTTCATCGGCACGACCATTCCGTCGGCCGTCCGGATGGCCCGTTCGAGTTCCGCGATGGGCGCGTGGCTCGACAGTTCGGTGATACGAACCGTGTGCTCGGCGCGGTCGGTCACCCACTCGACGGTGACCGCTGAGCGGGACCCGTGTGCGGTGGGCCGGCGGCGCAGCCGGCCGATGAGCGCCGTCGTCTCTTCGGGCTCGCCCACGATCGTGACGTTGCGAATCGACTGCGGGTCAATGATTTTCACGCCCATCGCGTTGCGTACTCCCGATCGGCTCGCGGGTGGGGACCGTCCTCGACGAGGTCTCACCGTACCCGCGGGGACGCATCGGCGGAGCGGATTTCCTCGCCAAAGTAGAACGTGTTCCTATATCGTCGGCGCTGTGCAGAAAGAACAACGCCCCGCCGTGGAAGGTTGGTTCACTGCGGACGACGGCACGGTACGTATCCAGGGAAGTCGCTGCGATGTGTGCGGCACACCGTATTTCCCTCGGAACACCCTGGCCTGCCGCAACCCGCAGTGTGCGAGTCCCAAGGACGGATCCGAGCTGGTCGAGTACCTGTTCTCCACGCGAGGCCGGATCTGGTCGTACGCGGACGCCCGCTACAAACCGCCCGCGCCCTATGTCTCGCCGGATCCGTTCGAGCCCTACGTCGTCGCGGCGGTGGAGCTCGAGGAAGAACAGATGGTGATTCTCGGGCAGGTCGTGCGCGGCCTCACCGTGGACGACCTGGCCGTCGGCATGCCGGTCGAACTGGCCCTGGGCGTGCTGTACGAGGACGAGGAAGCGGAACACACGGTGTGGATGTGGAGGCCGGTCGATGCCTGACAACGATCGCGATATCGCCGTCCTCGGTGCGGGAATGCACCAGTGGGGCAAATGGGGACGCAATTTCGTCGAATACGGCCTGGTGGCCGCGCGGGCGGCGCTGGCCGATGCCGGCGTGGACCACCGCGACGTCGGCTACATCGCCGGCGCGGACACGATCCGCAACGGCTACCCGGGATTCGTGTCGGGTGCGACGTTCGCCCAGGCGCTCGGCTGGTCCGGCGCCCGCATCTCGAGCAGCTACGCCGCCTGTGCCTCCGGCGCTCAGGCCATCGCCAACGCGCGGGCCCAGATTCTGGCCGGGTTGACCGATGTGGCGCTCGTGGTCGGTGCCGATGCCGCGCCGAAGGGTTTCTTCCAGCCGGTCGGCGGTGAACGCCGCGACGATCCGGACTGGTTGCGCTTCCACCTGCTCGGCGCCACCAACCCCATCTACTTCGCGCTGTACGCGCGCCGGCGGATGGCGCTGCACGGGGCCACGCTCGACGATTTCGCCGCCGTCAAGGTCAAGAACGCCAAGCACGGCCTGAACAATCCCTATGCCCGCTACCGCAAGGAGGTCGCGGCCGAGGAGGTCGCCGCGTCGGCGATCGTGTCGGATCCGTTGCGGCTGCTCGACATCTGCGCGACCAGCGACGGCGGCGCCGCGCTGGTGCTGACGTCGATGGACTACGCCCGCCGCCACGGCATCGCAGACCCGGTCCGCATCCGGGCGCTGTCGACGGTCACGCCCACCTTCCCGAAGACCGTGCTCGATCTGCCGGATTTCGCCACCGACTCGGCGGTGGCCTTCGATGCGCCCTCGCGTTCGTTCCGGTCCGCGATCGCGGACGCCGCCTACGAGGAGGCCGGGCTCGGCCCCGCCGACCTGTCCTTCGCGGAGGTCTACGACCTGTCCACCGCGCTGGAACTGGACTGGTACGAAGACATCGGGCTGTGCGAGATCGGCGGTGCCGAGGAGCTGTTGCGCAGCGGCGCAACCACTTTGGGCGGTCGCGTGCCGGTCAACCCCAGCGGTGGCCTGGCCTGCTTCGGTGAAGCCATCCCGGCGCAGGCGATCGCTCAGATCTGCGAACTCACCTGGCAGTTGCGCGGCCGGGCCGACGGTCGTCAGGTGGAGAACGCCCGCGCCGGTATCGCCGTGAACCAAGGCTTGTTCGGCCACGGTTCGGCGATCATCGCCACCCGCTGAACCCCGCTCCGCTCACGAAAACCCGGGTCGCATCCCGGGTTTTCGCGTATCCGGGCCGGTGCGTGGTCGCCGGCGTGGCAGGGTGCACCGGTCCGGTTCGCTCAGCCCCGAGTGGCCTGGTCCGGAACGGCGGATGGGAAGATCACGGCGAGTCCGGCGCCCGAGATCGAGGCGGTGAGGACACGGCGGAAGGTGAAAATCGGCAATTCCGCTCCTTGCTGGGCGGAGAAGAGTTCACTGGCCTGTGTCGGCAACCCTACGTCCGGGGCGTGTGACGAAAAAGTGGTTTGGCAGGCCGGGATCGGGGTTTTCGGTAGTCAGCAGTGATCTTGGGGGAACGAGGAGTGAGCCGCATGCCGAGTAACAGAGATTCCGTATTCGTCGACGATGAAGCCGTGGCCTCGATGCCCGCCGAACAGCCGGGCGCGGTGAGCTGGCCGGACCCCAGCCCCCTCGATTCGTGGTGGAACGACATCATGGGCCTGTCGGCCGACCCGCCCCGTCCCGCCGCCTGACGGAAGGGCGAAATCCTCAGCGCCGCAATCCTCAGCGCCCAAATCCTCAGTGCCGCAGTGGTTTCGATCGGCTGCTACGGTTGTTCGGCGCCGCGTCCTTCGCGGCTGCCCCGGTAGGCGCTGCGCCGGATGCGAGTGATGAACCCCGGGGCCAGCGCGACGCCGGGCGGGTGGTGCAGGGTCGGGTCGACGGCGTCCTCGGGCGGAGGAGCGACGGTTTCGGCGGTGAGCCGCAGATTCGCGAACGGTTCTTCGGGTCCGTGCAGTCGCGCGGCCGTCAGTGTGAAACCGAGGCCGTGAGTGGTCGTGTATTCGCGCAGCGTCGCCAGGGAGGCGTCCGCAGGTTGATCGGCGTCCGGCCGGGCGAATATCCACTGGGGTGCGCCGCCGTCGAACCGATAGGCCATGAGAGTCCCGTAGGTCGCGTGGCGCCACGACGGGACAGGTATCGCGAAAAATCGGGTCAGCGTGCCGGTGGGTGTCGATGCCAGCGCGAGGTCCCAGCGCCCGCCGGGGGTCTGCACGCGCAGTCCGATTCCCACGGCGTCGGGCAGCCGTCCCGGCATGCCGAGGGCCTTGGACAGGCGAACCTCGACGTCGCGTTCTCCGTCCCCGAAATACCTCTCGAAGGCCGGCGCGGAGTGCAGGCGCGCACTGAACCAGAGGCCGCGCGGATGGAAGACGCGGGCACGCCGGACGCGGGCGACCAGCTCGAACGATTCCTCGACCAGGCGTTCGGCTTTCACATCTCTGCTTTCGTCGTGACGGTCGGGTCGGATCGGCGGCAGCCGACATCTGGCCGGTACCCCGTCACGGCCGAGGTATTCGCCTCCGCAGTCAGGATTCGTCGCCGGCGCGCGGGTAGGGGAGCACCTGTGTGGCCTCGGGCCCGCCGCTGGTGTGGGTCACGGTGAAGACCACCGTCTGCCCGGGGCTGAGAGTTTTATAGCCGGGCATGTCGATCGTGCGGTAGTCGACGAAGACCGCGTCACCGGAGGCGCTGGTGAGGTAGCCGAACCCCTTCTCGGCGTTGAACCACGTCACCTGCCCCCGCTGCCAGCCCGGCAGCTTGTCGTCGACCGGCATGAGGTGCGGATCCGGGTGGGTCCGGTGCTCGGCGGGAACAACGGCGGGTGTCCAGGTCACGGTCATGCGCAAACTCATTCCGGTCGCGGTGGGGAAAACTGCTGGCCGGTCGCCGGTTTGCCCGGCGCCGACGCCCGAGATACCCGGTCGTACCGCGACCAAACAAGCCCTGCTGTTCCCGTCGACTCCGCTTGCGGGCCGGGTGAACGGATCTTCCGGATCGGCTGCCGGTCCACTCCCGAGAGCGCTATCGTCGCTGCCAGGTCGCCTTTGCCCATTGGTTGCCGGCCGTGCGTGCATGCCCGCCGGCGCAGCGATGAAGGGACAGCCATGAGGATCACCCGTTTCGCGAAAGCCGTTTCGATCGTGTTCGCGCTGATCGCCGGTTTCGTCGTGGCGGCACTCGGACCCGCGAACGCTCAGACCATGCCGACGATCGTGCTGGTTCACGGCGCGTTCGCCGACACCACCAGTTGGGACGCCGTCGCCGGCGATTTGCGCGGGCGGGGGTACCAGGTGGTGGTGCCCGAGAATCCGCTGCGCGGACCGGCCTACGACGCCGCGGCGGTCGAGAAGACCGTCGCCGGAATCTCCGGTCCGGTGGTCCTGGTCGGCCATTCCTACGGCGGTGCGGTGATCACGAACATCCACAATCCGAACGTGAAGGCGCTGGTGTTCGTGGCGGCATTCGCGCCGGCGCAGGGCGAGCCGGTGGCCCTGGCGCTCGATCCGATCCGTTTCCCCGGTAGCCAACTATTGCCGCCCGCACTGCAGATGAAGGTCGTCGACGATTCGAGCAACGCCCTCGGCCGCAACCTCGACGCCTACATCGCCGACGCCTCGTTCCATCAGGTGTTCGCGCCCGATGTCAGCGACGCCACGGCCGCGACCATGCTCGCCCACCAGAAATCGCTCGCGGTGGCGGCGAATGTCGAGCCGTCCGGATCGCCCGCGTGGTCGAACACGCCCAGCTGGTACCTGGTCTCGGCGAACGACACCGTGATTCCGCCCGCCGCGCAACGGTGGATGGCGGGCCGGATCGGCGCGCACACCAGTGAGGTGCAGGCGTCACACGTCGCGCTCGTTTCCCAGCCGGCCGTGGTGGCCGATGTGATCGCATCGGCGGCCGCGGCGACGACATAGTCGCGGCAGCATGATCGTCAGCGCTGTTTGCGCTGACGCTCCCGGAGCACATGGGAACGCAGGCGGGAGAATCCCTTGACGCGCACGCTGCGTAGGTGACGGAGGGAGAACTCGGTGTCGCCGGCCAGGGCCGCGGCCGCGCCGTCGTCCACGAGAACCGTGCCGGGACGGGCGACACCGGTCAGCCGGGCGGCGGTGTTGACCACCGTGCCGTAGAGATCGCCGAAGCGGGTCAGCACGGGACCGTAGGCCAGGCCCACCCGGATCTGGGGCATCTCCGAAATCTTCTGGGCCGCCCGGCCGATCGCCACGTGCAGGGCCAGCGCGATGCGCGCGCCCCGGTGCGGATCGTCGACGGCGAACATCACCTCGTCGCCGACGTTCTTGATCACCCAGCCGCCGTGGGCGGTGATCGCCTCGGTGGTAGCGGTTTCGAACGCTTCCAGCAGATCGGTCAGCTCGTCGGGGTCGAGGTGGCGCGAGAGCCGGGTGTAGCCGGCCATATCGGCGAAGCCGACGAGCAATTGCCGTGCGGCGCCGTCGGATTCGAGCGACCGGCTCAGCGCCGCGGCCAGATGGCGCCGCCAGGCGTACTGCTGCAGGTCGGTGAGCACCTCGATGGCGTGGGTGGTGGCCTCGGCATCGGTGCCGGCGCCGAGTTCGCGGGTGATCAGGTCCGCCTGCCATTCGGCCAATCGCGCCATCGACTGCCCGAGGGTACGGGCCGCGGCAATCTGGTTCTGCTCGTTGACATTCGAGGCCGGGCCCAACGCGCAGAAGGTGCGTACCGCCGCGACGTCGGCGTCGGTGAACGCCTCCTCGTCGTCACTGGCCGCGGCCGGAAAGCCCAAGGCGATCCACAGTTTGCGGGCGCTGTCGACCGAGACCCCGGACAGCTCGGCGACCTGAGCGCGGGTGTAGCGGCGGGGACCACCGAGAAGAGTTTTTTCGACCACCGCGTCGACCACGTCGGCCGGCTCACCAGACTCGCTCACCCGGCAAGTACAGCACACGTGGCGGGGATGGCGCCGCCGTCGTTCGGACGGATTCGACCGAAAAATCTTGTTTGAGCGTCCGAGCCGCGGATACCCAGGGCGGCATGGTTCATACGGAAGCTGCGGAGACGATCATGAGCACCGATACCACTGCTGCCTCGCCCCGTTCCGCGACCGCTCGCGACGACGGTGGCCGCAATTCCTATGACGGAATCGAAGATTCCTTCCGTGCGCTGGCCGAACTCGATGCCGCCGACCCGCGCCGGGCCCGGCTGCGGGAGCAGATCATCGCGGACTGCATGCCGCTGGCCGCGCATATCGCCCGCCGGTACGAGGGCCGCGGCCAGTCGCGGGAGGACCTGCAACAGGTCGCCAATCTCGCACTGGTGCTGTCGGTGGACCGTTACGACGTTTCCCGGGGCGCACCGTTCCTGGGCTTCGCCGTGCCGACGATCATGGGGGAGGTGCGGCGTTACTTCCGCGACAGCGGGTGGGCGGTGAAGGTGCCGCGCCGGATGAAGGAACTGCGCGCCCGCATCTCTCAGCACAGCCTGGTGCTGTCACAGCAACTCGGCCGCGAGCCCAGCAGCCATGAACTCGCCCGCGCCCTCGACGTCCCGGTCGAGGAGGTCGTGCAGGCCACCGTCGCGGCCAACAGCTATCTGTGCGACTCGCTCGACGAAACCCAGTCCGCCGAGAGCGACAGCCCCACGCCGCTGGGCGCCCGGCTGGCGGTCGACGAACCGCGCTACGAGTTCACCGAGGACGCCATCACGGTGAAACCGCTGATCGAGGCGCTGCCCGAGCAGGAGCGCAAGATCTTGATCCAGCGTTTCTACGAGAACAAGACCCAGTCCGAGATCGCTGCGCTGCACGGTATCTCGCAGATGCAGGTCTCGCGGATCCTCAGCCGGGTTCTCAGCGGTCTGCGCGACCAGGCGCTCGCCGAACCCACGCGGCGCCGGCACCTGCGCGCGGTGGCGTGACCTGCGCGCCGGCATCGAATTTGCCGGTTCCGTACCCGAATGTCCGGAACTGCGGCCATGATCGGTAGGGCGTGCCGACTCTAGACCGCAGGGTCGGTTCGTTTTCTCGGCGAGAGAGGTCGGGCCGATCGATGGCTGAGACTCCAGCGGTCACCACCGCCCCGTGCGCATTCGGCGCTCCCGGACTGTTGATGCGCATCGATGAGGTGATGCGCCGCCACGCCGGTCACACCCTGCTCCGCATCGTCACCGCGGTCACCGGCCCGGCGCACGCGGTCCCGGATTATCTGACCCTGCACGCCGAAGCGGTGGTCGACGAGGCCGTGCGGCACATCGTCGCCCACCCCGGCGCCGACACCGTCGTCGTCACGGCATCGGTCACGACGATGGTGACGGTGGTCGTCGAAGCCACCGGCCCGGTCGGAATCCTCCTGCCTCCGCTGCTCGCCTCGAGCGCACGGGCGCGGCTGCTGGGCGGGCACTGCGCTGTCGATCGGGGTGCTCGCCTCGTCTGGTCGGTTCCCCTGCCTCCGGCCGACATCCACGCACGTGTGCCCGCCGGTCCGGCACGCCGGCGCGGTGATCGGCCCTACGCGAAGTTCTCCGTGATGTAGTTCGCCGCCGCGGTCGTCCAGGTCACATCGGTGCCCGGCATGTCGTGTGCCGGATACAACACGTGCTGGCCGTCGGGATACGGAGTGAGATAACCGATCACGCCGTTGACGGTGGTGGCGAATCGTTGCAGGTTGGCCACCGGATTCGACATCAGGAACTCCAGCAGCTGCGCGAAGATGAGATAACTCGCGTTGCCGAAGCGCGCGCCCTCGACGAACGAGAACGGCGAGATGCCCACGTCGATGACGCGAAGCGGCGAGTCGGCCGGAGACGCGGTGATGATGTCGCCCGGGTTCGCGTACTCGCGGGTGGCGACCGCCGCGGGCCAGGTGCCGTGCTGACCGTGCAGGCCGTACGTCGTGGGCGGGCACAGGTTGTTCACCGAATCGCCGGCCTTACGCAGGGGGTTGGCGATGAAGACGGCGAAGGCGATCTCGAGCGGGCTGCCGTCGGTGTTGGTGTACTCACCCGAGGCCACCCCTTCGAGTATCCGGCTCGCGCAGATGCCGCCGAGCGAATAGCTCAGCAGCGCACAGACATTCGGCGACTGCTGAATGGCCTCGACCCCCGCGGCGATACCCAGCCGGACCGAGGTGTCCAGCGACGGCCCCCACAGATTCGGATCGGGCCCGACCGAGGCGGGCCAGTCGGGTTCGAAGAAGCTGAAGCTGTCGGTCGAGAGCAGATCGGTGACCGCGGCCAGCATGCCCGCGGGGCTGCCGTCCGCGTTCCGGGGCTCTCCGGTTCCTCGCAACGTGATGATGTCGATCATCGGGTTCTCCTTGCCCGCGACGAACTTCGACGGATCTTCCACGGTAGGCCCCGAACCGAGTACGGTCGGGTGTTGTGAAAAGAAGGCGGATGGCGTGGTGGTCGCTCACCGCGGCCGTGGCTGTGATCGTTGCCGGCTGCGGGTCGGACCAGTCGGCGCCGGACACTCCGAATACGAGCGCGGCCCCGGCCTTACACATGGGTTCGGTACCTTCCGACGATGGTACCCCGCCCACCCGCGCCGCGAATGCCGTTGCGGCACAATGTCGGACATCCGATCTCGCGGCCGCGCTCGGTCCCGCGAACGCCGCCGCCGGAACTGTCGCGTTTCCGATCGTGTTCACCAACAACGGGTCCGGCCCGTGTGTCCTCGAAGGTTTCCCGGGCGTCTCCTACGCCACCGGCCCCGACAGCGCACCCGTCGGCACTCCGGCGGCCCGCGAGGGAACCGCGTCCGGTCCGGTCTCGCTGGCGCCCGGCGGCCAGGCGTCGGCGCTGGTGTTCGCGGTCGACGTGCACAACATTCCGGCCGAGCAGTGCGGGCCCGTCGACGTGCCGGGTCTGCGAATCTACCCGCCCGACAACACCGCATCGCTGTATCTCGACCATGCGGCGACAGCGTGCGGTAACGGACAAATGACTGCACACCAGCTGCGGGTGCGCGCCCTCGTACCGGGCGCCGAGGGACGGTAATTCGATCTTCGACGGGTTTCGTTGGGAGACCGTCGATTACGACGCGGTCACGAGAACCGCACTATCGATGACGGGACAGGCGTAGCCTCGGACAATGAGATAGCCACCCACTCGAAACCCGGTCCTGCCGAGGACCGGTCGACTCTTGGAGGGGAATATGGTCGATTCCCTTTTCGCCGACGTGTCCGAGTTCCAAGTGCCGGTCGACGACTCTTACCCGTATCAGCTCTTCTCCTTCCGTTCCAACGACGGGACCTACCAGGACCACAACTTCTATCAGAACTATGCCTGGGCGGCCCGGGCCGCCGATTCCGGACGCATCGCCTGCTTCATCGTCTACTTCTATTGGCGGCCGAACTGGCTCGATACCGTCGACACCCACCGGGGCATGGTCGGTCAGGCGGGTGGCCCGCATCCGAAGATGATCGCGATGATCGATGTGGAATCGGGCGGCAATCCCGGCGGGGATCAGTCGGACGGAATCAACCGCGCCTATTGGCGGCTGGCCGATTGGCTGGGCTCGACCCGCCGGGTCATCGGCTACGCCAACCGCCCGGATTTCGACAGCATGTGGCCGGTGCGCCCGGACGGCCTCAACATGATCGGTGCGGGTTACGGCAGCAATCCGAACCTGCCCGGCCAGATCGCGCACCAGTACACCGACGGTCAGGGCTACGGCGGCGGCCTGCCCGAGGGTGCCCCGCCCTTCGGCAACTGCGATATGAACTCCGCCGACGGCTTCTCCCCGGAGGATTTCGCCAATCTGGTCGGGGTCGGCACGGTGGCGCCGGATCCGGTGACCGACATGTGGATTCAGTTCATGGGGATCGGCGGCAACGGCTGGCCGCAACTGGCCGGCCATACGCTGGTCGACGGTGTCGCCAGCGTGGGCCAGACCCTCGGCCTGCCGGGCTTCGCGGCGCCGCCGGGTCCCACCCAGGTGCCGCTGCCGCGTGACTCCGACGGACGCATCCGCGACGAGTGGATCCAGATGCGCGGCCTGCAGGGCACCGGCTGGCCGCAACTGGGCGGCTGGTCCCTGGTCGACGCCATCGCGGCCATCGGGCAGAAACTCGACATCCCCGGCTTCCAGCCTCCCCATCCGTAAAGCCCCCGACGGAGTATTCGCATGCCGACAATCGCCAGTACGAACGGCCGCTTCTTCGTGATCACCGACTGCGTGCCCCAGGTCCGGGCGGCGGCGACAGCGGCCGCCGCGGGCGGCACCCTCGCCGCCCTCACCACCGCCACGGCCGCCGAGATCTCGTTTCCGGAAGGGGCTTTCGCCGACGTCGCATCCTGTGCCGGACCGCAGGCCGGGCCGACGGCCTGGTTCGCCACCTTCAACGGCGGGGTCCCCGACGGCTGTGTCTATGCCATCGACCTGACCACCGGGCAGGTGTGTACCGAGAACGCCAACCGAGCCGCGGCATGGACGCGGTTCGTGCTCGCCGCCCCGGCATGAGCCGGCGATGGCGACGCACTGGGGGACTCCGCTCACCGGGTACGCCGGAAGCACGGCCAGGCAATTCGGTGTAGGTGGCACCGACCTCGGAATCCCGTACGACCGAGATCATTTCGCGCCGCGCGCGTCGGGATTCGTCTTCGGCGACACGTTCACCGGTGACAGTCAGGGGTCCGGCACCTGGCTCGGGTCGCCGGTGTTGCTGTTCAGCTCGGACCTCCCGGACGCCACCACCACCTTTTCCGCGACCCCCGGTGGCGCGCAGGCGCGCCAGGCTCTCACCTACGCCCACAACGCCGACAACGGCTACGGGGTGGAGGTCAGCCGCATTCCCAACGACGCCTTCGTCGATCCGAACGGGCGGACGTGGCTGACCTACACCAGCGTTCACGACTGGAGCATCGCCGACGATCGATACGGCGCGCTGTTCTGTGGCCTGGCCTACTCCGACGACGACGGCGCGACCTGGACCGATTACGCGACCGTCTGGCCCAACGACGGCAGTGACGGCTACGCCGGCTGGAGTCCGTTCATGATGCAGTCGTTCGCCGGCATCGGGAACAACAACGGCGACGGCTATCTGTACATCGTCTCGAAGGAGTGGGGCCGCAGCCACAATCGCAACGGCCCGATCCTGATGCGCGTGCCGTGGCAGCAGATCGCCGTCCGCGCCGATTACGAATACTGGGGCTACAACGGTTCGTCCTGGCAGTGGGACAATCCCACTCCCACTCCGCTGTTCGGCGGTATGGGCCCGATCGGCGAGGTGAGTGTGAAGAACATCGCCGGGACGTGGGTCATGTCCTACTTCGACGTCGCAGGCGCCTGCATCTCGACCCGCACCGCACCGGCCAACGATCGCGTCTGGACCTCGCCGAAACGACAGATCGTCGCCTCCGCACCGTGGTGGCAGTTCTGGGTTCGTACGTTCCCGCAACTCTACGGCGGCTACATCCACCCGCGGTCGAGCTCACTCACGGACATCACTCTGTATGTCTCGCAATGGAACACCACCACGAACAATCCGTATTGGGTAATGCAGTTCGACGGCATCACACCGTAGCCACCGGGTCAGCGCGGCGGGCGACCGGCGAGCATCGCCTTCGCCGCGGCGCGCAGGTCGGCGCGCGGGGCGCGGGTGTCGAGTTCGGCGATGCAGATCTCGCGCACCATCGCGACCTTCAACATCGACGCGGCATCCGGATCGGACCAGCCGACCGCGACCATATCGGGCCGGCTGGCGGCGAGGAAACCCTCGCGCCGCTGGGCGATCTCGGTGCGCAGGCCGGGATCCGACTGGGCTTGGAGCATGAAGGCCTCGGTGCCGCAGCTGTGCAGGCAGGCGTCGAGGAAGGCGTCGACGCTGACCGCGAGCCGGTCCGGACCCGGCGCCATCCCCCGGATCGCCTCCGCCACTCGCGCGCTGATGAGTGTGAAGAACTGGCGATACAGCGCCACCAGGTAGGTGTGGCGGTTGGGGAAGTGCCGATAGAAGGTGCCCTTGGCCATGCCCGCCTCTTCGACCACGGCATTGATCGAAAGGCGCTGTAGTCCTTCGCGTTCGGCTACGACCATGCCGGCGGTGAGCAGGGTGGCGCGGCCGGATTCGGCGACGACTGTCATGGCGAGGGCACTCCTGGAGCGTTCTGTTCGGAAAGTCTAGTCGTGATCATCCGGCGCGCCTACGCTGTGACCGATCGGTCGGCCCGGCACCGGGTTTCGAACGGCCGGTTGCGGTCATCGGTGACCGGTCCCGTTCCGGACGAACTTCTTTTGGGGGCTGGAATGTCCGCTCAGCGTAAAGCGAACGTCGGCGCAGTGGTGCCGCTGACATCCGATGCGTGTTATCGAGTCGAACTGCAGCGGCTGCTGCCGGCGGATTCGCCGCGTTCCACCGGGGAGGATCGCCGCCACATCGTGCGGCTGGCCGAAAGCGAGTCGCAGTGGCCGCCGATCCTGGTCCACCGCGCGACCATGCGGGTGATCGACGGGATGCACCGCGTGCATGCGGCGCGGATGAAGGGCATGACCGATATCGAGGTGTTGTTCTTCGACGGCAGCGCCGCGGAGGCATTCCTGCGCGGCGTCGAATCCAATGTGGTGCACGGGCTTCCGCTGACGCTGCCCGACCGGAAGGCGGCCGCGGAGCGCATCCTGGAATCGATGCCCGAATTGTCCGATCGTACAATCGCCACCAGTACCGGATTGTCGTCGAAGACGGTGGCGCGCATCAGATTGCGTTCGACCGGGGAAACTCCGCAGTCGAACATCCGGATCGGCGCCGACGGCCGTTCCCGGCCGCTGGATTCCTCCCGGCGGCGCCAGCAGGTGATCGAATTGCTCACGGCCTCACCGGATATGCCGCTGCGCGCACTGGCGGCGGCCGCCGATGTATCGGTCAGCACCGCGCACGCGATCCGGAAGAAGATGCGCGAGCGTCTGTGCTCGGACGGCGATACCGCCGAAGGGCCCGATACGAATGCCCTACTGCTGCAGAAACTTACCCGCGACCCGGCCATGCGGGCGAGTCAGCAGGGGCGAGATCTGTTGCGCTGGTTGCATTCCCATTCCATGAACCGCAAGATGTGGCCGCGGGTGGCCGAAGCGGTGCCGCCGCATCTGGCCGCGACCGTCGCGGAGCTGGCCAGCCGCAATGCGCGGGAGTGGCGTGCGTTCGCGGACCGGATCCAGTCCTCCGACACCGCCATCTGAACGCCGCGCATCCGTTTCGTCGCACTCCCGAGAGGTTCGGCACATGCTGTCCACCGTCGCCGCTTTCGCCACCCGACACGCCCGCGCGGTCCTCGCGGCATGTCTGCTGGTGGGCATCGTCAGCATCGCCTTCGGCGCCACCGCGCCGACGCATCTGAAGACGGGTGGGTTCTCGCCGCCCGATACCGAATCGGCACGCGTGTCGTCCTTCCTGGGCGACGAATTCCCCTCGGCCGCGCCGAACGTGGTTCTGCTGGTGCGCGCCCCCGGGGGAGTCGAGTCCGCAGCGGCACGGACGGCCGGCGAACGCGTGGTCGCGCAGTTGCACGCCGACCACCATGTCGACGCCGTGCAGTCCTATTGGCAACTGGCGCCGGATCTGCGCTCGGCGCTGCGCAGCGGCGACGGCCGGGAGGCGCTGGTGCTCGCGCACGTCGCGGGGGACGACACCACCGCACCGCAGCGCGCGGGCGCGCTCGTCGACCGGATCGGCGGTGACTACGACGGTGTCACCGTACTCGCGGGCGGTCAGGCCGTGGCGCTGAATCAGATGAGTGAGCAGGTGGTGAAGGATCTGATCGTCACCGAGGCGATCGCGGTCCCGTTGACCGGGCTGGCGCTGATCATCGTCTTCGGCAGTGTGATCGCCGCCGCGATACCCCTGGCGGTGGGTCTGTTCACCATCGCGGTCACGCTGCCGCTGCTGCGCATCCTCGCCGAGTTCGGCGACGTGTCGATCTTCGCGCTGAACATGATGAGCGCTCTCGGTTTCGCCGTGGCGATCGATTCGAGCCTGTTCCTGGTGAGCAGATTCCGCGAGGAACGCGCGGCCGGTCTCGACACCGGTGCGGCGGTCGTGCGCACCGCGCGGACCGCGGGGCGCACGGTGCTGTTCTCCGGTGCGGTCGTGGGACTTTCGCTGTGCACGCTGCTGGTGTTCCCGCTGTATTTCCTGCGGTCGCTGGCCTTCGCGGGGCTCTCGGTACTGGCCGCCGCCGTCGTCACGACCCTGCTGCTGGTACCGGCCGCGCTGGCGGTGACGGCGCCGCACCTGCACCGGTTCGATCTGCGAGTTCCGTTGCGGCGCTGGGCTCACCGGCCGGCACCGAGCGGAGTGCCCGCGCAGCCGGCCGACACCCGCTGGTATCGGGTGGTGCGGGCGGTGATGCGCCGGCCGGTGCTGTCCGCGGTCGCGGTGGTGGCGCTGTTGCTGGTCCTGGGCACGCCGGCCCTCTCGATGCGATTCGGCTCCGCCGACGACCGTGTCCTGCACGGTGCGTCCAGTCACGAGGTCGGTGACGCGTTGCGCGGCGACTTCCGTGAGAATGCGATGGCGGCGGTGACCGTGGCGCTGCCCGGCTACGGCCTCGTCTCACCCGAGCTGGAGCACTATGCCGCCAATCTCTCCCGGGTCGAGGGCGTGACCTCGGTGTTGTCCGCCTCGGGAGTGTTCGCCGAAGGAACCCGGGTCGCGGCGGCGCCGGACGGTATGAGCACGCCGGCCGGTACCTATCTGCGCGTCGGCACCGAGGCCGACCCGTCGTCGCCGGCGGGCAACGATCTGTTGCACCGGATTCGTGACGTGCCCCCGCCGAGCCCGGCACTCTACGGCGGCGCCGCGGCCGAGAACGCGGATTCGGTGCACGCGTTGACCTCTCGGTTGCCGCTCGCGCTGGGCCTGATCGCCGTGTCGACCCTGCTCGTACTCCTGGCTTTCACCGGCAGCGTGTGGCTTCCGGTCAAGGCGTTGCTGCTGAATACCCTGTCGCTGTCGGCGACATTCGGCGCGATGGTGTGGATTTTTCAAGAAGGTCATCTGTCGGCAATATTCGGTTTCACGCCTACCGGATTTCTGGTTCCGACCATGCCCATTCTCATGTTCTGTCTCGCCTTCGGCGTTTCGATGGATTACGAAGTATTCCTGCTCTCCCGAATTCGTGAGGAATGGATTGTGACCGGAGACAACACCCGATCGGTCGCGATCGGCGTGGCCCGCACGGCGCGCATTTTCACCGCCGCCGCACTGCTCATGACGATCGCCTTCGCGGGGATGGTGACCTCGCGAGTTTCATTCATTCAGCTGTTCGGCCTGGGACTGGCGCTCGCGGTGCTCAGCGATGCCACCCTGATCCGCGGCATTCTCGTTCCGGCCCTGATGCGCCTGCTGGGCGCGGCCAACTGGTGGGGGCCGGCATGGCTGCGGCGATTGCCGGCCGGACTCGAGGGCGGGCCGGATCCGGATTCCCGGGCCCGGCCGGGGCCGGATCCCGTTCCCGTACAGAATTGACCGACAGAAAAATGCGCGAGGCGCCGGTACGCACCGGCGCCTCGCGCATTTGTGTGCGTTCGGAATTCGTTGACCGCTCCGAATCGCACACCATAGGCTGCACGTATCCGGTACAGGTGTCCGGAATTTGGACAACGCCGCGGTTCGTCCCGACGAATTCGGGCACTGTTCACAGCCAGGAGTGACAATGGTCGACATTGCGATAGTAGGTATCGGCTGCCGTTTTCCCGGTGGCATTTCCGATCCGAAAGGTTATTGGGATTTCCTGCTCGGGCGCGGCGACGGAATCGTGGATATTCCGCCGGACCGATGGAGCATCGACAAGTACTACGACCCGGATCCGGACGCACCGGGCCGAATGTACACCCGCCGAGGCGGCTTCCTCACCCAGCCGCTGTGGGACTTCGACGCCGACTTCTTCGGCATCGCCCAGCGCGAAGCGGCGATTCTCGATCCGCAGCAGCGGCTGCTGCTGGAGGTCGCCTGGGAGGCGCTCGACGACGCCGGCATGGCCGGGCGGGTGCCCGGCGGCCGGGTGGGCGTGTATGTCGGCGGCTTCATCCTCGACAACGCGCTCGGGCGCAGCGGGCCGCTGGTGCGGTCGGCGATCAACAACCACACCGCGATGAGCGCCTCGCACACGCTGCTGTCCAACCGGATCTCCTATCTGCTGGATCTGCACGGGCCGAGCCTGACCGTCGACACCGCGTGCTCGTCGTCGCTGGTGGCCACTCATCTGGCGGTGCGGGCGATTATCGCCGGAGAGTGCGAGACCGCGATCGTCGGCGGCGCCAACGCGATGCTGCAGCCGGAAACCTTCATCTCCATGTGCAAGGGCCGGTTCCTGTCCGTCGACGGCCGCTGCAAGACGTTCGAGGCCGGCGCCGACGGCTACGGCCGGGCCGAAGGGGCCGGCGCGGTGGTGCTCAAGACGGTCGATGCCGCCGTACGCGACAAGGACCGGATCTACGCGGTGATCCGCGCGACCGGCGTCAATCAGGACGGCCGGACGATGGCGATTCCGGTGCCGAATCCCGTTGCCCAGCAACAACTCGCCGCGCAGGTCCGCGAGGAGTCCGGCATCGCGGCCCGCGACATCGGCTATCTGGAGGCACACGGCACCGGCACCGCGGTCGGCGACCCGATCGAGATGAAGGCGCTCGGTCAGGTCTACGGCGCCGTCGACGGCCGGACCGCGGCGGTGCCGGTCGGATCGGTGAAGGGCAACTTCGGCCACACCGAGGCGGCGGCGGGGGTGGCGAGCCTGATCAAGGCCGCGCTGACCCTTCACCACGGCACGGTCGCGCCGCACTTCTCGCTGTCGAATCCCAACCCGGAGATCGCGTTCGACGAATGGCGCCTGCGGGTGCCGCTCGACAGCGAGCCGCTGCCGGGCATCCCCGGGCAGCGTGCGGTCGCGGTCAACGGATTCGGCTACGGCGGCACCAACGCCCACGTGATTCTGACCGAGGCGCCGGCCCCGGTCGCAAGCCCCGAACGACTCGACGTGCCGCGGATCGCGCCGCTGTCGGGCCGCTCCGAGGCCGCGGTGCGCGAGACCGCGGCGGAACTGGCCCGAACCCTGCGCGACGACACCGTCGACTCGGTGACGGCGGCGCTGTGGACCCGGCGCGCGCACCATTCGCTGCGCACCGGATTCGTCTACCGCGATGCCGATGATCTGCGTACCCAGTTGCGCGACTTCGCATCCGGTGCGGGTAAGGCGCCCGCCCGCGCGGTCGGTGACGGTTCGGTCGAGCCGGTGTTCGTCTACAGCGGTATGGGCCCGCAGTGGTGGGGGATGGGCCGCGAACTGCTCACCGCCGACACCACTTTCGCCCGCGTGGCCCGCGAGGTCGACGCGGAATTCACTGCGGTGGCGGGCTGGTCGATTCTGTCGGAGATGCTTGCCGGGGAGCAGGATTCGAAGGTCGCGCAGACCGCCGTCGCGCAACCGGCGAACTTCCTGCTGCAGGTGGCGTTGACCGCCGAGCTCGCCGAGTACGGCGTGCGCCCGGCCGTGGTCGTCGGCCACAGCGTCGGCGAAGTCGCCGCGGCGTACGTGTCGGGCGCGCTGTCGCTGCGCGACGCGGTCCTGGTCAGCTATCACCGGTCCCGGTTGCAGGCCACCACGGCCGGAACCGGGGGCATGCTCGCGGTCGGCATGCCCGAGGCGGATGTCCGGACCTTGCTGGCCGACAGCCCCGGCATCTCGATCGCGGCGGTGAACAGCCCCAGCGCGGTCACTCTCGCCGGCGACAGCGCCGACCTGGAGATGCTGCGCGATATGCTCTCGGCGACAGGGACTTTCGCGCGCATGCTGCGAGTGGAGGTGCCCTATCACAGCCATCTGATGGATCCGATCCTGGCGGATCTGGCCGACGCGCTGGCGGAGCTGACGCCGGGAGCGGCCACCGTGCCCAGCTATTCGACGGTCACCGCCGACGCGCTCGACGGCACCGCCTGGACCGGGGCCTACTGGTGCCGCAACGTACGCGAACCCGTGCGCTTCGCCGACGCGATATCGAGCCTGCTCGACGCCGGACATCGGGTCTTCGTCGAGGTCGGGCCGCATCCGGTGCTCAGCGGCAATATCCGCGAGCTGCTGATCCACCGCGGTGTGGTCGGCGCGGCGGTGAGCACGCTCTCGCGCGACCGCGACGACCGCCGCCACATCCTGCAGGCGGTGACGGACCTGTATGTCGCCGGTTCCCTCGACGGCACCAGGATCCCCGGACACCCGGAGGCGGCGCGGTCGCCGTATGTCGCCCTGCCTAGCTACCCGTGGCAGCGCAAGCGGCTGTGGCACGACGAGCCGATCACGACGCGCGACAAACTCGGCGCCGCGAACAGCCCCGCGCTGCTGGGCGAGACCACGGCCGGCGCCGGATCGGAATGGGAAGTGCAGCTGTCGGTGTCGCGACTGCCGTGGCTTCCGGATCATGTCGTCGACGGCCATGTGGTGCTGCCCGGCGCGGCCTACCTCGACGCGGCCCTCAGCGTGGCGGCCGAGCGGACGGGCCGCAGCCGGATCGGGCTCGAGGACATCGAATTCGTCGCGCCGCTGGTGATCGACGAACACGACGTCCCCGTGCTGCGCGTCACGGTGGAGGAGAGCACGCGGCGTTTCGCCGTCCACTCCCGCCCGGCTTCGGCCGAGGTCTGGACCCGCAACGCGGTCGGACGGCTCGTCGAAACCGATTTCGACACGGCGGTCGAACCGTTCGGCGCGCCCGAGGGGGCGGCCGTGGTGGCCGGCGCCGACCTGTACACGGGCCTGGCCGCCCGCGGCCTCGACTACGGCCCGGCGTTCCAGCGCATCGTCTCCGCGGTCATCGGCGGCGATACCGTGCTGGCGAGCGTCACCGGCGATGCGCCCGCGAATCCGGACCACCCGCACCTGGCCCATCCCGCGGTGGTGGACGCGGCGTTGCAGTGCGTCGCCGCGCTGGCCGCCGACAGCGGTCCCGACGCGGGCGCGACCGTCCCCGCAGCCATCGGCAGCGTCCGCCTGCTGGCCCCGCTGCCGCAGCGGCCCCGGGTGGTCGTCACCCGGCGCGGCACCGATCCCTTGCGCGCCGATATCGCCGTCCTCGACGAGGACGGCGCGGTGTCGATGCGGATGACCGGGGTGGAGTTCCGCCCCGTGTCGGTGCGGCCCGATGTGGTCCATCAACTGGGTGGGGTGTTCTACCAGCAGGTGTGGGAAGAGGTCGACTACGGCGAGTTGCCTTCGGCGACAACCGGATTGGTCGTCATCGGCATCGGCGCCGATACCGCCGAACGGGTCGCCGCCCTGGCCGGCGCGGACGCGGCGACGAGTGTGGTGCTCGCCGATGTGGACGAGATCGACGAGGAGCGGCTGCGTGCGGCGCTCACCTCGGCAACCGGTCCCCGGCACGTCGCCGTGGTGGCCTGCGGTGATGCGCCCGCCGACGGCACCGTCTACGCCCTCGCGCGGATCGCGGCGGTAGTGGAAGCGCTGCTCGCCGAGGATGATTCCACCGATCTGCGGTGCGTGGTGATCACCGAGCACGCCCTGTGCACGCCGTCCGACACGGCCACTCATCCCGAACACGGGGCGCTGGTCGGGGCGCGACGGGCGCTGCTCAACGAGCAGCCGGCGGCCGGATGGCGTCTGCTGGACCTGGACGAGGCGGGCTGGGACGACTGCCGCACACTGGTTGTCGCCGACGACATCGGTGACGAGATCGCGGTGCGCGCGGGCACCGCCTGGGCCGTGCGGATCGCGCAGAATCTGGACGATTATCTGCGGCAGCGTGATTCTGCCCGGCCGCTCACCGATCCGGAAGCCGGATTCGAGGCCGAGATTCCGCGTTCGCGGCTGCTGTCGGATCTCGCGTTGCGCGAATCCGCCCGGCGCGCGCCCGGACCGCGCGAGGTCGAACTGCGGATGGACGCCGTCGGTCTCAACTACAAGGACGCGATGAAGGTCCTGGGCGTGCTGACCGAGAAGGAACTCGGCGACACGTACTTCGGCATGACCGTCGGTATGGAGGGCTCGGGTGTGGTGACCCGGGTCGGCGCGGATGTCGACGAGGTCGCCCTGGGTGACCGGATGATGGTGTGCGCGGGCGACATCCTGCGCCGCTATGTGACGATGCCGGTCGACGCGGGCGCCTCGCTCCCACATCGGCTCGATCCCGGCGAGAGCTACGATCCGCTTACCTGTGGTTCCGGATTGCCTTATCTGACAGCGGAATTCGGTCTGCGGACGCTGGCGCGGCTGCAACCCGGTGAGACCGTGCTCGTGCACGGTGCGGCCGGCGGCATGGGAATGGCCGCGGTGCAGGTCGCCCAGCACATCGGCGCCCGCGTCATCGGCACCGCCAGTACGGAATCGCGACGCGATCAGGTGCGGCAGCTGGGCGTCGACGATGTCCTGAACTCGCGGTCCGCGGGGTTCGCCGACGAAATCGCGGCCTTGACCGGTGGCCGTGGCGTCGATGTGGTCTACAGCTCCGCGCCGGGTGAGATTCTGCGCCAGAACTTCCGGGTCGCAGCGGAATTCGGCCGGATCGTCGATATCGGCAAGGCCGACATCTACGGCGGCGGTGTGATCGACCTGGCCCCGTTCGACCGCAACCTGACCTTCTTCGCGGTGGATATGGACCGGGCGCTGGCCCACGATCCGGAAATTCTGCGGGCGCCGCTGCGGATCGCGCAGCAGCGGCTGCAGGACGGCACCTACCGATACCTGCCCTATACGGCGTATCCGGCGTCGGAGTTGCCGGCCGCGTTCGAAAGTGTCGCGCGCTCACAGCATGTGGGTCGCGTGGTGATCGATATGCGGGAGCAGGAGCCCGCGGTGCGGCCACCACTCGGGCATCCGGTGATCGACCCGGACGGGGTGTATCTGGTCACCGGTGGATTCGGCGGATTCGGTCTGGCCACCGCTCGCTGGCTGGCCCGCTCGGGAGCGCGGCGGCTGGTGCTGGTCGGCCGGCACGGCGCCGTCACGCCGCAGGCCGTCGCCCAGGTGGCGGCGTTCACCGAGGCGGGCATCGAGATCGTCGAGGAACGCCTGGACATCGCCGACTACGCCGCGACCGTCGCACTGCTGCAACGGATTCGGAGCACCGCGCCGCTGCGGGGCATCTTCCACGCCGCCGGTGTCGTGGACAATCTGCCGATTCCGCAGATCACGCGCGACTCGCTGAGCGGATTGTTCACCAAGGTGCGCGGCGCCTACAACCTCGACCGCGCACTCACCGCGACCGGGATCGAACCCGACATGTTCGTGCTCTACTCCTCGATCAGCGCGCTGGGCTGCATCACACCGCAGGTCGGCTACGCGGCGGCCAATGCCGCACTCGACGGTCTGGCCGCGAGCCGACGTGGACGTGGTGCCGCGGCGCTGTCGGTGAACTGGGGCTTCATGGCCGGTGGCGGTATGGCCGACGGCAGTGAGGCGCTCGTCGGGTACGTCAAGATGCTGGGCTTTCGTCCGATCGATATGGATCGCGCGACGGCGTTGCTCGCGGAATGCCTCGCGCTGGATACCGCGCAGGTCGCGGTCGCCGATATCGACTGGGGTGTGTGGGCGAGCGGCGCCCGGCCCTCGGTCGAGACCCGGCGCTTCCGGCAGCTGCTGGCCGATGCCGGCGTCGGCGGTGAAGGGCAGGGCAGTCTGCGCGGCGAGGTGATGGCATTGCCGCCCGAGCATCGCGCCGATTTCGCGGCCCGCCAGCTCGCCGAGCAGTTGGCGGTGGTGCTCGGCGTCGCCGTCGAGACGGTCGATATCGACGAACCGGTCACCAATGTGGGAATGGACTCTCAATGACTGTGTCAAGCCGCAGCTGCCACCGATGTCGGGCGGATGGCACTGAATTCGCGGCCGTCGCGCAGCAAGGCCCACAAGACATCCAC
>NZ_JOJF01000038.1:0-39764 GCF_000720265.1 Nocardia sp. NRRL WC-3656 | reverse complement strand
GCGACCACAAGACCTACCAGCCCGCCCCCGCAACCTGACCCCATCAGCAAACCCGGAAATCACCAGTAGGACTTGACAACCTCATTGAGATTCCTCCTCAACTCCCGACAACAGATAGTTGCAAGCGAACATGGTTATCGGCCGCAACGCAAGCCGATCCGCCCAAATAACCTCCGAAATGTCGCGGATGCATGCCCCGGGGCGAATCCTGCAGAGGCGGTTCGCAACGCCCTGAGCGGCCCCGGGACATCCGTTTCCCGGCTATCGCGCCGGGCATGCGGTCCGCACCGCGTTCAGCGCGTCGTTGACTCGCTTACTGGCGTCGTTGAGCGTGCCGACCGGTGCGGTGTAGGTCATCTTGCGGGATTCGCCGGCCAAGCCGCGGGCGGCGTTGACGTATTCGGTGAGCTTCTGCGCGAGATCCGGGGGTAACGCGTCGCCGGCGGCGGTGACCCGCCCCTCCACGGTCCGCGCGGCGTCCTCGAGGGTCTGCGCGGCGGAATCGCGCTTGGCGTCCTGGTCGGGGGCGTTCGCATCGTGCGCGTCGACGAAGTCGTTGTACTTCGTCACCGCGGCACCGGTGGTGTCACGGAACGGTGTGCAGTTGTCGGCGACGGCTTTCGTCTGCGCGGCAGCCTTTTTCGACGAGGTGGCCGCGGCCGAGGACGCTGCCATCTCGGTCCGGAACGCGGCCGCATCCGCCTGGTTCACGGTCGCGGTACCGTGGACAGCGGTAGAGCATCCTGCCACCACCAGTCCGGTGCCGACCGCCAAGGTCGCGCACATCAGTCCGAACCCACGTGGGTTCAGCAGTTTCATCGTCCTCCCCGCTTCTCGAGCAGTCGAAAGAATGTCCTGTGGCGAGTTCGCTGCAACGAGCGTCACAGCCTAGCGAACGGTACTGGATTTACGGCTGACATGATGACCTGGGACGCATCATCGACAAGGATGTGAGGTGCGCCCCAAACCGTGAGCGACGGACGGCCCGCACACCAGCGGTGCTGCCCGGGGTTAGAGCCATCAGCTTGTCCACCCCCTGTACGAGGAGCATTGATTTTGACCGACCTGATGCACCCGATTTCGTCAAGTTCTGCATCCGACCCCGAGCCGACGAGCGCCAAAGGTTCCGCCGACCACCAGTCGGCGCCCGCCCGCCCGGCCGGTGCGCGTGTGCGTGTGATCCGCGAGGGGGTGGCGTCATATCTACCGGACATCGACCCGGAGGAGACGAGCGAGTGGCTCGACTCCTTCGACGAGATGCTCGAGCGCGAGGGCCCCGGCCGCGCACGCTATCTGATGCTGCGCCTGCTGGAGCGCGCCGGTGAACGTCACGTCACCATCCCGGCGTTGACCTCCACCGATTACGTCAACACCATCCCCACCGAGAACGAGCCCTGGTTCCCCGGCGACGAAGAGGTCGAGCGCCGCTACCGCGCCTGGATCCGCTGGAACGCCGCGGTCATGGTGCATCGCGCGCAACGGCCGGGAATCGGTGTGGGCGGCCATATTTCGACCTACGCGTCGTCCGCGGCGCTGTACGAGGTCGGCTTCAACCACTTCTTCCGCGGCAAGAACCATCCCGGCGGCGGCGACCAGATCTTCATCCAGGGCCACGCCTCCCCCGGCATCTACGCCCGCGCCTTCCTCGAGGGCAGGCTGACCGAGGATCAGCTCGACGGGTTCCGCCAGGAGTACAGCCACGGCGGTCCGGGCCACGGACTGTCGTCGTATCCGCACCCGCGACTGATGCCCGATTTCTGGGAATTCCCCACGGTTTCCATGGGGTTGGGCCCGATGAACGCCATCTACCAGGCGCGCTTCAACCACTACCTGCACGATCGCGGGATCAAGGACACCTCCGATCAGCACGTGTGGGCCTTCCTCGGCGACGGCGAGATGGACGAGGCGGAATCGCGCGGTCTGGCGCATGTGGCGGCGCTGGAGGGTCTGGACAATCTGACCTTCGTCGTCAACTGCAACCTGCAGCGACTCGACGGCCCGGTCCGCGGTAACGGCAAGATCATTCAGGAGCTGGAGTCGTTCTTCCGCGGCGCCGGCTGGAACGTCATCAAGGTGATCTGGGGCCGGGAGTGGGATGCGCTGCTCGGCGCCGACCGCGACGGTGCGCTGGTCAACCTGATGAACTCGACCCCGGACGGCGACTACCAGACCTACAAGGCCAACGACGGCGCCTATGTGCGCGAGCACTTCTTCGGGCGCGATCCGCGCACCAAGGATCTGGTGAAGGACCTGACCGATCAGCAGGTCTGGAATCTCAAGCGCGGTGGTCACGACTACCGCAAGATCTACGCGGCCTATGCCGCGGCGCTGGCGCATCAGGGCAAGCCGACGGTGATCCTGGCCAAGACCATCAAGGGTTACGGCCTGGGCAAGCACTTCGAGGCGCGCAACGCGACGCACCAGATGAAGAAGATGACGCTCGACGATCTGAAGGCGTTCCGCGACGTGCAGCGCATTCCGATCACCGACGCCCAGCTCGAGGCCGATCCGTATCTGCCCCCGTACTACCACCCGGGCATGGATTCGCACGAGATCGGCTACATGCTGGACCGGCGGCGCGCGCTGGGTGGCTTCCTGCCCGAACGGCGTTCTACGGCAAAGCCTTTGCAGTTGCCCGGTGACGCGCCCTACGCCTCCGTGCGCAAGGGGTCGGGGAAGCAGAACGTCGCGACCACGATGGCGTTCGTGCGGCTGATGAAGGAACTGTTGCGCGACAAGGAGATCGGTAAGCGCATCGTGCCGATCATTCCCGACGAGGCCCGCACCTTCGGTATGGACTCGTGGTTCCCGTCGTTGAAGATCTACAACCGCAACGGGCAGTTGTACACCTCCGTCGACGCGGAATTGATGCTGGCCTACAAAGAAAGTCAAGTGGGCCAGATTCTGCACGAGGGCATCAACGAGGCCGGATCGACCGCATCGTTCACCGCGGCCGGCACGTCGTACGCCACCCACGGCGAGCCGATGATCCCGCTCTACATCTTCTATTCGATGTTCGGGTTCCAGCGCACCGGCGACGGCCTGTGGGCGGCCGCCGACCAGCTGGCCCGCGGCTTCGTACTCGGCGCAACCGCCGGGCGCACCACGCTGACCGGTGAGGGATTGCAGCACAACGACGGCCATTCGCTGCTGCTGGCCTCCACCAATCCGGCGGTGGTCGCCTACGATCCGGCGTTCGCCTTCGAGATCGCCCACATCGTGCGCGACGGCCTGCGCCGGATGTACGGGGGCGGGCGGGCGCAGCTCGGTCCGGGCGGAACCCTCGCCTCGGAGATGCCCGGGACCCATCCGGTGATGAAGGACGACGTCTTCGGCGGCGAGAACGTCTTCTACTACATCACCCTCTACAACGAGCCGTATCAGCAGCCGGCCGAGCCGGACGACCTCGACGTCGAGGGTCTGCTGAAGGGCATCTACCTGTACCGCCGGGGCGGCGAGGGTGACGTGCGCGCCCAGATCCTGGTCGCGGGTGTGACGCTGCCCGACGGCCTGCGCGCGCAGGAACTGCTGGCCGAGGACTGGGGTGTGCAGGCGGACGTGTGGTCGGTGACGTCGTGGAGCGAGCTGCGCCGGGAGGCGCTGGCCAAGGAGATCCACACGCTGCGGCATCCGGATGCCGGAACCGACGCGCCGTACATCACGCGAGTGCTGTCGCAGGCGCAGGGGCCGTTCGTGGCGGCCTCGGACTGGATGCGCGCGGTGCCGGACCAGATCCGCAAATGGGTCCCCGGTGACTACACCACGCTGGGCACCGACGGATTCGGGTTCTCCGATACCCGGCAGGCGGCGCGGCGGGTGTTCAACGTCGACGCCCAATCCATCGCCCTGGCGGCGCTGGAGGCCCTGGGACGCACCGGCGGGGTCGATTCGTCGGTGGTCGCGCAAGCCGCTGCCCGCTACCGCATCGACGACGTCGACGCCGCGCCGAAATCGATGAGCAGCGAAGAACAGCTCGCGTGACCGTTCCGGTAGGGGCGCGAATCGCGCCCCTACCGGGGGGTTGCGGAGACCGACCGCGCGATGACGGAATATTGAACAGTGGAACGTAAACCGCCGCGGCCTCGCCGGGTTTCCGAGGGGTCGTCCGAGCACGAGGTCTATCTGCCGACCGGGGCGCTGTCCCCCAATCGGCAAACCCGCGATCCGCTGCCGGACACCCTGCTGAAACGGGTGAAGCAGTTCTCCGGGCGGCTGTCCACCGAGGCGATCGCCTCGATGGAGGACCGGCTACCGTTCTTCGGCGATCTGGATGCCGCCCAGCGCGCGGGCGTGCAGATGCTGGTGCAGACCGCGGTGGTCAATTTCCTGGAGTGGTTACAGGATCCGGAAAGCGATATCCGTTTCAGCCTCGACGCGTTCCAGGTGATTCCGCAGGATCTGGCCCGCCGGCTGACCTTGCGGCAGACCGTCGACATGGTCCGGGTCGCGATGGAGTTCTTCGAGCAGTGGCTGCCGGCGCTGGCCCGCAACGACCGCCAGCTGGTGGCGCTCACCGAGGCGGTGCTGCGCTACGGCCGTGAACTCGGTTTCGCCGCGGCGTCGGTCTACGCCTCCGCGGCCGAATCCCGCGGCGCCTGGGATACCCGCCTGGAGGCGCTGGTGGTCGACGCCGTCGTGCGTGGTGACACCGGCGCCGAAATGCTCTCGCGCGCGGCCACATTGAACTGGGATGCCACCGCCGCCGCGACGGTGCTGGTCGGCACACCCCCGAAAGATCAAGTGGCCGTGGTGAGTTCGGTGCACGTCGTCGCCGCCCGGCACGGCCGCGCGGCGCTCGCGGTGGTGCAGGGTTCGCGGCTGGTGATGGTGGTCAGCGGCAATCTCGGCGATACCGGCTACCCCTCGCCGTTCCTGATGGATCTGCTCGCCGAGGCGTTCTCGGAGGGGCCCGTGGTGATCGGCCCGACCATGCGCACGCTGTCGGCGGCGCACGTCAGCGCGGTGGAGGCGATGGCCGGAATGGAGGCCGTGGTGGGCTGGCGGGCGGCGCCGCGGCCGGTACACGCCTCCGAACTTCTGCCCGAGCGAGCCCTGCTCGGCGATCGGGCTGCGGTCGACGCTCTCAACGAGTACGTTGTGCTACCGTTGGCCGCCGCCGGGTCGGCCTTGTCGGACACTCTCGACGCCTACCTCGATTGCGGTGGAGCGGTCGAGACTTGCGCCCGGCAGCTGTTCGTTCATCCAAATACGGTCCGCTACCGGCTCAAGCGCATCGCCGAGGTCACCGGCCGGGATCCGATGAATCCTCGTGACGCCTATGTGCTCCGAATCGCGGCAACAGTGGGTCGTTTGACACGAGTGCGTAACGAATCGTCTACACCTGCCTCAGAAGACTCGCAGGCAACTTTCTACGAAGATCGCCTGTAACGGACATCGCGGCGCCGTCGATCGCCTCGACCCACGTGCCGTTTTGTGGGGTCCACACAAAAGCTTCGCTCAAACATCATCGGCGCCGACATCTCCACGGACCCCCCTCACAGTGTTTTGTTAGAGGCGTGATCGCGTTGTTCGCCCCTGGACAGGGCTCTCAGACACCCGGCATGCTCGCGCCATGGCTCGATCTTCCCGGCGCGCGTGACCGCCTCGAACTGTGGTCCAAGGCCTCCGGCCTGGATCTGCTCCGCCTCGGCACCACCGCCACCGCGGAGGAGATCACCGATACCGCGGTGACCCAGCCGCTGGTCGTCGCCGCCGCGCTGCTGGCTTTCGCCGAGATTCCGCACGAAGCGGTCCCGGCGGATACCATCGTCGCCGGACATTCGGTCGGCGAGCTCGCCGCCGCAGCCGTCGCCGGTGTCGTCTCTCCCGACGACGCGGTGAAACTGGCCGCGATTCGCGGTGCGGAGATGGCCAAGGCGTGTGCGCTGGTTCCGACCGGCATGTCCGCCGTGCTCGGTGGCGACGAAGCCGCCGTGCTCGACCGGCTCGCCGAACTCGACCTGGTCCCGGCCAACCGCAACGCGGTCGGTCAGATCGTGGCGGCAGGCCGGCTGGATGCGCTGGCGGAACTGGCCGCGAACCCGCCGGAAAAGGCGCGGATTCGCGCGCTGCCTGTCGCCGGGGCCTTCCACACCGCGTTCATGGCACCCGCCCAGGACGCCGTGGCCGAAGCCATCTCCCAGATGGTCCCCGGTGAGCCGACCCGTACCCTGCTGTCGAACTACGACGGCAAGCCGGTCGACTCGGGCAAAGACGCCATCGAGAAGCTGGCGGCACAGGTGACCCGGCCCGTCCGGTGGGATCTGTGCACAGAAACCGTTCGCGCGGCAGGGGTTTCCGCGGTGGCCGAGTTGCCGCCGGCCGGAACCCTGGTCGGCATCGCCAAGCGGGAGCTCAAGGGCACCCCGAATCTGGCGCTGAAGACCCCCGAGAACATCCCCGCGTTTGTCGAGCTCTCGGCAACCGGCTAGCTTTCCTCGCGGCTCGCAGTGACGCGACCGTGAGCGAGCAGGACGAAACATTCGTCCACCTCGTACCGAAGAAATAATCGGGACCTCCGATTCACGTCGGACCAACGAAAGAACAAGAAGGGAGCCACCAAGTGGCCGCTCTGACCCAGGAACAGATCGTCGAAGAGCTCGGCAAGATCATCGAAGAGGTGACCGGCATCGAGCCCTCCGAGGTGACGATCGAGAAGTCTTTCGTCGATGACCTGGACATCGACTCGCTGTCGATGGTCGAGATCGCCGTGCAGACCGAGGACAAGTACGGCGTGAAGATCCCCGACGAGGATCTTGCCAGCCTCAAGACCGTGGGTGACGCCGTCTCCTACATCCAGAAGCTCGAGGCCGAGAACTCCGACGCGGCCGCTGAGCTCAAGGCCAAGTTCGACGCCCAGTAAGGCCGACACCGTGACCACTCCTTCCACTTTGAACGGGAACTTCCCGAACGTCGTCGTCACCAGCATGGCGGCGACCACGTCGATCGCGGGTGACGTCGATGCGACGTGGAAGGGACTCCTCAACGGCGAGAGCGGCATCGACGTTCTCGAGGATTCCTTCATCGAGGAATACGACCTCCCGGTTCGCATCGGCGGCCACCTGAAGGTTTCGCCGGACACCCTGCTCAGCCGGGTCGAGATCCGCCGCATGGCTTATGTCGAGCGGCTGGCGATGGTGCTGGGGCGCGAGGTGTGGAAGAACGCCGGCAGCCCCGAGGTCGACCCCGAGCGCCTGGCCGTGGCGATCGGCACCGGTCTCGGCGGCGGCGACGCGCTCATCGACTCGGTGGACAAGCTGAAGAACGGCGGCTACCGCAAGATCTCGCCGCTGGCCGTTCAGATGGTCATGCCGAACGGGCCGTCCGCTGTCGTGGGCCTCGAACTGGGGGCCAAGGCGGGAGTGGTCACCCCGGTCTCGGCATGTTCGTCGGGATCCGAGGGCATCGCCAACGCGTGGCGGATGATCGTCATGGGCGACGCCGACATGGTCGTCACCGGCGGTGTCGAGGGCTACATCTCCGACGTGCCGATCGCCGCGTTCTCCATGATGCGCGCGATGAGCACCCGCAACGACGACCCCAAGGGCGCGTCGCGGCCGTTCGACAAGGATCGTGACGGCTTCGTCTTCGGCGAGGCCGGTGCACTGATGGTCGTCGAGACCGAAGAGCACGCCAAGGCACGCGGGGCCACCATCCACGCTCGCCTGCTGGGTGCCGGCATCACTTCCGACGGCTTCCACCTGGTCGCCCCGGATCCCACGGGTGCCGGTGCGGCGCGCGCCATGGAGCGCGCCATGCAGACCGCCGGACTGTCGAAGTCCGACATCACGCACATCAATGCGCACGCGACCGCCACCCCGATCGGGGACACCGCGGAAGCGAACGCGATTTACAGGGCCGTGGGCAAGCACGCCTCGGTCTACGCGCCCAAGTCCGCCCTGGGCCACTCGATCGGCGCCGTGGGCGCCCTCGAGTCGGTGCTCACAGTGCTCAGCATTCGCGACGGCATCGTTCCGCCCACGCTGAACCTGGAGAACCAGGACCCGGAGATCGACCTGGATGTCGTGCACGGTGAGGCCCGTCGCCAGGACATCGAGTACGCGATCAACAACTCGTTCGGTTTCGGCGGCCACAACGTGGCGCTGGCCTTCGGACGGTACTGATCCGACTCGTCGACAACGTACTGTCGACAACTTCAGCGAACCCGGTGGGGCTTTTCGGCCAAGGCAGATCCCCTCGTCGAAAAGCCCCACCGGGATTTTTCATCTTTCGCAGCCGCGTCAGCGACTCCACATTCCATCGAGGAGAGACCGCGATGACCATCATGGCCCCCGTGCAGGCGGATGCCACGACCGATCCCCGTGATCCGCTGGGTCGGTTGCAGCGCTTCTTCGATCCCGGAACCGTTCTTCCGCTCCACCCCCGCGACAAGTCCGGCGTGCTGGCCGCCATCGGCGAGGTCGACGGCGTGCGCACCGTCGCATACTGCTCCGACGCCACCGTGATGGGCGGCGCCATGGGTGTCGACGGGTGCAAGCACATCGTGGACGCGATCGATACCGCCATCGATTCCCGGATCCCCGTCGTCGGCATCTGGCATTCGGGCGGCGCCCGCCTGGCCGAGGGTGTCGAGGCACTGCACGCGGTCGGCACCGTCTTCGAGGCCATGGTGCGCGCCTCGGGCCTGGTCCCCCAGATTTCGGTCGTGGTCGGCTTCGCCGCCGGCGGCGCCGCGTACGGCCCCGCTCTGACCGACGTCGTGATCATGGCGCCCGAGGGCCGCGTCTTCGTCACCGGACCGGATGTCGTCAAGTCGGTCACCGGCGAGAACGTCGACATGGCCACCCTCGGCGGGCCCGAGACCCACGGCAAGAAGTCCGGTGTGTGCCATATCGTCGCCGACGACGAGAACGACGCGATGCACCGCGGCCGCCGCCTGGTCTCGATGTTCGCCGAACAGGGAGAATTCGACCTGTCCGCCGCCGCCCACGGCGATGTGGACCTGAAGGCGATGCTGCCCGAGTCGGCCAAGCGGGCCTACGACGTCAAGCCGGTCGTGCGCGAGTTGCTCGACAAGATCCCCTCGCCGGACGGCAACGACGAATCCTCCTTCGAGGAGATGCAGGGCGGTTACGCCCGCAGCATCGTCACCGGCCTGGGCCGCCTCGGTGGTCGCACGGTCGGCGTGCTCGCCAACAACCCGCTGCGCATGGGCGGCTGCCTCACCAGCGAATCCGCCGAGAAGGCAGCGCGTTTCGTGCGGCTGTGCAACTCCTTCGGCATCCCGCTGGTCGTCATCACCGACGTGCCCGGCTACCTGCCCGGTGTCGGCATGGAATGGGAGGGCGTGGTGCGCCGCGGCGCGAAGCTGCTGCACGCCTTCGCCGAGGCCCGCGTCCCGCGCGTCACGTTGGTGACCCGGAAGATCTACGGCGGCGCCTACATCGCGATGAACGCCCGCTCGCTGGGCGCCACCGCCGTGTACGCCTGGCCGGAGTCCGAGGTCGCCGTGATGGGCGCCAAGGCCGCGGTCGGCATCCTGCACAAGAAGGCCATCGCGAAGGTCCCCGAAGAGGAGCGTGAGGCCCTGATCGAGCGCCTCACCGCCGAACACGAGACCATCGCCGGCGGTGTCGGACGGGCCCTGTCCCTCGGCGTCGTGGACGAGGTCATCGACCCGGCCAAGACCCGGTCCACCATCGCCGCCGCGCTGGCCTCGGCCCCGGCCCAGCCGAGCCACAACAAGAACATTCCGCTGTAAAGCGTTCGGCGCCAACACATTACGGGTGGTCTCCCTTGCGGAGGCCACCCGTAATGTGTTTCCGGCTCGATGCGGGTACTCAGCCGACGTCGCGGCGGAGCCAGGTGACCTCGGCGCCCTCGCCGCCGGTGCGGAAGGGTTCGAGTTCGTCGTCCCAGGCGGTGCCCAAGGCGCGATCGATGTCGGCGGAGATATCGCCGTGGCGGCCGCGGGCCCGGGCGGCGCGGACGATTTCGCGCAGCCGCATCTCGCCGACCATGACGTCGCCGTTGGCGCTCATCGCGCCGGTCCACAATCCGAGGCCGGGCACGAAACTGTAGCGTTCGCCGTCGACCCCTTCGGAGGGGTCCTCGGTGACCTCGAAGCGCAGTACGGGCCAATCCCGCAACGCCTTGGCAATTCGTCCCGCGGTACCGACGGGACCTACCCAGTCGGTGGTTGCGCGCAGTTGTCCCGCGGCGGCCGGCTGGGCGGTCCAGCGCAGGGACGCAGGTGATTTCAGAGTGGAGGAAAGCGTCCATTCGATGTGCGGGCACAGCGCGGCCGGTGACGCGTGGATGTACACCACACCACACGTCACATCCGCGAACTGATCAGATGCGCGCACCTGTACACCTCCAGCCTCGACGTCGGACGTCTTCCCCAACATCCCGTCGAGCCCAGGCGTTGCCCGAGTTTACTGGAGTGCCCGATGTTACGGCTGTTACTTTTCGGCCGTGTCGCGAATCTGCTGGATATCGGCGATGACGGCGTCGCTGAGCGTCGGCCACACCGCTCGGGCCCAATCGCCGAAATTCTCGTCGCTCAATGCCACACACGCCACCCCGATCTCCGGATCCACCCACAGGAAGGTGCCGGACTGCCCGAAATGCCCGTAGGTTCGCGGCGAGTTGGCTCCCCCCGTCCAATGCGGAGTCTTGTGGTCGCGGATCTCGAATCCCAGACCCCAATCATTGGGGCGCTGCGATCCGTATCCGGGAAGCACTCCGCCGACGCCCGGGAATTGCACGGAGGTCGCCGCGGTGAGCATGTCACCGGATATCAAGATCGGGTTCAGCAATTCTCCGGCGAAACGCAGGAGATCGTTCACCGTGGAGCGTCCGGCGTGCCCGGCGGATCCGGCCAGCACCGAGGATTTCATTCCGAGTGGCTCGAATACCGCCTGCCGCAGATATTCGGGAAATTCGATTCCGGTCTCGCGCGTGAGGAACTCGGCGAGCACCTCGAATCCGGCGCTGGAATAGATGCGGCGCCGCCCGGGCTCGGCCATGATCACCGTGGTGTCGAAGGCCAGTCCGGCCGTATGCGCCAGCAGGTGGCGCACGGTGGAGCCGGGCGGGCCGGCGGGCTGGTCCAGTTCGATCGCACCTTCTTCGACCGCCACCAGAACCGCGTAGGCGGCAAGGGGTTTCGTGACCGACGCGAGGGCGAACACCCGGTCGAGGTCTCCCTCGGTGCCGACCACGCCGTGTGCATCGACGACGCCCGCGGCGGCATGCCGGACGGGCCAGTCGCGAATCTGTTCGAGTGCTCGCACGGCACCGAGCCTACGAGAAGGCTCCGAACCCACCGGCCGCGGGGAGGCGGCTACGCCGGGCCGTCGCTGCGATAGGGCGCGGCCACCAGTTGCTCGTCCTGACGAGCCAGCAGCGTGCGACGCCGGGTCAGCTCGGCGATCTGCGCGTCGAGGTGAGACAGACCTTCCCGCATGATCTTTCGGGTGTGATCGCAGTGCTGTAAGCCCGTGGCGGTCGCACACGGCAGCAGTTCGCGGATGGCGCTGGTCGGCAGTCCGGCGGCGAGCAGTTCGCGAATGCGGTGCACCCGCTGCGGTGCGTCGTAGGCGTAGACGCGGTAACCGTTGCCGTCGCGGCGGGCGCTCAGCAGCCCCTGTTCCTCGTAGTAGCGCAGCAGGCGGGTGCTGACGCCGGTGGTGTTCGCCAGCTCGCCGATCAGCACTGCGCCCTCCCGGGCTTGACCTTCACACTCATGTCAAACCCTACGTCGCCGCCATGACGAACATTTCACTGTCCACATCGGTCACCGGCAGCGGTCCCGCGGTCGTGCTCGCGCACGGCGCGGGCGGCGGAATCGAGGCAAACTTCGGCTCCCTGATCCCGCTGCTCGCCGAGCGGCATACCGTGATCGGCTCCGACTATCCGGCCGACGACACCGTGCTGACCCTCGACGGACTGGCCGACGCACTGGTCGAGGAGGCCGTATCGGCGGGCGCCCAGCGATTCCCGATCATCGGATTCTCGCTCGGCACCGCGGTGGCGGTGCGCGCCGCCGTGCGTCATCCCGATCGGGTCACCGGCTTGGTGCTCGCGGCCGGGCTGGCCCGGGCCGACCATCGGGCCCGGCTCGTGCTGGATCTGTGGCGCGGCACGCTCGCCGCACGCGACCACGATGCGTTCGCGCGGGTGGTCCTGTTGTCCGGATACAGCGCCGCCTTCACCAATTCCCTGCCCGACGAGGTGTATTCGCAGTACCTGGCCCAGATCGCCGCCGATGTCCCGGGCGGGGCGGCGGCGCAGGCGGATCTGGTCGCCCGGGTGGACACCCGCGCCGATCTGCCCCGGGTCGCGGTGCCGACCCGGGTCATCGCCGCGACCGCGGATCTGCTGGTCGATCCCGCCAATTCGCGCGAGCTGGCGGCGGCCATTCCGGGCGCCGAATACGTCGAGGTAGCGGCGGGACACGTGCTGATGCACGAGGCGCCGGAGGCGTGGCATCGCGCCGTCCTCGACTACTTCGCGGACAGCTCCCGAATCCACGCCGCCTGATCGGTTTCCGATCGGGGTGGACACCGTACGACGCCGCGGCGGTGACCGTTACCATCGGTTGCACTATGGGCGAGGTTGCTGAGGTACACGGTGAGGTGGCGACCGGTTTCGAGCCGGTCGCGGACGCGTTTCGACGCAACTTCGCCCGGTTCGGCGAGATCGGGGCGGCCGTGGCCGTCTACGACGGGGACCGGCCGGTGGTGGATCTGTGGGCGGGGTTCCGCGATCGCCGCAGACAGCTGCCGTGGGAGCGCGACACCATGGTTCCGGTGTTCTCCTCGACGAAGGGGATGACGGCATTCGCCGTGGCGGGTGCCGTCTCGCGCGGAGTCCTCGACTATCAGGCCCCGGTCGCGCAGTATTGGCCGGAATTCGCCGCACACGGCAAGGAATCGATCACCGTGCGGCAGCTGCTCGACCACCGCGCGGGTCTGCCGGTGCTGGACCGGGTGGTGCGGTTGTCCGATATGGCCGACCGGGATCGGCTCGCGGAGATCCTGGCCGACCAGAAACCACTGTGGAGTCCGGGCACCCGGCAGGGTTATCACCCGATCACCGCCGGGCTGTATCAGGGCGAACTGCTCCGCCGCGTCGATCCGCGGCACCGCACCCTGGGCCGCATCTTCGCCGAGGACTTCGCCCGCCCGCTCGAGCTGGACTTCTTCATCGGATTGCCGGAGGAGCAATCCCTCGATCGCATCGCCACGCTCGCGTCCACCTCCGGCCTGGACGTGCTGCGGTACGAGCGAGACGTGCCGCTGCGCATCGCGATTCAGATGTTCCTGCGGCGCGGGCTCACCTATCGCGCCTTGAGCAGCCCCCGCACCGGCGCACCCGAACGTGCCACCCGCCGCGAATTCCTCGGTGTCGAGAGCCCGGCCGCGGGTGGGGTGGGCACGGCGCGTTCCTTGGCGCGGGTCTACGGCGCGGCGGCGGGACGCACCGGTGAATTGCCCATCGCACCAGGCATTCTGGATCGGCTGGCCACCGCCGACACCGTCGACGACGTGCCCGCCGACGATCTGGTGCTGCTCACCCGCAGCCGCTACCACCTGGGGTTCCGCAAATCCTGTGGCAGCTTCCGTTTCGGCAGCGACAGGCGCGCGTACGGCACCACCGGTTACGGGGGCTCGTTCGGCTTCGCCGATCCCGCAACGGGTTTGGGTTTCGGCTATGTGATGAACCGCCTCGGCACCGCCGTTCTCGACGATGCGCGCGCCCGCGCCGTGCGGGAGGCACTACTCCGCTGCGGCTGATCACGCCACCGCGCCGACTTACCACCACTGACGATGACCTCTTCCGTGCTGTTAACTCACTCTTTGCCGGCAGGTGACCAGGTGTGCGAGCGGATCGCACACACTGTCCGAGCCGGACGGCGAGGAGAAAGCGCGGATGCGAATGGTGATCGGACACAGGCCAACCCACGCCACCACCCGGGACGGCATCCGGGACCCCGGCAGATTCGGCGCGTTCGGCGGCCGCTACGTTCCCGAAGGATTGATGGCGGCGCTCACCGACGTCGAGAACGCCCATCGAGCGGCCTGGGCGGATCCCGAATACCACGGCGAACTCGACCGGTTGCTGCGAGAGCGAGTCGGCCGCCCGACCCTGCTGCACGCGGCGCCGCGACTGGCCCGCGCGCTGAATGTCCCCGGAGCGCAGGTATTCCTGAAGCGCGAGGATATGACGCACACGGGCGCCCACAAGATCAACAATGCCCTCGGGCAGGGGCTGCTGGCCGTGCGGATGGGCAAGACCCGCGTCATCGCCGAAACCGGGGCCGGGCAGCACGGCGTCGCGGTGGCGACCGTCTGCGCCATGCTCGGGCTGACTTGCGTGATCTACATGGGCGCCGACGATATGGCCCGCCAGCAGAGCAACGTCGTGCGGATGCGGCTGCTCGGCGCGGACGTGCGCGCCGTCCGTTCCGGCGATCGCCGATTGAAGGCCGCGGTGACCGAGGCGGTGCGAGATTGGGTGGCGCACACCGAAACCACGCATTTCCTGTTCGGCACCGCCACCGGGCCCGCACCCTATCCACGGATGGTGCGTGACCATCAGAGCCGGATCGGCATCGAGTCCCGGGCACAGCTGCTGGCGGCGACGGGACGGCTGCCCGACCACGTCATCGCCTGCGTGGGTGGCGGCAGTAACGCGATCGGGATGTTCCATCCCTTCACCGGCGATGCGCAGGTGCGGCTGATCGGTGTGGAGGCCGGGGGCCGCGGCTTACACACCGGCGAGCACGCGGCCACACTCAGCGCGGGCACACCGGGTGAGATGGACGGCGCGTTCAGCTACGTCCTGCAGGACCAGGAGGGACAGATCGCGCGCACCCACAGCATCGCGGCCGGATTGGATTATCCGGGGGTGGGCCCGGAACTGAGCCATCTCAAGGACATCGGCCGCATCGACCACGCCGTCGCGACCGACGCGGCGGCGCTGCGCGGACTGGATACGCTGTGCCGGACCGAGGGGATCATCACCGCCCTCGAATCCGCGCACGCCGTGGGATATCTGCTGGAGCTGGCCGAACAGGGCGGAATCGCCGAGGACGCGCTGATTCTGCTGTGCCTGTCCGGCCGCGGCGACAAGGATCTCGCCATCCTCGCCGACCTGCTCGACGCCGGCTGACGCCGCGCCCGGCTCATTCGCAGAGCCGGTTGGCCTTCTCGAACAGTTCCAGGGTGATGGCGTGCAGGAAATCGCCGGTCTGCTTGGGCGCCTTGCCGGCACAGGCACGCGCGTGCGTGCCCTCGAGAACGATGCCGAGTTTGAAGCAGGCCAGCACCGTGTACCAGCCGGCATGACCGAGGTCGCGGTCGGAGAAGTTCGCGTAGTGGGCGATCATCTCCTCGGCGGTGGGCAGGCCACCGGCGGCGCCGAGCTTGCCGACCAGGGCGGCGCCGGTGGTTCCGGGCTCGGGCCGGGTGGCGATCTGCCAGCCCAGATCCAGCAGCGGATCACCGATCGTCGACATCTCCCAGTCGACCATGGCGGCGACCTCGGGCCCGTCGTAGGAGAACATCATGTTGGCCAGGTGGCAGTCGCCGTGCAGGATGCCCGGCCGCCACTGTGCGGGCCGGTTGCGGTCGAGCCAGTCCCCGACTCGGTCCACACCCGGGATCTGCGGGCCGGGGTAGCCGTCGTTGCTGCTGTAGGACTCGAGTTCGCCGAGCCAGCGCGGCACCTGGCGTTCCAGGAAACCGTCCGGCTTGCCGTAATCGGCCAGCCCCAGCGCCTCGTAGTCGAGCGAACCGAGCCGGGCGATGGCCTCGACCGCCGACAGTCCCATCTGCCGCCGCACCTCGGGATCGCCGGCGTGCAGGGCGGGCAACTCGTTCTGCGGGTTGAAGCCGGTGATCGGCTCCATCAGATAGAAGACCGCGCCGATCACCGATTCGTCGGCGCCCGCGGCGATCACCCGCGGGGCGCGCACGCCGGTGCCCGCCAGCGCGCCGAGCAGGCGGGATTCGCGGCGGATCACGTCGTTGCTCTTGGGACGCAGATGTTTCGGCCCGCGGCGCAGCACGAATTCGCGGCCACCCCGGCGGAACCGCAGCATGATGTTCTGGGTGCCGCCGCCGAGCGAGGTCACATCCTCGAAGTCGCCGCCGGGCAGGCCCTGCTCATCCATCCACTCGCCGACTGCCGCGAAATCGACGACCTCGCGCTCGACCTCGGCCGGTTGCACCACAGACATGCCCCACATTGTGCACCACCACGACCGGTCAACTGAAGGCATATGCCCTCACTGCGTCGTCCGAGATGCCCGATACGGTGATGCACATGAGCACGTCCCGGTCTCGGCATGCGGGCGAGACCACTGTCGACCACGCGGTGCGCACCCGAACCCCCGTGCGCACCCTGCTGATCGACAACTACGACTCGTTCACCTACAACCTCTTCCAGTTGGTCGGCACGGTGAACGGCGCCGAGCCGACCGTGCTGCGCAACGACGAGGTCGACACCCTGGCCGAGCTGGACCTCGACCGGTTCGACAACATCGTCGTCTCCCCCGGGCCCGGACGCCCCGATGTACCAAGGGATTTCGGGATCTCACAGGCGCTGATCGACCGTGCGGAGCTCCCGCTGCTGGGCGTCTGCCTCGGACACCAGGGCATCGTGCTGGCGGCCGGTGGGCGGGTGATCCCGGCGCCCGCGCCCCGGCACGGCTATCCGGACCGCATCAGCCACGACGGTCGCGACCTGTTCGCCGGGGTTCCCGCCGACTTCCTGGCCGTGCGCTACCACTCGCTGTGCGCCGCCCAGCCCCTGCCGGACGCGCTGGCGATCACCGCGACCGCGCCCGACGGGGTCGTGATGGGCGTTCGCCACCGGCACCGCCCGCAGTGGGGTGTGCAGTTCCATCCGGAATCGGTGTCGAGCGAATTCGGCGCCGCGCTGCTGGGTAATTTCGCGCGGCTGACCCGGGAGTGGTGGGCGCATCGGGCCGTGACCGGCCGGGCATCGGGCGTCCACGAACCGTCACGGGACATCTCACGGCCGGGCGAACGTCCGGCTCGCCGACCACTCGGCGGGACGGGCGTCGCGTCGTCGATGGGTGCGACGTCCGATCCGGTCTCCGGTGAGCCCGGAACCGCAGAGGCCGACGCCACGCGGCCGACGACCCTCACCGTGCTGCACGAGGTGATCGACCGCGCCGTGGAGACGGAATCCGTTGTGCTGCGGGTATATCCGGACTCGCCAACAGTGTTCTGGCTCGACAGTGCGCATGTGGAGCCGGGGCTGGATCGGTTCAGTTTCGCCGGTGATGCGTCCGGGCCGCTGGCGGAGGTGGTCCGGTATCGGGTGGGCGCGGGATGTGTGATCGAGAATCGAACCGGAACGCGCACCGATCCGCGGCCGGTGCTCGACTATCTGTCGGCGCGGCTGAGTGCGCTGAACATCCGATTCCCCGATGTGCCCTTCGATTTCGTCGGCGGCTACGTCGGCTATCTGGGCTACGAGATGAAGGCCGACTGCGGTGCGAGGACCGGGCATCGCTCGCCCTATCCGGACGCGCAGTGGCTCTTCGCCGATCGGCTGGTCGTAGTCGATCACGTCGCGGGCCGCACCCATCTGATCGCTGTCACCGACGCCGATTCGGCCGCCGAGAATCACCGCTGGCTGGCCGATACGCGCGCGACCGTCGCGAGCCTGCCGGATCGGCGGAATCCGGAACCGCTCACCCTTCCCGCCGACGAGGAGGCCGTCGTCTCCCGCCTGAGCCGCGGCCGGGACCGCTATCTGGCCGATATCGCGGCGATCGATGGCGAGCTGCGCGCCGGGGAGACCTACGAGGTGAACCTCACCGACAGCGCGACCATCGATTCCGATGCGCCGGGACTCGAGGTCTACCGGATGCTGCGGCGCAGCAATCCCGCCCCGTACGCGGCGTACCTGCGATTCGGCGAGCTCCATATCGCCTGTTCCTCACCGGAGCGCTTCCTGAAGATCGACCGCACCCGCACGGTGGAGACCAAGCCGATCAAGGGCACCGCCCCGCGCGGCGCGACTCCGGAGGCGGACGAAAACCTCTGCCGCGCCTTGGAATTGGATCCCAAGACGCGGGCCGAGAATCTGATGATCGTCGACCTGCTGCGCAACGATCTGGGCCGGGTGTGTGAGCTGGGCAGCGTGCATGTGCCCGAGCTGATGGTCGCGGAGACCTACACCACGATGCATCAGTTGGTGAGCACCGTGCGCGGGCGGCTGCGCCCCGAGGTGGATGTGCTCGATTGCCTGCGCGCATGCTTCCCGGGCGGCTCGATGACCGGGGCTCCGAAGCTGCGGACCATGGAGATCATCGACGGGCTGGAGACCGAGGCGCGCGGCATCTACTCGGGCACGATCGGGTTTCTGGGTCTGGGCGGAACGGCGGATCTCAATATCGTCATCCGCACCGCGGTCCGCGACGAGCGCGGCTGGCGCGTCGGCGCGGGCGGCGCGGTGGTGCTGGACTCCGATGCCGACGCGGAATTCCACGAGATGGTGCTCAAGGCCGCGGCCGCGGCTCGTGCGGTGATCGCGACGGCGGAGTCGCCGCGATCGGCGGGCAGGGCGGGTCTATTTCCCGCGTCGACGTGACTTCGGCTCCGGTTGCGGTGGTTCCGCCTCGCGGCCGGTGAGGCGGCCCAGCATCGAGATGCCCGGCAGTTTCGACAGCCGGTTGAACACATCCTCGCCCAGCGCGATCACGGCCTCGAGCCGCGGCAGCAGCCGGTCGTAGGCCGCGAAGGCCGGATCGGCCAGCGCCAGGGTCCGGTCGAGGCGGTCGATGGTGGAATTGAGCCGGTCGATGGCGATCGCCAGATTCTCGATCAGATCCGGAAGTTGCGCGGCCAACTGTACGGAGGCGGGCGGGAGCCGCACCGCGGTGCCGAAGGCGGTACCGGCGGTGACCTGCGCGGCATCGATGGCCTGGCCCGCGGCGGCCTGCGCGGCCTGCGCGGCGGCCTGGGCGGCGGCGAGGATTTCCGTCGCACCCGGCACCCGCGCGCCGCTGGGCTTACGCCCGGAGTCACCCTTCGGGTTCGTCATGCTTCCACTGTGCCGCACCCGGACAGTCACGAAAAGCTCCGCGCCGACCGCGCGATTCGTGTCGGGGCGGCCTGGCATAGTTCGTGGCGATGACAACCATGCGCCCCACCGTCGACGGCGACGCCACGCCGGTACCGACTTCGCTTCTGTCGGTACTGGTTTCGTGGCGTTCGACGGCGTCGCTGGACGCGCATGCCGTCCTGCTGACCGCCGGCGGGCGGGTCCGTTCCGCCCGTGACGTGGTGTATTTCAACGCGCCGCGCCACCCCTCCCAGGCGGTGACCGTCGATCAGGATCCGCAGCCGGGCACCGCGCGGCTGTCGGTCTCGCTGCCCCGGACGGAGGCCGAGATCGTCCGCATCCTGATCACGGGGTCCGGCGCCGACGAGCCGCTGGCCGCACTGCCCGGCCTCGCGGTTTCGGTCGAGGACGCCGAGGGCCTGGTGGCGCGTGCCGACGTCGCCGCGGAACCGGGGGCGCGGGCCGCGGTGTTCGGAGAGTTCCGCCGGGCCGAGGACCGATGGTGGTTCGTGCGCGGCGGACCACAGCACGCCGGCGCGGCGGACTTGTTCACGACATTCGGCGCAGCCGTCTCGGAGTCGGCGCAGCACCGGTCGCAGCGAATATCGTTGCATCGCAACAGTTTCGCCACACCCATGCCCCCGCCACCGGACGAGCGCCCCGATTGGCATCCCGACCCCACGGACGCGGCCTCACTGCGCTGGTGGGACGGCTCCCGGTGGACCGAACAGACCGTGGCACGCCCACCCGCCGACCCGCGCGCCTGTCCCCGGTGCGGACGCCGGCGGGGCTGGCGACTGCTCGGCGCCGCGCCCTGCCGCGCGTGTGCCGCGGAGGTCGAGGACTACCTCTCCGGCTGGCGCACCCCGGCGCTGCGCGTCCTGACCACCACCGGACCGAGCGGACCCGACTGGGACGAGCTGTGGACGCGGATCCGCCATCAGCGCATCGACCCCGACACCGCCCGCGCGGCCCTGCGCGGACCCGCCGTCGCCCATCTCGAGCGCATGGCGGCCTTCGCACTCGCCGACGGCACGATCGGTGGCGCCGAGCTGGAACGATTCGACGCGACGGTCGCCGCGCTCGGGGTGCGCGACGCGGCCGTGGACGAGTTGCGCCGCAGCCTGCGGCGGCTGCGCATCCTGTCCCGGCTGCGTGCGGGCGAGCTCCCGGTGATCGCGGTGCCCGATCTGCATCTGGATCCGCAGGAACGCGTCCACCTCGACACCGCCGCCACCCGTATCCGCCGGTCGAGCCGCGGCGCGCAGGCGTCACCGGGACGGTTGATCTGCTCCAACCGGAAGCTGCGCTTCATCGGACCCGACGCGGGTATCGAAATACCCTGGGCCCGAGCCGTTTCCGTAGCGGCGACCGAGACGGGTGTGACGGTGGCGGCGACCTCGGCACGCGGCGGGGCCGAATTCGAAGTCGACGAACCGGAATTGGTGGCCGCGATCGTGGAAGGCGCCCTGCGGGTGGCGAAACGGCTCACGGTCGCGCCGGGCAGACGCGACAGCCGGTCCATCGCGCCCGATATCAAGGCGGAAGTGTGGCATCGCGACGGCGGCCGGTGCGTGGAATGCGGCGCCACCCACTACCTCGAATTCGACCACATCATTCCGCTCAGCCGCGGCGGCGCGACCAGTGCGGCGAATCTGCAGATCCTGTGCCGGGGCTGCAACCGCGACAAGGGCGACCACATCTGAGCCGTCGTCAGCCCGCCTCTCCGGTGATCTCGAATCCGGCCTCGGTCAGCGCATCGGTGGCGGCGGCGCTGCGCGATTCGGGCACCAGGACCAGATCCGCATGGTAGGTCGATGCGACGAAGACGGGAATGCCGTGCTGCGCCAGGGGTTCCAGAATCGCGGTCAGCGCACCGGAGGTGTCCAGCTCGCGGGGCGTGGCGGCGTACAGGCCGAGCCAGCACGACTCCCGCTCCCACGGCGGGGCCTCGCGCACGACCGTCAGCCCCTCCGGCGCCCGCACCAGCGCCACCCATTCGTCGTCCTCCGGAAAGGTCGCGGAGGGGATGTGGTCGACGCTGAATCGGGACGGCACGATGTGCAAGCGCTGGGATTTCGCCATCGGCTCATCGTAGGCGGGGCTCAGGTCGTCGCCACCAGCAACTCCTCGCCGTTGGAGGTGCGCAGCCCGTCCGGCCGCCCGGCGAAGTAGCGCGCGTTGAGTTCGTCCGCCGAAATGTGGTGCGCCTGCGCGAAACCGGCCTCCCGGGCCATGGCGACGAGCTGCGCCGGGACGTAGAAGCTGAGGAACGGCGTGCCGGATGCGGCCGCGCCGGATTCCGCGAACTCCCGGCTCGTTCGGTCCTGTTCGTCGAGCAGTTCCGGTGGCGGCATGAAAGACATGACGACCGTGGAACCGGGCGCCGATCGTGCCAGCAGCGACAGTGTGTCGCGGTTGGCCTCGTCGGTGAGATACATGCTCACACCCAGCGAGGCGACGATGGCGGGCCGGGACGGATCGAAGCCGGCCGCGGTCAGGCGCTCCCACCACGAATCCTTCTCGAAATCGACGGGGACCGAACGCAACCACTCCGGGAGGCCATAACCGGTCTCGGCCAGGCGCCGCCGCTTCCACGCCTGCGTCTGCGGCTGATCGACCTCGAAAATCCGGAAACGAGCGGCGATATCGGGTTTGCGCTGCGGGAACGTCTCCAGTCCGGCGCCCAGCAGCACGTATTGGCCGACCCGCCCGGCCTGTTCGGTGAGCAGATCTTCCACGAATCGCGACCGCACCACGATGCTCGCCCGGAAGCGGCTGGTGCCCACGGGATCCATATCGCCGCGCTCGCGCCAGCCCTCCGGCGGATCGGCCAGACGCAGGCCGATCTCGTCGTCGAGCACATGCGGCGGCGGGTCGAGCCGAACGTGCAGCGCGCGCCACAGCGCAACCCGCACGGCGGTCTGATCGGGCACCGCACCGGTCCGAGTATCGCTCATCGGTCACCACCGGGAGCCTGCAGCGTCCACACCCGCCCGTCGGGATCACGCACCGTCATCTCGCGGGTTCCGTAATGGGTGTCGGCGAACGGCGAGACCACCTCGACCGGCGCCGTAAAGTCTTGCTCCGCTTCCACTTTCAGCACGACCTGCATTCCCGGTTCGCGATCCGCCGGCACCTCGGCGATGAACAGATACGGCCCGTCCCCGTTGCGGAGCTGTCCGGAATTGTGGTCGGTGGCGAATTCCAGTTCGAAGCCCAGCTGCTGGAAGAACTTCGCCGATTTCCCCCAGTTGTGGGTCTCCAGAAAAATCGCCTCGACACCTCTGGTGGCCATCTCACTTCTCCTTCTCACGCGTCGGCGGTTCGGCGCCGAGATACGCCCGCAGCGCCTCGGCCACCAACGCCGACAGCGACATCTCCGATTCGACCGCCCGGTATTTGACCTGCTTGATCAGCTCCACCGGGAGATACACGTTGAACTGCTTGACTTCCTCGGCACCCACGCGAGAACACTAACATGCTAGCAATCTAGATTGCTAGATCTACCGGCCCGCGAATGTCACGAAGTGATCTTCCGAACCGGCTACTCGGACGACTCCTCGTCCGACCGCGGCGTCCCCGACAGCCGGATCACCCCCGCCTCCAGGTCGAGATCCAGCCGCGGCCGATGCTGCTGCCCGTCGCTGTCACCGCCGCTCTCGTCGGTCAGCTTCTTGCCGGGGAACATCTCGCCGAACACGCCCATAACCCCACGATAGCCGCCCGCACGGCCGCGGGCGGGGACGGAAACGGCCTCAGCGCAGTTTGATCGACCCGCCGTCGACCATCAGGGTCTGGCCGGTCATGTATTTCGCATCCGCGCTGGCCAGGAATACCGCGACCCGGCCGATATCGCTTTCCGGATCGCCGAAGCGATGCAGCGGGGTGCGCGCGAGCAAGGCCTCCTCGACGCCGGGATTTGCCTCGATATAGGCGGCGACCCCCTCGGTCAGCGCCAGCGGCGAGATCACGTTGACATTGATGTCGTCGGCGGCCCATTCGTTGGCGGCGACCCGGCTGATCGCCCGGATCGCCTCCTTCGCCGCCGCGTACGAGCCCTGCCGGACCTGTCCCTCCAGCCCCGCGCCGGAGGCGAAGTTGATCACCGAGCCGCGGTTGCGCTTCAGATACGGATAGCAGGCGCGCATCAATCGGAAGGTCGGATAGAAGCCGGTGCCGAAGGACAGGTCGAACATTTCCTGGGTGGTCTCGAGCAGCGGCGCCTGCTTGGAGACGTGGGCGTTGTCGACCAGCACGTGCACCGAGCCGAACCGCTCGACCGCCGCGGCGACGATCAGCTCGGCGCTCTCCTCGCGGGTGATGTCGGCGTGCAGATACGCCGCGGCGCCGGCCAACTCCCGTTCCAGCTCGCGTCCGGCCTCGTCGTTGATGTCGACGAACAGGATCTCGGCGCCTTCCTTCGCGAAGGCGCGCACGATTCCCCGGCCGATGCCGCCCGCACCACCGGTGACGATCGCAACCTTTCCTTCGAGCCGCACACCCACTCCTCTCGCTCCGGAAAAACTCCACGCTGTCAGGTCCGCAGGACCGGGTTGGGCGCCGTTCCGGTCAGCGGGATACCGGACGAACGGGATGGACCGCCATCGCGCAGTGTGTCTGCCGTCACTACACTCGGGCTTCAATTCCGGTTCTCGCCCAGATTCGACGGGCAGGATGGAAGTGACTCACGATCGGAGGCATCGATGCCACTGGCCACATCGGCACCCCGCCCCCTGCCGCCGTCGATGGTCGAGCGGATGACGCTCATTCTCGACATGTTCGAGCACCGGTCGACGCGGCTGAGCCTCGTGGAGATCTGCACACACAGCGGGCTCCCGCGCTCGACCGCGCATCGCATCCTCGACCAGCTGGTGAAACTGCACTGGCTCGAGCACACCCCCTCGGGCTACTGCCTGGGCCGCCGGTCCCTCGGGCTCGGTGGCTACGACGGCCGGCACGGCGAGATCCGCGAGGCGGCGGCCGAGCACCTGCACGAACTTCAGCTGCGGACCGGACTCGTGGTGCACCTGGCGGCTCTCGAAGGCGCCGACGAGGTGTTCCTGGACAAACTCGGCGGCCCGTTCGCGCGCACGCTGGAATCGCATGTGGGGCGCCGCAGTTTCGCCCACCTCACCACCGGCGGCCGCGCCATGCTGGCCTGGCTGCCGCCGGAGGAGGTGGAGGCGCTGCTCGGCAAGCAACTGTCGAATCCGGTCCAGGGCCGAGGCTGGGATGTGCCGAGCCTGCATCGCGAATTGAACCGGATCCGCCGCAATCGCGGACTGTCGTTCGACCGCGGCGAATACACCAATGCGATGGTGGGCCGGGTACTTCCCAGCGTGGCCGCCGCGATCCGGGGTCCGCAGGGTCCGCTGGCCGCGATATGCCTGTGCGGGGAAACGAACTTCGCGACGATGGAGCGTCTCGCCCCGCTGGTCGCGGAGGCGGCCGCGCGCACCTCGCGCGCGCTGGCCGCCGAGTCCCGCGGGCGACGTCATGTCCCGGCCAACCGGCGCGCACAGGCGGTCCGGACGAACGGGCGCTCGCTCGCCGCCTCGCCGAGTCGCGCCTAGGCGCCGCGAGTCTCGCTGAGCGGAAACGCCGGCATATGCCGGCGGCGTGCGTGACACAGTGCGGTGGTTGTGATGCTCCACACAGAAGGACCGCCGATGACCACCACGTCCATGCCCGATATCGCCGCCGTCATGCGCGAGCTGACCGGTCCGGGCGGCAGATTCGAGCTCGTCGAGGAGGAGGTTCTCGGCGCTCGCATGCCGGTGCTGCGGCACCGTCGCCGCGCGGTCGCCGAACTGCTCGCCGACTCGGTGCGCTTCGGTGACCGGGACTATCTCGTCACCGAGGATCGTCGGCTGAGCTATCGCGAACACGCCGCCGCGGCCGCCGCGCTGGCCGCCGCGCTGCGGGAGGAGTACGGCGTGGGGCGCGGTGATCGGGTCGCGATCCTGGCCGCGAACACCGTCGAATGGGTGATCACCTTCTGGGCGGCGCAGAGCCTCGGCGCGATCGCCGTCGGGCTCAACGGGTGGTGGGTGCCGCGCGAGATCGAGTACGGACTGGCATTGACCGAACCGGCCGTGGTGGTCGTGGACGCGAAGCGGGCGAAGCTGCTCGCCGCTATCGACACCGCGGCCGCGGTGGTGACCATGGACGAGGATCTGCCGCGTCTGATCGCCGCCCACGCCGGCGCCGAACTCACGGTCCCCGACGTGGCGGAGGACGATCCCGCCGTCATCCTGTTCACCAGCGGCACCAGTGGAAAACCCAAGGCGGCCTTGCATTCCCAGCGCAATCTGCTGGCCGTCACCGGCTATTTCGAGTACACCGACGCACTGGCCGCCGCGTTCAGCGGAAAGACGCTAAAACCCGGCGCGCCGCTGGATCTGCGCTGCCTGCTGACCTCTCCGCTGTTCCACATCGCCAGCCTGCACAATCTGGTGGTGCCGCGGCTGGCCACCGGCAGTGCGGTGATCATGCCGCAGGGCGGTTTCGACGCCGACCGGATTCTGCGCCTGATCGAGAAGGAGCGGGTGACCAACTGGGGTGCGGTGCCCACCATGGCCTCCCGGCTGCTCGAACACGGCGATATCGGACGCTACGACACCTCCTCGCTCACCGCCTTCGCCCTCGCGTCGGCGCCGTCGTCGCCCGCCTTCAAACAGCGTCTGCGCGAAGAGGTTCCGTTCGCCGCCGACGCCTTGGTGGACAGCTACGGCCTCACCGAATGCAGTACCGCGGTCGCCGTCGCCACCCCTGCCGACCTCGCCGAATCCCCCGGCACGCTGGGCCGGCCGATCATCAGCGTGGCACTCGAGATCCGCGACGCCGACGGGACACCCGTGCCGGAGGGCGTCGAAGGTGAGGTTTACGTCCGCAGCCCGTTCGTCATGCTGGGTTACTGGCGCAATCCCGAAGCCACCGCGGCGGCGATCGATGCCGAGCGCTGGTTGCGCACGGGCGATTTCGGCGTGATGGAACACGGCCGCCTGCGCCTGACCGGCCGCCGATCGGATCTGATTCTGCGCGGCGGCGAGAACATCTACCCGGTCGAGATCGAGCAGTGCCTCGACGAACACCCCGATGTCGTGGAATGCGCCGTCGTCGGTGAACCGCACCCCGATCTCGGGCAGCAGGTGGCGGCCGTCGTCGTTCTCACCGAGGGGTCCACAGCGTCGGAGGCGGATCTGCGCGAATTCGCCCGCGAACGGCTGGCGTATTTCAAAGTGCCCGAACGGTGGCGGATCACCTCGGATCCGTTGCCGCGCAACATCACCGGCAAGCTGATCCGGTCCGGGATCACGGTCTGACGCAGGGGTTTCGAGGTGTCGTCCGGCGCCCGCGACTCGATCCGGTGCCGATATTGCCGAATGTACGCCACGCCGGGCTCTACACTGGTGCGGACCTGATTGCCCTGTGTCACAGAGTGAGTGGTGCGCATGCCTCCGGATCCCGACCAGATGACGGCGGCGTTCGAACGATTATCGGCCCGAATGACGGTGCTGCAGGCCGGAATGCTGCTGGCACCGACGATGCACGAACAGGGTGCCGCCCGCTACGGCCGCATTGTCGCGGCGCAGCTGGCGGCACTCACGATCCGCGGACATGTCGATGTGCATGTCGGTAACGACGGATTCGAGGGCGCGGATTCGCTGCGAGCGGTCCTGCTGCCCGGCCCGCCCGAACCGGTGGCCGCCGAGGAGCGGCAGTTGTTGCGGCATCTGTTCGGCAACGGCTACTCCGTGCGCATCGCCGCCTGCACCGACGGGCCGGGCTGGGATCGGCTGAACGCGACGGTGCGCCGCGAGTTGATCGGCAACGGTTTCGGCTGGGCCAAACCCGATCGCTACCGGGCGCTGCGCACGATGGTCCGGCTGCGCCGGCGCATGCTCGATTACGCGGCACAGCGACCGGCGTGGCGGGACAACGAGGCGCTGCATCTCGCGGGCTATCCCTACGCGGTGCTGTTCGCCGTCGACACCGGTCCGGGCCCGCATTGGCCGGGACCGGAGGAAGGCTCGCAGGCCCAGCTGTCCTTGCCCTGGAATCTGCCGCAGGCCTGCGCGCACGCCGTCCGCGATTCCGGCGAGATCGCCTACAGCGCGCCACCGGTAGGCACCGAGGAGCGGCTGGCCGAAGTCGAGCAGCTGCTGATCGCCATGGATTCCCATTCGCAGGGGGTGCGGTACCACCATATGGTCGAGGCCGAGCGACTGCACCGCTTGATCGACGATTACCGCTGGCGCTACAGCTTTCACACGCTGACCACCTCTCCTCGCCCCGAGCTGCTGCGGGCCGCACTGCTGGATCTGGTGCGCGAAACCGAAACCGTGCGCGCGTATGTGCGGCCCGGAGTGCCGGGTCACGAAGAGGCCGTGCTGGTTTCGATGTACGCGGTGCGGCTGTCGGATCTCGTCCTGGACCGGACGCCGTGACCCGGGGTCAGGTGTCGACGACCAAACCGTCTGCGGCGGTGAGCAGTACGGGATCATCGTCGTCCAGGTCGTCGACGATGAATCCGGTGGTATCGGTCAGATCGACGGCGGACTCGAGGTCGGCGACGGCACCGATATTGCGCTGCATGTCCGCCCTTCAGTCGTGGAATCCGGTGAGCGGCCAGCCACCGGCGGCGAGCTTCGCCGCGACCTGGCGCAGATCGTCCTCGCTCGGTTCGCAGCGGGTCACTTCCACGATCGCCGCCTCGACCTGCTCGCGATCGACGACGTCGGGCCGGCCGGCCAGCAGCAGGCCGAGGATCCGGTCGAGCTCGTCCTTGTTCAGTTGCTTCTTCAGCAGCGCGAGCAGCGGGAAGTAGTCCTTCGGCGGGACGCCGTCAGGGTAGCCGGCGCGCAGCCAATCCAGGATCTGCGCGAGCAAGCCCTCGTCGTCGGTCCTCGAATTCACCTGTGTACTCCTACTTCTCGACCAGGGTCGGATAGATGTGCTCGAAGCTGACCGCCTTGCCGAAACCGGACGCGACGATGATCGTGATACCGACGGCGATCGCGGCGACCACGACGACGAAGACCACGACGGCCACCGCGGCGCCGAACGGATTGGGCCGGTGGACGGTTCCGTCGGCCGACTCGTGTCCGTTGGCGACCGCGAGACCGCGCACGCCGACGGCGAACAGCGCGGGCAGACCGGCGCCCAGCACGATGCCGACGAGCAGAATCTTCCAGACCGATTCGAGAACGAGCTTTATCGTTTCCATGGTTCTCAGACCTTCGCGATCGTGTCCGCGGGAGCGACCGGCTCGTCCCATTCGGCGTTGACGTTGGTGTGGTCGACCTTCTGCGCTTGGGCGCGCCGGTACATGTAGACCGAGAGCGCGCACAGGATCGCGAAGGCGATCAGCGGGCCCAGCAGGGTCGGGATCTTCGCGGCGATCACCCACATCACCGCGCCCACCACCGCGGCGGCCGGCAGGGTGATGACCCACGCCGCCACCATGCGGAGCGCGATGTTCCAGCGCACCTGCGCACCGGGCTTGCCGACACCGGAACCCAGGATCGAGCCGGTGGCGACGTGGGTGGTCGAGAGCGCGAAGCCGAGGTGGCTGGAGGCGAGAATGATTGTCGCCGAGGAGGCTTCGGCCGCCATGCCCTGCGGCGAACTGATCTCGACCAGTCCCTTGCCGAGCGTGCGAATGATGCGCCAGCCGCCGATGTAGGTGCCCAGGGCGATGGCGGCGGCGCACGCGAACTTCACCCACAGCGGCACATTGTCGGTCTCGTGCCAGGCGAGGGGGCCGGTCGACCGCGGATCCGAGGCGCTGTAGCCGATCAGCGCCAGGGTGATCACGCCCATCGTCTTCTGCGCGTCGTTGGTCCCGTGCGCGAGCGAGACCAGGGAGGCGGTGCCGATCTGCCCCCACCGGAACCCGGCCTCGGTGAACCGTTCGCCGATACCCACCACGATCTTGAAGATCAGGAAGGTGCCGACCGCGGCCACGATGCCCGCGATCACCGGTGAGAACAGCGCGGGCATGATCACCTTGCCCACCACCCCGTCGATCTTGCCGTGCCCGATCCACACCACGCCCGCACCGGAAGCGATTGCGGCGCCGATCAATCCGCCGAACAGCGCATGCGAACTCGAGCTCGGCAGGCCCAGCAGCCAGGTCAGCAGATTCCAGATGATGCCGCCGATCAGCCCGGCCATCACGATGATCAGCAGGGCCCGCCCGTGATCCGCGGTGAACTCGGCTTTCGGTGTCCCGTCCTTGTTCTGGATCTTGACCACCGCGTTGGTGACCGTCAACGCGACCTCCACCGACAAGAACGCACCGACCAGATTCAGCAGCGCCGAAAGAGTCACCGCGGTCGTGGGTTTGAGGGCACCCGTCGCGATGGACGTCGCCATCGCATTCCCCGTGTCGTGAAAACCGTTGGTGAAGTCGAAGGCAAGCGCCGTGACGATCACCAGCAGCAGAATGATCAGTTCGCTGTTCACTCTCGTGATGGTGCGGTGTGCAGGCCTCGCCCACAATCCCCTGCCCGTTTTCGACAACGCCGCCTAGCTGGGCGTTTCATCGACGTCGGGCAGAGGTTCATCGAAAGTTCCCGATGGAATCGTCTGCCTGCCACTTGCCGGAATCGGCGGGGCCTCCGGTGAACTGATCGCCGTGGGGATCTGCGGCGCTAGGCGGCGACGATGGCCTCGGCGACCAGGCGGAGATCCGGCACCGCGCCCCGCGGTTCACGTACCCAGGTCCGGCGCGGGTTGCCGGGTGTGGGGAGCGCGATCAACGCGCCGGGGCCGGTCTGGGTGACGAAGCAGCGGAACAGGTCCAGCGACCACCATCCCGCGCCCTCACCACAGCGGGGATTCTCGGCCAGAAACGACCACACGCACCGGTCCCCCACCCCGACCCGCATCACCGGCACCGCCAGATCGCCGAGTATGCCGAGCACCGAAGCGCCCCGCTCGGCAGGTGTCATCACCGCACACAGGCGCCCGGACCGCATGACCAGCGCCCCGATCCGTTGTTCGTACCAGGTGTCACCGAATATCTCCCGATATCGCGACTGCGCGGGCGCAATGCACGGAGTGGTCTGTTCGGTTACCTGCTCACTCGCGTAGATGGCTGTCATCAGCCGATCCTCCAGCCCGTTCGCTATCGGACTGTGGCGGTGGAGTGACAGACGTGCTACAGAACAGCGGGACCGCCCGGCATAGTTCGATGGGGGCCGAAGGGTTTCGCTTCTACTCTCCCGGCATGAGTTCAGCTGTGCAGCAGAGTCGTGAGGCCGAGGCATTTCTCGAGGCGCGCCGGGACATCGCTCCGGATGTGGTCAGCGCGTGTGCGGGGTGGACGGCACATCAGGTTACCGCGCATCTCGTGGCCGGGGCCGTCGAGATCAGCCGGCATCTGGAGCCGTATCTGAATAGGGAGCCGGTGCCCGCCACGCGCGGGTTCGAGGAGCGGGAGGCGCCGTTTCGGGCGATGAGCGACCCGGAATTGATGCGGCGGCTGGAACTCGAGGAGCAGCGGTTGCGGGGGCTGCTCGGGGATGTTCTGGCCGCCGACCCCGACGCGGTGGTCCCGTGGACCGGCCGGACCATGCCCGTGGCGATGTTCCTGCCGCATCTGCGCAGCGAGTTCGCCGTCCACCGCTGGGACATCACCGGGGACGACGGCGTCGGCGACGAACTACTGGCCCAGCCCGAACTCACCGCCCACGCCGTGCGCGCGCTCGGCCCGATGCTACTGGCGTCGGGCGTGCGCCGCGATCCGTCTCCGGATGAGAATTTCGACGTGCGGCTGCGCTCACCGGGGGCGCCCGACATCCGGCTGTCGGTCGAATCCGGTTGCGCTGCACTGAGTTCGGTCGAAGACGCATCCGACGCCCCCGGCCTCGAGCTGGACGCCGCGGCCCGCCTCCTCGTCCTGTGGGGACGCTGTCCCGAGCCCCGTACCCGCGTCCGCAGCACCCTCACTCCCGCCCAGCTCACCAGGCTGCACGCGCTGCTCGCCGGCTACTGACTCGAAAGGGCGAAACCGCCCTCGCGCCATCCCCTTTCACCACCAGACGCCACCCGCCCGAGCCCAACTAGGCCGTCGCACCCCCGACCCGGTAGCATCCCCCACGCGCGTGCAGCGCGGCGAGGGGCGGTAGCTCAGTCGGTTAGAGCCGCGGACTCATAATCCGCTGGTCGTGGGTTCGAGCCCCACCCGCCCCACAAAATCTCTCTCACTCGAGGGCCGCCATCCGACTACCGCCCCGCGAGTTCGGCGACGACCGGGGCGAACCGATCGGCCATGTCGGCGCCGAAGACGAAGTAGGAGAAGCCGATCTCTTCCCGGCGTCGTTGGATTTCCTCGATGGCGGCGGCCGGATCATCCGGGAGTACGTTCAGCGCGTCCGCCGCGCGCAGCGCGGCCGGGTCGGTGTCGGGGGATGCCATATACGGCGCGACGGCATCGCCGACCACGGGCACGGCGAGTGCGAGCTCGAGATCGCCGGTGGTGCGGAAGTCGCGGGCCAGGCGTTCGACCTCGCTCCGAGACTGGCCCCCCAGCGCGAGGGTGACCGTGTCGGCGACCTCGGCCGCCAGGGCTCGGGCCTTGGGACCGAGGACGGCCATCGCCACCGGGGTGTGACGGTCGGGGCCGTCGAGGTCGCGCAGCGTCTTCACCGTCTCCCGCACCTCGGCCAGTCGCTCGCTCGGCGGGAGGACGGGCAGCCCTTTGTCGCGCAGCTCGTCCTCGATACCCGGCCTGCCGGTGCCGATGCCCATCTCGAAGCGGCCCTCGGTCAGCAGCGACAGCGAATGCGCTTCCCACGCCGTCTGCCAGGGCGGGCGCAGCGGAGAGGCGTACACCCAGGTGCCCACGCGCAGGTCGGTCAGGGCCGCGGCGGTGGCCAGCATGGGGCCGGGGGCCGGTTGCGTGAGCGGGAAGTCGGGCACCAGCAACGTCGAGTATCCGCTGTCGGCGATGCGGCGCACGCGATCTCGCCACGTCGGCACATCGGTCGTGAGCGGGGCGACGACCCCGAAGCGAAACGGTCTCGTCATGGCTGAACTCCTGTCGGTCGGTGCGTTCGAAGGCGTCGGTGCGTTCGAAAACATGGACGGCGGATCCCCGCGAAATTCATCGACGCGGCCGGAAAGCGTCCGGCCACCTCGGTCCACAGGGCCCACGGTCGCCGAGTCCGCTACGACTTCGTGCTGGAGGGAAACGCGGCCGCCGTCCGAGTCCGGGGAACTATCGCTGCCCCGCCCGCCTCGCTGTCAACTGCGCCGCGCCCGCGCCGGTGAGCCGGTCGAGGGCCGGCGCGCGGCCGGTGATGAGCAGCAGCAGGTCGGCGGCCGCCCCTTCGACGACCGGTCCGGCGCCGGCGGTCCACCGACAGTCGGAGGCCACGAGGCGGTAACTCCCGAGCTTCGTGCGGGCATGGAACGGAAAGCCACCGTTCCATACGCGATCGAGGGCCAATCGCACTGCGGGTACCGGCATTTCGCGGGGTATGCCGAGCGGGATCGCGATGTCCTGGCCGTGCACGAGCAGATCCATCAGGCGGTCGACGGGCGTCGTGCCGACGGGTGTGCGCCGGGCGCCGATACTGTCGTTCAGGTCGGCGAGCAACCGGGTCGTGGTCCGGCGGTCGGCGTGGCGGATGGCGCTGTCGCGGACCATTCGATCGAAGTCGCCTCGGGCTCGGATCAGATGGAACAGGATCGTCCCGAGGCCGGAATCCGCCGACAGGATCAGGTGAGCGACCACATCGCGAACCCGCCATCCCGCACACAACGAAGGCTGCTCCCAACCACTCTCGGGCAGGGCCCGCAACAGTTCGACCAGGCTCGCGCGCTCGGCGGCGACGGCCTGCCAGACCTGCTCGGTATCGATCGATGTCTTTCCAGCCATTGTCGGAACTCCTCAGGGTGATCGGTGTTGCCGTACCGTAGGAGTTCCAGTCGGGTGGAGGTTCCAGCAACTGTGACCCACAACACACGTCGCGATGGTCTGATCACCATCGGAGAGCTGTCCGAACGCACCGGCGTCCCGGTCCGCACCATCCGCTTCTATTGCGACGAAGGGGTACTGGACGCGCACCGCAGCGCGGTCGGGCATCGACTGTTCGATCCGGCGACGGCGATAAATCACCTGCAGCTCGTGCGCCGGCTGCGCACGCTCGGCCTCGGCTTGCAGGCGATCACGGCCGTACTCACCGGCACCACCTCGATCGCCGACGCCGTCGCCGCCGAAAGAGCCACGCTCGACGCCGAATTGGAGGCACTGACCTGGCGCCGGGCCGTGCTGGCGGCGGTCGAGGACGCCTCGCCCGGCCGGCGCGCCGCGCGGCTGGAACTACTGGCCGCCGCCGGTGACGGCCGCCGCGCCCGCGACGATCTGGTCGCGTTCTGGCGCCGATTGCTCACCCCGATCGCACCGGAGACGTTCGACGGTTTCGTCGCCATGAACATTCCGGCCCCGCCCGCCGATCCGACGCCCCGGCAAGTCGTCGCCTACGCCGAACTCGCCGCCGCGGTGACCGATCCGCGCCTGACCGCCGCGATGACACAACAGCTCTGGCGGCACGACCCCACGAATATCCGCGACAAACGGGCACTGCTGTCCGGCGTCGCCGAAGCCTGCGAGAGCGTGGACCCGCTGGTCGCAACGTGCGTGGCACCACGGCCCGGCGCCGAACTCGACCGGTTTCTCGCCGCCCACGCCGCCGCCCGGCGCGTCCGCCCCACGGCCGAGTTCCGGCGCCGGCTGCTCCACGGCGCCGACGACAACGATCCGCGCATTCGCCGGTACTGGACGCTCACCGCCGAAATCACCGGTACGACCACCACCGGCGCGGCGCAGGACTGGCTGTACCGGGCGCTGAGCCGGTCGTAGCGACGCCGCGCGCGGCCCTACTTCTCCAAATACGCGACCATTCCGTCGATGAGTCCCTGGATGGCGTCGTCGAGGTTGCCGTAGGTGCCGAGGGTGCGTTCGGAGGTGATGCCGCGCATGGCGGCCGGGATGAGGGCGGCGACGCGGCGGATTTTGACCGGGTCGACGCCCAGGTCGGCGAAGGCTCGTTCACATGCCTTGTCCCAGTTGGGTTTCCACGAGGCGAGTTCGGCGGCGGTCAGCGGATAGTCGCGTTCGAGTTCGGCGTGGTCGCGAGGCAGGGCGGCGCGCAGGGTTTCGATGGCGAGGGATTCGGGGCGGCGCAGTCCGATTGCCATCGTGTTGATCAGGGCGGCGACCCGTTCGGACAGGGTTCCTTCGGTCGCGATACCGGCGGGCAGGTCGCCGCGTTTGTCGGCGGTGTAGCGAAGCACCGCCGCCCAGAGTCCGTCGATATCGCCGAACTGATATTTCACGACTCCCCAGGTGGCGCCGATGTCGCGGGCGATCCGGTTGCCGGATACGGCCGCGGGGTCGCCGGTGGCCAGCGAGGTGATCGCGGCCTCGAGCATGGCCTCCCGCGATTGGATACCGCGCTTGTTGGCACGCCTCCCGTGCACCGCTACCTCCGTCACGACGGTCGATAATACCGTCCCTGAACTGCGACATCCAGTTTCAACGAACCCTCTTGTTTTCTTTCATAGAGGCTTCTACTCTTGTGTCGCCGGGCGCGGCGGTCTGCGCCGCGACGTGCAGCCCCTCGCCGAATGTGGAGGATCGAGATGGCAAAACCACCCCTGTCGATGGAGCCGACGGGCTGGTTCCAGGTCGCGTGGTGCACCGAGATCCCCATCGGCGCCGTCCACAAGATGAAGTACTTCGGCCGCGAGATGGTCGCGTGGCGCTCCGCATCGGGGCAGCTGGCGGTATTCGACGCGTACTGCGAACATCTCGGCGCGCATCTGGGCTACGGCGGGCGCGTCGACGGCGAGAACCTGGTGTGCCCGTTCCACGGATGGGAGTGGAATCGGCAGGGGCGCAACGTCTGCATCCCCTACGAGGCACATCCCAACAAGGGCCGCCGCATCCGCAGCTATCCGGTCGTCGAACGCAACGAGGCCGTGTGGATCTGGTACGACATCGACGGCCGCGCACCGTATTTCGAGGTGCCGGACATCTTCGAGGCATTCGGCGACGACAAGACCGCCGCCGACTACTATCCGCCGGTGCCCGCGGCCACATTGTTCCGGCCGGGCCTGGAACTGCATCCGCAGTACATCATGGAGAACGGCGTCGACTTCGCGCATTTCAAGGTCGTGCACAAGACGCCGTTCGTGCCGGAGTTCACCCGCCACGACTTCTCCGGCCCGGTGTCCTACGTGGACTTCACCATCGCCTTCGACGAGGGCATCAGCGAATCGGACGTCAACAGCGGCGTGGAATCGATCAACGCCGGGCTGGGCTGTTCGATCACCAAGAGCTGGGGCATGGTCGACAACCGCACCATGCCCGCGGTGACGCCGGTGGACGAATACACCTCCGACGTCCGGTTCACCGTGTGGATCGGGCGCAAGCCGGGCGACGACAGCCCCGAGATCAGCCGATACGGAAAGACGATGGCCGATTTCGTGATCGAACAGTTCGAGGCCGACATCAACATCTGGGCGCACCAACGCTACTCCGATCCACCCGCGTTGAGCCGCAAGGAATTTCAGGGATTCACCGCGCTACGCCAGTGGGCGCTGCAGTTCTATCCCGACGGCGGCCCCGCGAGCACCGACCCGCACCGGCCGCACAGCGGCGCCGTACATCCCGCGGCCGACGCGACCGCCTGAGCACCGTCACCCCCGCAGCCACCACACCGAAAGGCACGCGATGAGCACCTCCGACACGATCCGGGTATTCCAGGTCGCCACCGGCAATCTCGGCACCGAGATGATCGGGCGCATCCGCAACCATCCCGATCTCGAGCTCGTCGGGTTGCATTGCTACACGCCCGAGAAGATCGGCCGCGACGCCGGTGAGATCGTCGGCCTCGACCCCATCGGGGTCACCGCGACCGGGACTGTCGAGGAGATCATCGCCGCACGGCCCGACGTCCTCACCTTCCACGGCGTCTTCCCCGACGAAGATCTCTACGAGAAGGTCCTCGAAGCGGGTATCAACGTGGTCACCACCGCCGACTGGATCACCGGCTTCCACCGCGACACCAACCACGCCCATCCCTCGGGCCGCAAGGTCAGCGAGGTGATCCAGGCCGCCTGTGAGCGCGGAAATGCCACCTTCTACGGCACCGGCATGAACCCGGGTCTGTGCCAGATCCTCGGCATCGTGCACACCGCGGACGTCGCCGACATCGAGAACATCACCGTCACCGAATCGGTCGACGTCTCCTGCCACCACTCCGTCGACACCTGGAAGGCCGTGGGCTACGGCCGCCCGATCGACGACCCCACGATCCCGGATTCGCTCTACCGCTACACCGCGGTGTTCGCCGACTCGGTCTACCTCATGGCCGACGCCTTCGGACTCGAACTCGACGAGGTGACGTTCGGCTACGAACTCGGCGCCTGCACCAAGGACGTCGACCTCGGCTGGTACTTCATGCCGAAGGGCTCGCTCGGAGCGAGCTACATCAAGTATCAGGGCATGGTCGACGGTGTCCCGCGCGTGGAGACCCATCTCGAGTGGCAGATGACGCCGCACACCGACCCGTCGTGGGAGATCAAGGGCTGCTACATCACTCAGGTGACCGGCGACCCCAACATCTACAGCAAGCACATGATCTTCCCGCGCAAGGGTTTCGATCTGTCGAACCCGGAGAACTTCGCCTCGATCGGCATGACCGTCACCGGCCTGCCGGCCCTGAATGCCATCCGAGCCGTGGTGGCCGCGCGCCCCGGCATCATCACCAGCGCGGACCTGCCGCTGCGCACCTTCGCGGGACGCTTCAGGATCTGAACGCTCGGCACCCGCATCCCGGCCCGTCGCGTGGATCGCGCATGCACGGGGTGCGGCTGAATCTTGTTGCGGGCTTTCGCGCTCCGCGCCGGTTAGGGTTGGGCAGGGGTTGCCTAGTCGTCTGATCGGAGGTGTGGGATGGCTGATCTGTTTTCCACCGCGCTGCGGGCTCATCAGTGGATCTACGAGAAGTCGGACGGGTACGTGGGGCACCGGCTGCTGTTCGGAAACCCCACCCTGTTGTTGCGAACGGTGGGGCGCAAGACCGGGCGGCCGCGCACCAGTGCGCTGACCTATGCGCGAGACGGCGACGACTATCTGGTGACGGCGTCCAACGGTGGGTCGCCGCGGCCGCCGGGGTGGCTGGCGAATGTGAAAGCGGCCCCGGAGTGCGAGATCCAGGTCGGGCATCGGCGGATTCCGGTGACCGCGCGGCCGACGTATCCCGACGACACCGAGTACGCGCGGCGGTGGTCGCTGGTCGACAAGGTCAACAAAGGCCGGTACACGCAGTACCAGAAGATGACCGATCGGCCCATATCGGTGGTGGTGCTCAGCCCGCGGAAGTGACGCGGGCGGCGGTCGGACTCGTCACATTCGTCCGGATCGCTTGGTTTCGGGCAAAGGTTTCGCTATCCTCGCCTCCGAGGGGAGTACTTCCCAAGCGCCACACCGGTCAGTACGGATTCCGCCGTCGGGATCCCCGGATGGCCACCCGAATATCGGGTGAAGGAGACCTCGGGTGCTTTCGCATACCCGAGGAGACCTGTGAACTCGTCCGTTCTCGCAGCCCAACAGCTGCACACCATCGGCTCCCCCTGGCTGTGGGCCGCCACCATCGCCGGTGTGCTGGTTCTGCTCGCGCTGGACTTCGTCGTCACCCGCAGACCGCACGAGGTGTCGATGCGGGAGGCGGTCGGCTGGACCGTGTTCTACCTGGCGCTGCCGGTCGCGTTCTTCGGCATTCTGTGGGCCGGATTCGGATCGAAGCCCGCCACCGAGTTCATCACCGGTTATCTGCTGGAGAAGTCGCTCTCGGTGGACAACCTGTTCGTCTTCATGCTGCTGCTGGCGGCCTTCGCGGTCCCGGCGGTGCTGGCGCAACGGGTGCTGCTGTTCGGCATCGTGGGCGCACTGGTGCTGCGCGGCATCTTCATCGCCGTCGGTGCGGCCGCGCTCGCCTCGCTGGACTGGGCGTTCCTGCTGTTCGGCGCGGTTTTGCTGCTCACCGCGCTCAAGCTGATCCGCGACGCGGTCACCGGGCACGAACAGGAAGTCGACATCTCCCGGATGCGTTCGGTGCGCCTGATGCGCAGGCTGATGCCCGTCACGGACGACTACCGCGGCACGAAGATGGCCGTGCGGGAGGCCGGCCGCCGCGCCCTGACCCCGCTCGCCCTGGTGGTCACCGCCGTCATGGCCACCGACCTGGTGTTCGCGATCGACTCGGTGCCCGCGGTCTACGGCGTCACCGGCGACCCGTACCTGGTGTTCGCCACCAACGCCTTCGCCCTGCTGGGCCTGCGCGCCCTCTACTTCGTCCTGCAGGCGGTCCTGGCCCGCCTGGTGCACCTCGCCTACGGCCTGGCCGTGATTCTCGGCTTCATCGGCGTCAAACTGGTGCTGCACTGGGCCCACGGCTACTGGGACTGGCTGCCGGAGATCCCCACCGCCGCCTCCCTGCTGGTGATCGTGGTGGTGCTCGGCGTGGTGACCGTGACCAGCCTGCTGGCCACCCGGGGCGAGAAGGACGGCGACTCGGTTACCGTCGACACGTCCGCTCGATGAGCACCGCGGCCCGCGGGCGCAGGAGTTGTCCGCCGCGCAATCTCGCCGTACCGTGGGCCGGTGCTGTCCCGCTTCCGGCGTATCGATCCGGTCCGCACCCGGCGCGCCGTCGATGCGCTGCGATTGCCGGAGGCCGTCTTCAAGACCTGTCCCTGGCAACCGCGGGAATTGGTGGGCACCGGTCTGCGGCAATGGTTGCGATGCTGCGGAGCGGCGCTGGCCGACGACCAGGTGATCGGCATGCCGTCCCATGCCGTGGACGAGGCGTGGCACGGTCTGATCCTGTGCACCAAGCGTTACCGGGACTTCTGCGAGGCCGCGTACGGCCGGTTCCTGCACCACTTCCCCGAGGGAGACGGCTACGGCGGCGGCAGCGGTGTGCCGATGGCGACTCAGCTCGGACGCACCGTCGTCGCCTGGTCCCTCGTCGCCGACCCGGGCGAGGACTGCGTGCTGTGGGATCTGGATGTCGTTGTGGGAGTGGAGAATCCGTGGGGAGTCTCGCCGGAGCGGATCGCCGAGGTGGAAACCGCCCTGGGTGAGATCAGCGGAGGCTCAGGGCGCCGCGCTCGGCGGTGACGATGGCCGCCGGTCGCCACGGATCGCTCCTGCCGCACAGACGCAGACCGGCGCGAACCGATCGGGTGCGGCGATCCCCTGGCCGCCCGCGCGTGCCGGCCGAGGTGGCCTTTCGACCTAGCTGCTGCTGCCGCCACCGCAACTACTACCGCCGCCACAGCTGCTACCTCCACCACAGCTACTCCCGCCACTGCAACTACTGCCCCCGCTGCAACTGCTGCCACCTCCACAGCCGCTACCACCGCCGCAACAACTACCACCACCGCAACTGCTTTCCCCGCCGAAGCTGTCCGTACTGCAACCGCCTCCGCCGCAATCACTTCCGCTGAATGTGCGGCCACTACGACCCGCATCGCCGGCCTCCCATTTCCGACGCCGCGCCGACGGCGGGGAGTGTCGGAATTTTTGTGGGCAGAACGGTGAATTGTCCTGCTAGTTTCCGGTTATCCGCTCACCATAGAACAGGGCGAGCGTGTTGAGTATATCC
>NZ_JOJF01000037.1:0-40250 GCF_000720265.1 Nocardia sp. NRRL WC-3656 | reverse complement strand
CCGGCATCGACTCCTCCGACACGATGATCCCTTCCGCTGAGACGCTCGGCCTCAGCCTCTCCGATCACCGTCCCGCCCACAAGATCTCAGACAGTCCCCTGGAAGGGTTCCATCGCGTTCGGGCTGGTGAATGTTCCGGTGAAGGTTTATACCGCCACCGAGGACCATGACATCAGGTTTCATCAGGTCCACGCCAAGGACGGCGGACGGATCAAGTACGACCGTGTCTGCACGGTGTGCGGGCAGTCGGTGGCCTTCGCGGATATCGACAAGGCGTACGAGTCGCCCGAGGGCGACAAGGTGATTCTCACCGACGAGGATTTCGCGAAGTTGCCGGTGGCCGAGAAGCACGAGATTCCGGTGCTGCAGTTCGTGCCCTCCGAGCAGATCGATCCGATCCTGTTCGACCGCAGTTACTACCTCGAGCCCGACTCCACGACACCCAAGGCGTACGTGTTGCTCGCGAAGACGCTCGATCAGGTGGATCGGGTCGCGCTGGTGCATTTCACGCTGCGGCAGAAGACGCGGCTGGCGGCGCTGCGGGTGCGTGACGGGGTGCTGGTGTTGCAGACGCTGCTGTGGCCGGACGAGGTGCGGGCCGCCGAATTCGAATCGCTCGACGATGCCGCCGCGCCGCGCTCGCAGGAGGTCGCGATGGCGCAGACGCTGGTCGACAGCATGTCGGAGGATTTCGATCCCGATCAGTACACCGACGAGTATCAGATCGAGTTGAAGAAGCTGCTCGACGAGGCCATCGAATCCGGATCCGACCGCGTCACCCGCCACGAAGAGGCCGAACCGGCGCAGATGGATGCCGAGGTGGTCGATCTGGTGGCTGCGCTGCAGCGCAGCCTCGAAGCCACCGGCCGCGGTGGGGAATCCGGGAAGTCGAGCCGGGGCCGCGCCTCGAAATCCGCGGCCAAGTCGACCGCGAAGGCGACCACGAAGCGGGCCGCGTCGAAATCCACCGGCACCAAGTCGGCCAGCAAGTCGACCGCGAAGAAGGCGGCGCCCAAGGCCACGAAACAGACTCGCAAGGGGGCATAGCGCCCCGGCCGCGCCGATTCCGGGCATTCGCCGAATCAGGCAATCGTGAGATATCCGACTGTTCGGCGCGCCCATTGCGCGCGGGTCGGCCATACTTTGGCGGGGCCTGGCGGTTACCGTACGGTGCAATCACAGTTCGACCCGGTCGGGGCCCGGATCGTCCCCGTACCACCAGCTTCCGGAGGAACCACATATGACCAACCCGTCGGACCCGAACGGCCCGTACGGCCAGCCGGGGCAACCGGGCTACGGGTATCCGCCCGCCGGCCCGCAGCCGGGCTATGGCGCACCCCCGCCGGGTTATGGCGCGCCGCCGCCCGGATATGCCGCTCCCCCTCCGGGTTACGGGACCCCGCCTCCGGGATACGGTGCGGCGCAACCGAATTACGGTGCGCCCGGTTACCCCCCGGCCGGACCCGGATACGGCTATCAGCAGCCGGGATTCGGCCCGCCCGCACCGTACGCCAGCTGGTTCGCGCGCGTCGGCGGCTACCTCATCGACGCGCTGATCGTCGGCGTCCCGCTGGCCATCCTGTACGGGCTCGCGTTCGGGCTCGGCACCAAGGACGTGGACTGCTCGTTCGACGACGACCCGTACAGCTCGTCGTATTCCTACTCCAGCACGTGCACGGGGGGCGGTCTGACCGCGGTCGGCATCATCCTGTTGCTGCTGGCCATCGCCGTGGGTGTGGGCCTCGGACTGTGGCTCATCCATCAGGAAGGCACGACCGGTCAGACGCCCGGTAAGAAGGTCGTCGGCATCCGCGTGATCAAGGAAGCCGACGGTCAGGTGCTCGGTTTCGGCATGGCCTTCGTGCGCAAGCTCTGCCATATTCTCGACAACGCCCTGTGCGGCCTCGGCTACCTGTGGCCGCTGTGGGACGAGAAGAACCAGACCTTCGCCGACAAGATCGTCGGCACCATCGTGGTGCAGGCTCAGAAGTAAATCGCTACCCAGCGCTGTCACGGCCCCGCGGTTCCCTCACCGGACGCGGGGCCGTTTCGCGCTGCTCACACGCCCTTGGGCGCCCGGGAGGACATGAATCCGAACAGGTAGCCCGCTACTCGCCGCATCTGAATCTCCTCCGCCCCCTCGGTGATTCGATAGCGGCGGTGGTGGCGGTAGATGTGTTCGAACGGCTGGTGGCGGGAATAGCCGAGGCCGCCGAACACCTGCATGGCGCGATCGGCTGCCTCACAACACAATCGGTTGGCCCAGTAATTGCACATCGACACCTGTTCGGACGCGGCGAAGGTGCCGTGCCGATCCATTGTCCAGGCGGTCTTGTGGATCAGCGTGCGCAACATTTCGCACTGGGTGTGCAATTCGACCAGCGGGAACTGGATCGCCTGATTCTCGGCGAGCGCTTTACCGAAGGGCTTGCGCTCCTTGGCATACGCCACCGCCCGGTCGATGCAGTATTGCGCCGCTCCGAGACTCGACGCCGCCTGGCGAATCCGGTTCTCGTTGAAGAAGTGCTGGACCACCGCCAGCCCGCGCCCCTCGGGTCCGAACACGGCGTCGGCCCCGACGCGCACATCGCGCAGGGTGACCCGGCCGTGATCGGTGGGCATGTTGAAGGTCCACAGATATTCCTCGACCGTGAATCCGCGGGTATCGGGTGGCACCAGGAATGCGGTGATACCGGTGCCGTCACCCGCCTCGCCGGCGGTGCGCGCGAAGATCAGATCGGCGTCGGCGGTGTGAATGCCGGTATTCCAGGTCTTTTCGCCGTTGATCACCCAGCCGTCGCCGTCGCGCACCGCGCGGGTGTCCATATGGGTGGCGTCGGAACCGTGTTCGGGTTCGGTGATGCCGAAGGCGAAGAATTTCGTGCCCGCCGCCAGGCCCTCCACCCACTCCGCTTGCTGTTGCGGCGAACCGTATTCCAGCATCAGCAGCAGGCCCACATTGTTGGCGACCACGGCATGTTCGTTCTGCAGATCGCAGTGCAGGCCGAGTCCCCGGCGGGCGAGGTGTTCGCGGATGACGGCCATATCGAGGTTGTCGCCGCCGCGGCCGCCGAATTCGGGTGGGAAGGCGTAGCGGTAGTGCCCGGCGGCATCGGCTCGGCGGCGGGTCTCGGCGAGCAACTCCTCCCACTCGGCGCTGGGCAGCCCGCCGCGATCCCAGTCGGTGCGCGCGTCCTCTCGGCGGTGGTCGAAGAAGCGGATGTTGTCGTTCTCGCGTTCGAGCGGCACGATCTCACGGTCGATGAAGGCATCCAGTTCGGCCAGATAGTCGCTGAGCTCGGAGGGTATGTCGAAATCCACTGCTGCTCCTACCGTTTCGGCCGGTCCGGCAATTCGGCCCTCACGATATCGCGCAGCAGGCCTTCTGGGGAAAACAACGGCGGCCGACCTGGAACCAGGTCGGCCGCCGCGGGTGTGAAACGTTCAGTGCGCGTTCGCGGTGCAACTGCTCAAGGCGATGTTCGCCGGGCGCGGGATCGCGCTCCCCAGGTCGGGGAACGGCGGGGCACTCGGCCCCAGGAAATCCCTCGCCTGCTTCTCCGCCTCGACCTGGGTCGGACCCCAGCCGACCGCGATCCGGCCGTCCGCTCCCTGGGCGACAGCACCGCAGCCGTTGCTGAAATCCAAGATGACGCGGCAATCACCGCGGCCGCAGTGCGCCCGGGCCGCGGCATCCGCGCTGGGCGCGTCGGCGAAGTTGGTGGCCGCGGCGACCACTCCGCTGCTGTCGGAGTAGGCGATCGCACCGTGCAGGTCACCGTCGGCCTGAGCCGGACCGGCGGCACCGGCCACCGCCAAACCCGCACCGGCCATTACCGCGACGGCCGCCGCCGAGCGGACGCGCGTAAACATATGGGACATCCGTGAATCCACCCCGTTCGAGTCTGCGTACTGGACGCAGGCGATCCTGCTCCACGGCCGACCCGGATGTCCACTTCGCCCCCTACCCGGTGGCGAGAATCAAACCGTGAAGCCCAGTGCGCGCAGCTGCTCGCGGCCGTCGTCGGTGATCTTGTCCGGACCCCACGGCGGCATCCAGACCCAGTTGATCTTCAGATCCTCCACCAAACCGCTGCGTACCAGCGCATTTCGCGACTGGTCCTCGATGACATCGGTGAGCGGGCAGGCCGCGGAGGTGAGGGTCATGTCGAGGACGGCCACGTCCTCCTCGACCCGCATCCCGTAGACCAGTCCCAGATCGACCACGTTGATGCCGAGTTCGGGGTCGACGACGTCACGCATCGCCTCTTCCATATCCTCGAGCAGCGCGATCTGCTCCTGGGAGAGTTCGGCCTCGGTGTTAGTCTGTTCGGTTGCCGGCGTCTCAGTCATGACGTTCCCCATTTCCGGCGGACCCGTTGCTCATGGTCCGCTTGGTCTCTTCGGCCGAGGTTATCCGCACCACGGCGTCCTTGAACGCCATCCAGCCCAGCAGGGCACATTTCACCCGGGCCGGATATTTCGCCACACCGGCCAGCGCGATGCCGTCGCCGATCATGTCCTCGTCGCCCTCGACCGTGCCGCGGCTCGAGATCATCTCGCTGTAGGAGTCGACCACCTTCAGCGCCTGCTGCACGGGCTGGCCGATGACCTGATCGGTGAGGATCGAGGTGGCGGCCTGGCTGATCGAGCAGCCCTGCCCGTCGTAGGACACATCGGCGACGTCACCGTTGTCGTCGATGTGCACCCGCAGGGTCACCTCGTCACCGCAGGTCGGGTTGACGTGATGCACCTCGGCACCGAACGGCTCCCGCAGCCCGCGGTGGTGCGGATGCTTGTAGTGGTCCAGGATCACTTCCTGGTACATCTGTTCCATACGCATTGCGAAATCTCACGCCCCGTTCACTGGTCGCTCGCGCTCACCGGATTCAACGGTCGGCCACACCGAAGAATTTCTGTGCCTTACGGACCGCGGCCACCAGCGCCTCCACCTCGTCGAGGGTGTTGTAGACAGCGAAGGAGGCCCGGGCGGTGGCGGGTACGCCGAGCCGGCGCATCAGCGGCCAGGCGCAATGGTGCCCGACGCGGATGGCCACGCCCTCGTCGTCCAGGATCTGGCCCACGTCGTGCGGGTGGATTCCGTCGACCACGAACGACACCGCGCCACCGCGATCCACGTTCTCCGTCGGCCCCACGATGTGCACGCCGTCGATCGCGCCGAGTCCCTCCAGGGCGGCGCCGACCAGCGTATGTTCGTGCGCGGCAACGGCGTCCATCCCGATCGCCTCGAGATACCGCACGGCCGCGCCCAATCCGACCACCTGCGAGGTCATCGGCACGCCGGCCTCGAACCGCTGCGGCGGCGCCGCGTAGGTGGTGGCCTCCATGGTGACCGTCTCGATCATCGACCCGCCGGTGATGAACGGCGGGGTCTCCTCGAGCAAGGCGTAGCGGCCGTAGAGCACGCCGACACCGGACGGACCCAGCATCTTGTGCCCGGAGAACGCGGCGAAATCGATGCCGAGTTCACGGAAGTTCACCGGCATGTGCGGGACCGACTGGCAGGCGTCGAGCACCACCAGGGCGCCGACCGCCTTGGCGCGGCGCACCATCTCGTGCACGTCGGCGACCGCACCGGTCACATTCGACTGATGGGTGAACGCGACGACCTTGGTCGCGGGCGACAATTCCAGCGAATCCAGATCGATGCGCCCGTCGTCGGTGATGCCGTACCACTTCAGGGTCGCGCCGGTGCGACGCGCGAGTTCCTGCCACGGAACGAGATTCGCGTGATGCTCCAGTTCGGTGATCACGATCTCGTCGCCCGGTCCCACGTGGTACGGGAAGCGGTCGTCGGAGAACGAATACGTCACCAGGTTCAGCGATTCGGTGGCGTTCTTGGTGAAGACGATCTCGTTCGCCTCCACGCCCACGAAGCGCGCGATATCGGCCCGGGCGCCCTCGTAGGCGTCGGTCGCCTCCTCCGCGAGCTGATGCGCGCCGCGGTGCACGGCGGCGTTGGTGTGGGTGAGGAATTCGCGTTCGGCGTCCAGGACGGCCAGCGGTCGCTGCGAGGTGGCCCCGGAATCCAGGTACACCAACGGTTTTCCGTCACGCACCGTCCGGTTCAGGATCGGGAAATCGGCCCTGATCCTGGCGACGTCGAGTGTGCGTGTCACAGCGGTCATATCAGGCTCCCGCGGTCGCGGTCTGTGTGAAGCGGACGTAGCCGTTGGCGTCGAGTTCGTCGGCCAGCTCGGAGCCGCCCTCGGCCACGATGCGGCCGCCCACGAACACGTGCACGAACTGCGGCTGGATGTAGCGCAGGATCCGAGTGTAGTGGGTGATCAGCAGGACGCCGCCGTTCTCGCGCTCCTTGTAGCGGTTGACGCCCTCGGAGACGATGCGCAGCGCGTCGACGTCCAGACCGGAGTCGGTCTCGTCGAGGATGGCGATCTTCGGCTTGAGCAGGCCCAGCTGCAGGATTTCGTGGCGCTTCTTCTCACCGCCGGAAAAGCCCTCGTTGACGCTGCGGTCGGCGAAGGCGGCGTCGATCTCCAGCTCGCCCATCGACTCCTTGACTTCCTTGACCCAGTGGCGCAGCTTCGGGGCCTCGCCGCGCACGGCGGTCGCGGCGGTGCGCAGGAAGTTCGACATGGACACACCCGGCACCTCGACCGGGTACTGCATGGCCAGGAACAGGCCTGCGCGGGCGCGCTCGTCGACGGACATGGCCAGCACGTCCTCGCCGTCGAGGGTGATCGAACCCTGGGTCACGATGTACTTCGGGTGCCCCGCGATGGCGTAGGACAGGGTGGACTTGCCGGAGCCGTTCGGGCCCATGATGGCGTGGGTCTCGCCCGACTTCACGGTGAGGTTCACGCCCTTGAGGATCTTGATGGGCTCGCCGTTCTCGTCGGGATTGGCGACTTCGGCGTGCAGGTCCTTGATTTCGAGGGTGGTCATTGCATTCCTTCTGGGCTGGTGGAGGTTTCGGGCTGCCGGGACGCGTCGGTGCTAGGCGCCGATGGCGGCGAGTTCGGCCTCGATGGCCGACTCCAGCCGCTCCCGGATCTCGACGACCGCGATCTTCTGGATGATCTCGTGGAAGAAACCACGCACCACCAGACGGCGGGCAGCATCCTCCGGAATTCCGCGAGCACGCAGATAGAACAGTTGCTCGTCGTCGAAACGCCCCGTGGCCGACGCGTGTCCGGCGCCGATGATCTCGCCGGTCTCGATCTCGAGGTTGGGCACCGAATCGGCGCGCGCCCCGTCGGTGAGCACCAGATTGCGGTTGGCCTCGTAGGTGTCGGTGCCCTCGGCCTCCGCGCGGATCAGCACGTCGCCGACCCAGACGGTGCGCGCGTCGGGCTTGGCCGAGCTCGGATCGCCCTGCAACGCACCCTTGTACAGCACGTTGGACTTGCAATGTGGCTGGGCGTGGTCGACCAGCAGTCGCTGTTCGAAGTGCTGGCCGTCGTCGGCGAAGTACAGGCCGAGCAGTTCGGCGTCGCCGCCGGGGCCGTCGTAGCGCACGGTCGCGGTAAACCGGACCAGATCGCCACCGAGGGTGACGTCGGTGTGCCGCAGGACGGCGTCGCGGCCCAACCTCGCGTGATGGGCGGTGACGTGCACGGCGTCATCGGCCCAGTCCTGGACCGCGACCACCGTCAGCTTGGCGCTGTCGCCGAGGACGAATTCCACGTTCTCCGCGTAGGTTCCGCTGCCTCGCTGGTCGATGACCACAGTCGCGGTGGCGAAGTTGCCGAGCCGGATCTGCAGATGTCCGAAGGCGGTGCTGCCCTCGCCCGGGCCGGTGACCCGGACGACGACCGGCCGCGTGACCTCGGTCTCGGCGCCGACGGAGACCACGGTCGCCTGCTCGAAGCCCGAATATGCCTGGGCGGCAATGCGATCGGTGGGTACACCGCCCTCGCCGAGGCGGGTGTCGTCGCGACCGACGGTCTCGACGGTCACGCCGTCGACCGCGGAGCCGTCGACGGCAGCGACCTCTATACCCGCCCGGCCGTCACGCACCGCGGTGCCGTCGTGGAGGCCACGCAGCCGGCGCAGCGGGGTGAAGCGCCAGGCCTCGTCGTGCGCCGTGGGCACCTCGAAGGCGGCCACGTCGAACGAGGCGAACAGCTCACCCTTGTTGACGGCCGGGATGCGGGCCTCGCCCGCGACAGCCACATTCTCGACCGGCATCAGCCGACCGCTCCTTCCATCTGCAGCTCGATGAGCCGGTTCAGTTCCAGCGCGTATTCCATCGGCAGTTCCTTGGCGATGGGCTCGACGAAGCCGCGCACCACCATCGCCATCGCCTCGTCCTCGGTCATGCCGCGGCTCATCAGGTAGAACAGCTGATCATCGGAGACCTTGGAGACGGTGGCCTCATGCCCCATCGTCACGTCGTCCTCGCGGATGTCGACGTAGGGGTAGGTGTCGGAGCGGCTGATCGTATCCACCAGCAGCGCATCGCATTTCACCGTCGACTTCGACCCGTACGCGCCCTTGTTGACCTGGACCAGGCCACGGTAGGACGCCCGGCCGCCGCCGCGCGCGACCGACTTGGACACGATGTTCGACGAGGTGTGCGGCGCCAGATGCAGCATCTTCGAGCCGGTGTCCTGGTGCTGCCCCTCGCCCGCGAACGCTACCGACAGCACCTCGCCCTTGGCGTACTCACCGGTCATCCAGACGGCGGGGTACTTCATGGTGACCTTGGAACCGATGTTGCCGTCGATCCACTCCATGGTCGCGCCCGCCTCTGCCTTGGCCCGCTTGGTGACCAGGTTGTAGACGTTGTTCGACCAGTTCTGGATGGTCGTGTAGCGGCAACGGCCGCCCTTCTTCACGATGATCTCGACGACCGCGGAGTGCAGCGAGTCGGACTTGTAGATCGGCGCGGTACAACCCTCGACGTAGTGCACATAGGCGCCCTCGTCGACGATGATCAGCGTCCGCTCGAACTGGCCCATGTTCTCGGTGTTGATGCGGAAGTATGCCTGCAGCGGGATGTCCACGTGCACGCCCGGCGGCACATAGATGAAGGAACCACCCGACCACACGGCGGTGTTGAGCGCGGAGAACTTGTTGTCGCCGGCGGGAATGACCGAACCGAAGTACTTCTGGAAGATCTCCGGATGCTCCTTGAGACCGGTGTCGGTGTCGAGGAAGATCACGCCCTGGGCCTCGAGATCCTCGCGGATCTGGTGGTAGACGACCTCCGACTCGTACTGCGCGGCCACACCCGCCACCAGGCGCTGCTTTTCCGCCTCCGGGATGCCCAGCTTGTCGTAGGTGTTCTTGATGTCCTCGGGCAGATCTTCCCAGCTCTCGGCCTGCTTCTCGGTCGAGCGCACGAAGTACTTGATGTTGTCGAAGTCGATGCCATCGAGGTTGGAGCCCCAGCTCGGCATCGGCTTGCGGTCGAAGATGCGCAGCGCCTTGAGGCGGGCGGCGAGCATCCACTCGGGCTCGTTCTTCTTCGCCGAGATGTCGCGCACGACGTCCTCGGACAGGCCGCGCTTGGCGCTGGCGCCGGCGATGTCCGAATCCGCCCAGCCGTAGCCGTAGGTACCCAGCGAGGCGATGGTCTCCTCTTGGGTCAGGGGCTGGTTCTGGGGCGCATCGGATTCACGGCTCGCCGCGGTGGTCGACGTCATTCGGCACTCCTTCCGGAGTCGTTTCGAGCTGCCGTTGCGGGCTGTGCAACGGCGCGGGTGGCGGGCTGAGCATTGCTCGTCGGGGGATTGCTCGTCGGGGGAACGGACAGGGGTACGTGGGTGGTGCAGGCACAGTCACCGTTGGCGATGGTCGCGAGCCGCTGCACGTGGGTTCCGAGCAGCTCGCGAAACGCCTCGAGTTCGGCGGCGCACAGTTCCGGGAACTCCTCGGCCACATGCGAGACCGGGCAGTGATGCTGGCATATCTGCACACCGGAGCCGACCTTGCGGGTGGTGGCGGCGAATCCGGCGTCGCTGAACGCCTCGGCGATCTCCTCCGCCTTCTCCGAGGTGGCTGCCGGGGTGTGCTGAGCCAGGCGGTCGATACCGGCGACGATCACACCGACGCGACGGCGAGCGAAATCCATGATCGCGTTCTCGCCGCCGACCTCGCGCAGCTGCCGCATCGCGGCTCCCGCCAGATCGTCGTAGGCGTGGCCGAGCCGGCCGCGACCGGCCGCGGTCAGCTGGAACTGCTTGGCGGGACGACCGCGGCCCTGCTGTTGCCACGGTGCCGAGCGCATGGCCCGGGCCTCGCCGGATTCGATCAGCGCGTCGAGATGACGACGCACGCCGGCCGGGCTCAGACCCAGCCGCTGCCCGATGGCCGTCGCGGTGATCGGCCCCTCCTCCAGCAGCAGCTGGACGACGGCCGCGCGAGTATGCCCCTCACCGGCGGCGGCCGCGGGCGCGGCGGAAGGCCGGGCGCCCTGCTGGCGCTCGGTATTCACCTCGTTCTCCCGCAAACCCACGGTTTTCACAACATCAGTGTGACGGAATTATTTCCCGCATTCTAGTAAGGGTGCCCTGAATCGCAGCCGGATGCGGCTCCGACCTGGGCATCGACCGCCGGTGCAATATGTCACGGCCCGCGCCGCGACGTTGCGATGGCCGCGGCTCCCACCCCGGCTACGCTTGACCTCCGTGGCGGTTGTGGAAGGCGCATGGCGTAGGAGCATCGAGATCGGACGCCGGGCCCTGGGCCTGGACGTCCCGCCCGCCGATCACACCATCGCGGTGCTACACACCGTCGAAGCCGACGCGCCGGGGCTGGACAGCCGGGAAACCGCGCAGTTCAAGCGAATTCGGCTACTCGGCGCCACCGGCTCGGTGCTGATGGCGATCAGCGCGCTGGGCGTCGCCGCCCAGCCGGTACTGCAGAATCCGGTCTCCGGTGTCCGGGTGATCGGCGTCTTCGCACGCTGGCAGACCTCGTCGCTGGCGCTGTGCATGATCGGCACGGTCTTCGTGGTGATGGCGTGGCTGCTGCTCGGCCGCTTCGCGGTCGGCGGTTTCGGCGGCTCCCCCGTCCATCGGCTGAGCCGCTCGCAGCTGGATCGCACGCTGCTGTTGTGGATCATCCCGCTGTCGGTGGCGCCGCCGCTGTTCTCCAACGATGTCTATTCGTATCTGGCACAGGGCGAGATCGCGGCCCGCGGCCTCGACCCGTACGCCGTCGGCCCGGCCACCGGCCTGGGCCTGCACAACGTGCTGACCTACAACGTGCCCAACATCTGGCGCGACACTCCCGCCCCGTACGGACCGCTGTTCGTCTGGATGGGCCGCGGGATCGCCCATGTGACCGGCGACAACATCATCGTCGGCGTGTGGGCGCATCGGTTGCTGGCATTGGCCGGGGTGGCTCTGATCGTCTGGGCGCTGCCGCGCCTGTCGCGGCGCTGCGGAGTCGCGCCGGTCAGCGCGCTGTGGCTGGGCGCGGCCAATCCGCTGGTGCTGTTCCATTTGGTCGGCGGCGTGCACAACGAAGCCTTGATGCTGGGCCTGATGCTGGCCGGGGTGGAGTTCTGCCTGCGCGCGCTGGCCACCGAGCACACACCCGGGCTGGGCGGGTTCGACCAGCGCGGCTGGCTCCTGCTGACCTTCGGCGCCGTGGTGATCACGCTGTCGTCGGCGGTGAAGATCCCCTCGATCATCGCGCTCGGATTCGTCGGTATGGCCCTGGCCCGGCGCTGGGGGCGCGGCTGGCGGCCGCTGCTGGCGGCCGCGGCGGTCCTCGGCGCAATCACCGTGGTCACCACGTTGTTCGTCAGTTACACCTCCGGGCTCGGTTTCGGCTGGACACACACCCTCAATGCCGCCAGCACCGTACGCAGCTGGATGTCGCTACCCACGGCGGTCGGCATCGTCACCGGATTCGGCGGCGTGCTGCTGGGACTGGGCGACCACACCACCGCGCTGCTGAGCATTACCCGCCCGATCGCCGCGGTCGTGGCGGCGCTGATCACCGTGCGCATGCTCATCGCCACGTGGACCGGGCGGTTGCAGCCGGTCGGCGCGATGGGTGTGTCGCTCGCGGCGATAGTGCTGCTGTTCCCGGTCGTACAGCCGTGGTATCTGCTGTGGGCGATCATGCCGCTCGCGGCGTGGGCGACCACTCCCGCGTTCCGGGTCCCCGCCGTGGTGTTCTCCGCGGTCGTGAGCGTGATCCTGATGCCGCGCGGCGCGGATTTCGGGGTCTTCCAGATCATCGAGGCGGCGGTCGCCGTGGTCATCGTCGCGCTCGGATTCATCGCGGTGACCCGGAACCTGCTGCCCTGGCGTAACCGGACAGGGGTGTCTGCTCCGTCACAGCCGGGCCCGGCATACGGTGTCTCATCGTGAGCGCAGCCTCGGAACCCGCTGTCTGTATCGACGGTGTTGTGAAACGCTACGGCGACACCACCGCCGTGGACGGGATCGCTTTCGAGGTCGGACGCGCGGAGGTGCTGGCGCTGCTGGGGCCCAACGGCGCCGGGAAGACCACCACAGTCGAAATGTGTGAGGGGTTCCTCTCCCCCGACGCCGGTTCGGTGCGAGTGCTCGGGCTGGATCCGGTCGCCGATTCGGATCGCCTCCGCCCGCGCATCGGTGTGATGCTGCAGGGCGGCGGGGCATATCCGGGTTCGCGGGCCGGCGAGATGCTCGATCTGGTCGCTTCCTACGCCGCCGATCCGCTCGATCCGCAATGGCTGCTCGACACCCTCGGCCTGCACGAGGCTCGCCGCACCCCGTATCGGCGGCTCTCCGGTGGTCAGCAGCAGCGCCTCGCGCTGGCGTGTGCGCTGGTGGGGCGGCCCGAGCTGGTCTTCCTCGACGAGCCCACGGCCGGAATGGACGCGCAGGCCCGGCATCTGGTGTGGGAGCTGATCGATGCGCTGCGCCGCGACGGCGTCGGCATTCTGCTCACCACGCACATGATGGACGAGGCCGAACAGCTGGCCGACCGGCTGGTGATCATCGATCACGGCCGCATCGTCGCCGCCGGCACCCCGGCCGAGGTGACCTCCGCCGGCGCGGAAGGCCAACTACGTTTCAGCGCGCCGCCGAAACTCGACCTGTCGCTGCTGGAGAGCGCACTGCCGGAAGGGTTCGCGCCCAGCGAGACCGCGCCCGGCTCCTATCTGCTGCGCGGCGACATCACCCCGCAGGTGCTGGCCACCGTGACCGCCTGGTGTGCGCGAATCGACGTGCTGCCCACCGACATTCGCATCGACCAGCGCCGCCTGGAGGATGTGTTCCTCGAACTGACCGGACGGGAGCTGCGCGGATGACCCGGACCGCCCCTCGTTTCACCCCCGGCACCTTCAGCCCCGCGCCGCGGCCGGCCCCGCGCCTGGCGATGCTGACCGCGCAGACCCGCATGGAACTGATCCTGTTGCTGCGCAACGGCGAACAGCTCCTGCTCACCATGTTCATCCCGATCACGCTGCTGATCGGGCTGACCCTGCTGCCGCTGGGCTCGAGCCTCGGCGAACACCACAAGGTCGACCGGATCGTGCCCGCGGTGATGATGGTGGCCATCATGTCCACCGCGTTCACCGGCCAGGCCATCGCGGTCGGCTTCGACCGCCGCTACGGTGCGCTGAAACGCTTGGGCGCCACGGCATTACCGCGCTGGGGCATCGTCGGCGGCAAATGCGCGGCGGTGCTGATCGTGGTGGTCCTGCAATCGGTTCTGCTCGGCCTGATCGGTGTCGCACTGGGCTGGCGGCCCTCGATCGGCGGCCTGCTGCTGGGCGCGTTCGTGATCGCGCTGGGCACCGCCGCCTTCGTCGCGATGGGACTGCTGCTGGGCGGCACCCTCAAGGCCGAGATCGTGCTCGCGCTCGCCAACATCCTGTGGTTCGTGATGCTCGGAGTGGCGAGCCTGGTCTTCGCCTCCGACAACCTCCCGCACGCGGTGACGCTGATCGCCCGACTGATCCCCTCCGGAGCGCTGGCCGAGGCACTGGACCAGGCGTTGCACACCAGCGTCGACTGGTACGGCATCGCGGTGCTCGTGGTGTGGGGCGCGGTGACGGGCTGGCTCGCGACACGCTGGTTCCGCTTCGACTGAATCACGGACCCGACCCGGATGTGACGGCAACGACACAACGTAGTAGCCCCGGTGTGGGCGCGGATCCGGCTGCGTCTACCATCGTTTCGTGCTGTCACGCGCGTTTGTGCGACTGGTCGACTTTCTGCCGCTGCCCTCCCTGCGGGTGCAGCGCATCTTCGCGTTGGCGGTGATCCTGTCCCAGGCGGGCATCTCCGTGACCGGCGCGATCGTGCGCGTCACCTCCTCCGGCCTGGGCTGCCCGACCTGGCCGCAGTGCTTCCCCGGCAGTTTCACACCCACCGCCCACGCCGAAGTTCCGGCGCTCCACCAGGCGGTCGAATTCTCCAATCGCATGCTCACCTTCGCGGTGACGCTGTGCGCGGCGCTGATCGTGCTCGCCGTGGTACGGGCCCGGCGGCGGCGCGAGGTCGTCGTGTATGCCTGGCTGATGCCCGGCGGCACCGTGCTGCAGGCCGTGATCGGCGGAATCACCGTGCGCAGCGGATTGCTGTGGTGGACGGTGTCGGTCCACCTGCTGGCCTCGATGCTGATGGTGTGGCTGGCGACGCTGCTGTTCGCCAAGGTCGGCGAACCCGACGACGGGGTCGACGTCGTGCAGGTCCCGGCACCCCTGCGCTGGCTGACCGCACTGAGCGCGGTCGCGATGACCGGCACACTCATCGCCGGCACCCTGGTCACCGGCGCCGGACCGCACGCCGGGGACAAGAGCACCGAACGGCCGGTGGCGCGCCTGCAGATCGAGATCGTCACCCTGGTGCACGCCCACGCCGAATTGCTCGTGGCCTATCTGGCGCTGCTCGTCGGCCTCGGCTTCGGACTGGCCGCGGTGGGGATGAACCGCGCGATCCGGGTGCGTCTGATCGTGGTGATCGCCACGGTCTGCGCCCAGGCGCTCGTCGGCATCGTCCAGTACTTCACCCACGTTCCCGCGGCGCTGGTGGTCGTCCACGTCGGCGGCGCCACCGCGTGCATCGTCGCGACGGCCGCGTTGTGGGCCTCGATGCGCACCCGCGAACAGGTCACCGCGCCTGCCCCCGAAGCAGCCGCCCGCGCCGCCTGAACCAGGCGGCGCGCTGCCGTCGTCACGCCCGCTGACAGCAGGGCCGCGCGGACTCCTGGCTCCGCTGAGCGACTGCGCTACGCCGGTGTCCGGTCGAGTGCGTCCCAATCGCGGATCGCGGCGCAACTGCGACGCACCATCGCGGCGAACATCTCGTCACCGCGCGGCGTGACCGTGCCGTAGGCAGCACCGAACACCGCGACCAGCGGCCCCTGCACCAGGGCGAAACCGTAGTCGCGCCGGCACTGATCCAGTGCGTAATCGCCGACGCCGTAGGAACACAATGCGCGCCAATAGGTTTCGATGATTGAGTCCTCGTGCGCCCGCCGGAGGTCCGGTTCGAGACCGGTGGCGACGAAATACGACAGATCACGCGCCGGCAATCCGAGACCGAGCGTCTGCCAGTCCAGCGCCCACACCTCGACCTCGCCACTGTCCTCGGAGAACATCAGATTGTCCAAGCGGTAATCGCCGTGGACCGGCGCGAAACGATCGGGCGCCGCCAGCAGCCAGTCGGCGATGCCGGGAACACAGGCGCGCAAGGTGTCGCGGTCGGCCGGGGACAGCCGCGCTCCCAGGCGCTCGAGGAAGATCTCGGTCGCCGGACCGTACAACTCCGACAAGGCCTGCGCCTCGGCCGCACCGTTGAAGTTCAGCCCTTCGATCGCGGACAAGCCGGGATCGCACCAGCGGGGACCGTGCAGTCCCGCCAGATTCCGGACCGCCGCATTCGCCTGCGCCACCGTGCATCCCGCGATCTGATCGCCCTGGCGCGCCGGCGCGAGATCGTCGAGCAGCAGGGTGAATTCCGCTCCGTCACCGGCGAATTCGGCGAAATGGCAGGTGGGCACCCGCACCGAGACGGTGGGTGCGATCTCGCGGTAGAAGCGGATCTCCTGCCGATAGGCGCCCGCGACCATGGCACGCGCGGCCGGGTCGGCGGCGGGCAGTTTCGCCATCAACCGCGCGGGTGCCGATTCGCCGTCGATCTCGAGCCGGAACACCGAACCCATCTGCCCGGTGCCCACCGGCGTGGCGGTGACCGCGCGCACCGGCGTCGACAGCGCCCGGCTCAACCACTGTGGGGTGATCCGCTCGGCGTCCACCACGACCTCCGCCATTGCCGTCATCCGCGGACTCCCTTCACCCGGACACGATGCCGGACATGTGTCCAGGACAGTAACACGGCCGGGCGGCTCGGATACCGGAATGAGAGAGGCGGGTGATGCGGTCACGGCCCACCCAGGCCCGTGCGCTCACCGACGATCACGGCCGGATTTCGAGCGAAGCCGGCCGGACCCTGGCGATCCGGTCCGCCGCGGACGCGACATAATTTCCTCATGCCGACCTACGCGTACCGCTGCCGGGAATGTACGGAATCGTTCGAACTGACCCGGCCGATGAGCGAATCCGGCGACCCGGCTCTCTGCCCGGGTGGCCACAGCGACACGGTCAAACTGCTCACCACGGTCGCCTTGACCGGTAAGGCCGCGGGGTCGGCCGCCGCACCGCCCGCGCCGACCGGCGGCGGTTGCTGCGGGGGCGGCTGCTGTGGCTGATCGCGGTCAGACGCGGTCGGCGATCAGCGCCCGCCCCAATCCGTAGGCACGGGACTGGCGGGCCGGTACGCCGAGCCGGTGCGCCGCCTCGATCAACTCCACATCGGCGGTGACGGTGAGCCCGTAACGCGTGGTCAGCGCGGCCATGTCCGCCGGCGACCACGCCGATACGTGCGGTTCGTCCGCGAGTGGATCCCGGCCACCGGACAGCTTGCTGAACAGGCGCATACCGGCCCGGCCCAGTCCGGCGAGGCGGTTCGGGGTGGGATAGGTCGCGATCAGCCGGCTGCCGGGCGCGCTGCGGGCGGCGACGACGGCCAGCGTCGATTCGACCTGCGGCTGCGTCAGATACGGCAGGACCCCCTCCCACACCCACGTGGTCGTCGCCGCCGCGCGATGGCCCGCCTCGGTCAGTCGCGCGCCCAGGTCGTCGCGGCCGAATTGCACCGGCACATAGGTCACCGACTTCGCGACCGGCACCAGTGTGCCCACCCGTTCGCGCTTATCCCGTTGCGAGGCAGGATGATCCACCTCGAATACGTCGGCCGCGGGGTGATCCGTCCGCCAGGCCCGCCCGTCGAGTCCGGCGCCGAGAAGCACCAGCTGCGCGGCGGACGCCTCGCGGATCGCCTCGTCGATGACGACGGTGCGGGTCGCGAGGACGGCGGCCGTGGCGGTGAGCATCTCGTATTCGAGCCGCTCCCGCCAGCCGCCGGGGGGATGCTCGGCTCGGGCGCGCCGCACCGCCGCCCGTTCGTCGTCGTGAAGTAGTTGCGCCGCAATGGGATCCGAGAATCGCCCGACCGCCAGTCGCCCGTCGGCCACTGCCCGGCCCTGACAGACCAGCACCGCGGTCCGGCTCGCCGCTTTATCCGTCACCCCGTCGATTATGGTCGGGCGTCGCTCAGGCAGTGGCGTGCGGCCCGATCCATTCCGCGACACGCCGATCGACTCCCCCGGTGGCCAGCTGACTCGCCAGCCAGGCGTTCACCGTCAGCGCGGTCGGCACATCGTTCTTCGGCAGCAGGAACACCTTGCCGAAGGAGTCGAACGGTGTCTCCGGATGCAGGACCCGCAGGTCGGGATGCTGCCGCACGCGATAGCGGCCCTCCACCGAATCGGTGACGAAGACGTCCGCGCGACCGGCGGTGATCTGATCGAAAATGGTGACGTTGTCGGGCCATACCGTCAGCTGCGCATGCGGGAAATGGGCGCGGGCGAACTGTTCGTTGGTGCCGCCGCGGTTGACGATTACCCGCACCTGGGGCTGATCGATCTGCTCGATCGTCGCGTACTTCCCGGCGTCGGCCGCACGCACGATCGGGGTCTTGCCGTCGGTGCCGTAGCTCAGCGAGAAGTCGGCGTAGGCGCGCCGGGCCGCGGCGTCGGATATTCCGCCGACCGCGAGATCGCAGGCGTGCGCCGAGAAATCGCTGCCCATCGACGCCCAGGTGGTCGGCACGAATCGCAGCGGGCGCCCCAGCAGCTGCGCCATGTCGCGGACCAGGTCGACGTCGATGCCCCGGTAGCCGCCGTGGCCGTCGGTTACCGAATAGGGCGGGTAGTCACCGGTGGTGCAGACCCGCAGGGCCGCGGGATCTTCGGCGCGCGCCGGGGCGATCATCGTCAGGACCGCGGCCGCACCGGCCGTCGCGGCGGCGATCAGCCGATGCCGCAGAGCCATCTCAGTTCTCGTTGCGCGCCTTCGGGAATCGGGCCTGGTGGGCCACCCAGCCGGCCATCCGCGCCCAGTGTCCCTTCGCCAGGGTGGCGACCGAACTCAGGTCGCGATCCCAGTGCTCGGTTTCGGCGAGGCCGTCGACGGCCTCGACGACCGCCTTGGCGGTGGCCAGATCCGCGACGACGCGATCGCCGAGCACACCGTCGGCGCCGACGAGGGTGATGCGGACCCCGATGCGCCCGATCGGCTGCAGTACGGCCGTACCCGAACCACCGTGGGCGGCGACGAACTTCTTGACCGACTCGATGACGGCGGACGACGGCGTGACCGGGGCCGCGGTGGCGGTTTCGCTCATGGCGTGGAGTTTACCGTCCGGTAGGGACGGCCCGACCGCCCTACCGGTGTTCGTGGCGCGAGGGGGTGTAGAACTGAAAGCCATGCGCGCCATTCAGGTCAGCGAACACGGCGGTCCCGAAGTTCTCGTCGCGACCGAGGTCGACGATCCGGTCATCGGGCCGAATCAGCTGCTCGTCGATACCGAGGCGGCCGGTGTCAATTTCATCGACACCTATATCCGCACCGGCACCTATCCGGAGGAGGTGCCCTACATCCCGGGTTCCGAGGGCACGGGTGTGGTCGCCGAAGTCGGTTCCGAGGTGACCGAATTCACCGTCGGCGATCGGGTCGCGTGGGCCGCCGCCCCCGGAAGTTATGCGGAGAAGGTCGCGGTAAACGCGGCGGTGGCGGTGGCCGTGCCGGACGGGGTGCCACCGGCGGTGGCGGCCTCGGCGCTGCTGCAGGGCATGACCGCGCACTACCTGATCGAATCGGTCTACAAGCCGCAGCCGGGCGAGACGATCCTGGTCCACGCCGGCGCCGGCGGCGTCGGGCTCCTGCTGACCCAGCTGGCCGCCGCCCGCGATATCCGGGTGATCACCACGGTGTCCACCGACGCGAAGGAAGAGTTGTCCCGCGAGGCCGGCGCCGCACATGTGCTGCGCTATGGCGACGATCTCGCCCAGCGCGTACGCGACCTCACCGACGGGGTCGGGGTGGCCGCGGTCTACGACGGGGTGGGCGCGGCGACGTTCGAGTCGAGCCTGGCGGCCCTGCGCATCCGCGGCATGCTGGCGCTGTTCGGCGCCGCCAGCGGTCAGGTGCCGCCGTTCGATCTGCAGCGGCTCAATACGGCCGGCTCGCTGTTCGTCACGCGCCCGACACTGGCCCACTACACCCGCGATCGCGCCGAATTGACCTGGCGCGCAGGCGATGTCCTCGACGCCGTCGCCGACGGGACACTGCGGGTGCGGATCGGCGCGGAATATCCCCTTGCCGAGGCCGCGCAGGCACATCGAGATCTGCAGGCCCGCAAGACCACCGGGTCGATCGTGCTGGTGCCCTGAGCGGTCAGTAGTCACGGCCGGTGAGCCCCCGGTAGACGAATCGGGTCAGCCCGGCCACCGCCTGCTCGTCGTCGACGGCGAGCACACCCTCCTCGACCGCCTCCAGCAGTGCCCGGATCAGCAGGAACATCATCGCCACGCTGACGTCCGGGGTGCTCGGCAGGCGGAGGCCGGCCGCGCCGAAACCGTCGACGTGGTCGACGACCTCTTCTAGTTGACCGGCCGTGAACCGGTTGGCCAGCCGCGCGAACTCCTCGTCGACCAGCGCCGCCTGCGTCACCGCCCGCAGTACCGGCCAATTGCGGCGGGCGAAGCGCCAGTACTGCTCGATATGGAATTCGACGGCCGCCGGCTTGGTGAAATCCGGATCGTGCGCACTCGCCTCGGCCGACGTATCCCCTTCGGCGGCAAAGTCTTCCAGCAGCGCCTGGAGGAGCTGTTCTTTCCCTTCGAAGTGGTTGTAGAACGAGCCCGCCGACCGTCCGGCCGCCGCGGTGATGTCGGTGATCTTGGTGTTCAGATAGCCGCGTTCGGCGAAGAGCCAACGCGCGGCGTCCTTGAGCGCCTGCTCGGTCTCCGCGGACCGCTGCTTGCGACTGCCGGCCTGCTCGCGTCCGGTCGCCATCACCACCTCCTTGACTCCGGACACTATCAATCCGATACTGAATCCATATTCAGTGAAACTCGATTCAGTTAGAGGCATCCATGACCGCGACAGTTCTCATCGCCGGAGCCGGCCCGACCGGGCTCACCCTCGCCATCGACCTCGCCCGGCGCGGCGTCGACGTCCGCATCGTCGACAAGGCCGCTGCTCCGTTCATCGGCTCTCGGGGCGACGGCATCCAGCCGCGCACGCTGGAGGTATTCGACGATCTCGGTGTCCTCGACGCGGTTCTGGCCGCCGGTTCGCCCCCACCGCTCCTGCGCGTGCACGTCGACGGCGAGCTGGTGGCCGAGCGGCGGATGAGCGAACCGCGGGAGCCGAGCGCCGCTGTGCCGTACCCGAATCCGTGGACGCTGGGCCAATCCGACATCGAGCGGGTGCTGCGGGAACGCCTCACCGAATTCGGAGTGCGGGTCGAATTCGGCACCGCGCTGGTCGATTTCACTCAGGACGGCGATGAGGTGCGGGCGGTGCTGGCCGGACCGGACGGCACCGAGAACGTCACAGCGCACTATCTGGTCGGCGCCGACGGCGGCGCCGGGACCGTGCGACGCACCCTGGGGATCCCGTTCGAGGGAACGACCGACGAATCGATCCGCATGCTGCTCGGCGACGTCCGGGTCGACGCGCTGGACCACGGATTCGGCTATTGGTTCGCCACCGCGGCCGCATCCACCGCCGGGGTCGCGCTCACGCCACTGCCCGGTGGCCGATTGTTCCAGTTCGCGGCCCCGCTCGGCGACCACCCGCGGGCCACCCGGGCCGTGCTGCAGGAACAACTGGATAGGGTGAGCGGCCGCACCGATCTGACTGTAGGTGAACCGGTGTGGTCCACGGTGTGGCGGCCGAATATCCGGCTGGCACAGCGGTTCCGGTCCGGGCGGGTGTTCCTGGCCGGCGATGCGGCGCACGTACATCCGCCCACCGGCGGGCAGGGGATGAACACCGGTATCCAGGACGCCTACAACCTGGGCTGGAAACTGGCTGCCGCGCTCGACGGCGACCTCGGCCCGCTCGAAACCTACGAGCCCGAACGCCGGGGCGTCGCGCAGCGGGTACTCGGCATCAGTACCGCACTGCTCGACAAACATCTGGAGGGACACGAGGACGCGATGCACCGCGGCACCGAAACCCACCAGCTCGACATCAGCTATCGCAGCCCTGGCGATACTGCCGGACTCGCGCAGGCGACCGCGCGCCCGATGCCCCGTTGCTGCGCGGCGACGGCAGCACGCTGCGCCTGTTCGACCTGTACCGAGGCCCGCATGCGACCCGTCTGACCTTCGGTGCGCCGGCCCCGGCCACGGAAGCCGCCGGGGTGCGGGCATATTCGATCCTCGCGCACGGCGACTGGCCCGGCCCCGGTCAGCTGATCGCCGTCGACGGCCACGCCTTCACCGAGTACGCGGCCACCGCGGGCACGCAGGTACAGGTGCGACCGGACGGATATCTCGCCTGGCATCGACAGGGGTGACCCGCCGCCGACCCGGGCAGGCCGATGGTGGATGATCTGTGCTGCCGCCCAAGCCGATTCGCCCGCTTCGCCGTACCGTCGTACGGTGGTCGGGCGGTCGCTCGGGGCGGCCGGCAGAACAGGCATCGGTCAGGGGTTGATCCAGATGTTGGTGAAGGTTCGCAACGACGACCCGTCGCGGCTGTCCAATTCCGAACGGACGGTGGCGAACTGGCTGAAGACCTGGACCGGCGCGCACGCGTTACCCGGTATCGCGGTGGTCGCGGCCGGTGCCGCCGATGCGATCGTCTGGACGCCGAAGACCTGCGTGGTCGTCGTGATCAAGGACTTCACCGAACGGGCGAGCGGCACGCTCACCGTCTCCGGTTACCGGCCCTGGACGATCGACGACCGCATCGCGCCGCTGGCCGGCACCGAGGCCGGCACCGAACCGATGACCGAGATCCGCGCCCGCACCGGTGAGATCGCCGAGCTGCTGCGCGGCGCCCCCGGCCGGGAGCGGGTCGGGGTGACCGGCATGGTGCTGGTCATGCCGCAGTTGAGCAGCCGGGTCGCATTGGACAAGGGTGATCTCCCGGACGGGATCGATGTCGTCCTCGGCGACGGGCCCGCGGCGTTGCGCAATTACTTCAGCCGGATCACCGCGGACGCACCCGACACCTGGGATGCGACGCAGGTCGGCCAGGCACTGGCCGCGATCGGATTCGCCGCGGCCGCAACCCATTCCGATCTCACCGCGGAGGGCTTTCCCGCGCGGCTGGACCGCACTCCCCCGCCGCCGAACCCCGTCCCGTCCCGCGGCCCCACACCGCCGACGGGGGCGCCGATTCCCGGGCGGGGTCCGGCCGCTGTCCCGGTCGCCGGGGCTGCGCCGATGTCGCCGGGTGGTGCGCCGGTATCGATGGCTCGCCCGAATCCGGCGCCGCAGCCCACGCCCGGTCCGGTCCCCCAGCCCGTGGCCGCGGCCGGTTCGGGTCCTGCAGGGCCCGCGCCGGCCTACGGGCAGAACCAGCAACCCTATTCGGTGCCCTTCGATCCGCGCCCGCCCGCGGCTCCGCCTCGGCGCAACCGCAACCGCAGCCTGGTGCCACTGGTTCTGCTGGGCGTTCTGGTCGTCGTGCTGGCCTTGGCGGCCATGTGCACCGCGGGCGGCGGTTCCGGGTCCGGCCCCAGCCACGCTCCAGCCTCCGGTCGCACCACCACGACGACCACCTCGCATTACACCCCGGCACCGGAACACACCGTGCCGCCCTCGACGCCCGGGCACGCGTGCTACCCGTTCCAGCCCGGCTGCCCCTGAGCCGCGAACCTGACGGGCCGCCAGGCACTACGGGCGTAGGTGGCTCAACGGCTCGACTCTCCGGTTGTGCCCTAGGAACGCGGCACATCGGGACCGCCGGCCGGATCGGATTACCGGTGAGGCGCGCGCCTATTCGATGTGGCGGATTGCGGGCCCAGGGCCGGGCCCGAAGCGATCTCAGCCGAACAGCGTCGAGCCGATGGTGTGCCAGCCGAGGACCGAGTCCACGGCCAGACCGCAGAACACCACGGCGAGGTAGTTGTTGGACTGCAGGAACAGCCGCAGCGGCTTGACCGACGCCCCCCGGCGCACGCCGGAGTACAGCTGATGTGCCATCAGCAGGAACCAGGCGCCGGCCACGATGGCGACCGCCGCGTACACGACACCCGTCGCCGGAATCAGCGCCAGGGTGGCGAGCACGGTCAGCCAGGTGTAGATGACGATCTGCTTGGTCACGGCGCGTTCGGTCGCCACCACCGGCAGCATCGGCACGCCGGCCGCGCGGTAGTCGTCCTTGTAGCGCATGGCCAGCGCCCAGGTGTGCGGCGGCGTCCAGAAGAAGATGACCGCGAACAGTGCGACCGCGGGCCAGCCGATGGTTCCGGTGACCGCCGACCAGCCGACCAGTGCGGGCATACAGCCCGCCGCGCCGCCCCACACCACGTTCTGCGAGGTCCGGCGCTTGAGGCCGAGGGTGTAGACGAAGACGTAGAACAGGATCGTCGCGACCACGAGCAGGCCCGAGAGCAGATTCGCCTGCCACCACAACCACGCGAACGAGCCGGCACCGAGAGCGACACCGAAGACGAACGCGTTGCGGGTCGGCACCGCCTCGCGCGCCAGCGGACGCTTCGACGTGCGCTTCATGACCTTGTCGATATCGGCGTCGGCGACACAGTTGAGGGTGTTGGCACTGGCCGCACCCATCCAGCCGCCGAACAGGGTGGCCACGATCAACCGGATGTCGACATGGCCACGGTCGGCCAGCAGCATCGTCGGGATGGTGGCCACCAGCAGCAGCTCGATGACCCGCGGTTTCGTCAGCGCGATGTAGGCGAGTACCCGGCGGGTCAGCTTCGACAGCGGGCCGCTGCCCTGGACACGGTCGGCGAGCGCCGTCGCGGAGGAGCCATGCGCATCACCCGGCTGTTGCCCAATCCGCACTGTCTCTCCTCGCAGGTGGTGCATCGATCCGGTAGGGAAGCAACGGTTTCGGCCGCGTGGCGGGCCTCCCGCGCGCAGCCGTTTCCGCTGTCACCGCAGAGCGCGGCGCGGGCGGCGCAGCCTCTACTACAGACGATGGTAGACCCCCGCGTGTTGTGCTCCAGCACCCACCCGCCGCCAAACCGCCCGTGCCGCAGGCGATCGGCCCCGGCAGGACCGGACGCGAGCGCCACGTCACATATCCGCCGTCGGCCGCTGTGCGGAATCGCCGCGACCGGTCACGGCGGCGACTGTCATCATTCACCGTAACCCCGCGCACCTGCACGGGGTGCGGGCGAAGGGTTCCCCACTCAAGGCGATCAGGCGACCTCTAGGGTGGTGGGTACAGCCCGCAAGCCGCCGTTGTACACACACGAGAAGGTCAGGAGAACCTCGGTCGTGTCAGTCACAGACGACATCCGCGCCCTCACCCAGCCCGCACATCCGGCCGACTGGACCGAACTGGACACCAGAGCCATCGACACCGTCCGTGTCCTGGCCGCCGACGCGGTGCAGGCCGCCGGCAACGGTCACCCCGGCACCGCGATGAGCTTGGCGCCGCTGGCCTACACCCTCTACCAGCGGGTCCTGCGCTACGACCCGAGCGATCCGGATTGGACCGGCCGCGACCGGTTCATCCTCTCGTGCGGACATTCCAGCCTGACCCAGTACATCCAGCTGTACCTGTCGGGACTGGGCCTGGAACTCGACGACCTGAAGCACCTGCGCAAGTGGGGTTCGCTGACCCCGGGGCACCCGGAGTTCCGCCACACCAAGGGCGTGGAGATCACCACCGGCCCGCTCGGCCAGGGCCTGGCCTCGGCGGTCGGCATGGCGATGGCCGCCCGGCGCGAGCGCGGTCTCTACGACCCGTCCGCCGCGACCGGCGCCAGCCCGTTCGACCACTTCGTCTACGTCATCGCCTCCGACGGCGATATCGAAGAGGGCGTCACCTCGGAGGCCTCCTCGCTGGCCGGCACGCAGCAGCTGGGCAATCTGATCGTCTTCTACGACGACAACCGGATCTCCATCGAGGACGACACTTCCATCGCGCTGACCGAGGACACCGCCGAGCGCTACCGCGCCTACGGCTGGCACGTGCAGGTCGTCGAGGGCGGTGAGAACGTCACCGGCATCCTGGAGGCGATCGAGGCCGCCAAGGCAGTCACCGACAAGCCGTCGTTCATCCTGTTGCGCACGATCATCGGCTATCCCGCGCCGAACAAGATGAACACCGGCGCCGCGCACGGCGCCGCGCTGGGCGCCGACGAAGTGGCCGCCACCAAGGAGATCCTGGGCTTCGATCCGGGCCAGAGCTTCGTCGTCGACGACGAGGTCATCGCCCACACCCGCGGCAACGCCGCCGAACGCGCCAAGTCGGCCCGCGCCGCCTGGCAGGAGCAGTTCGACGCGTGGACGCAGGCCAACCCGGAGAACAAGGAGCTGTTCGACCGGCTGCGCGAGCGCCGGCTGCCGAAGGGCTGGACCGAGGGGCTGCCCTCGTTCGAGCCCGACGCCAAGGGCATGGCCACCCGCAAGGCCTCGGGCAAGGTCCTGGCCGCGCTGGCCCCGGTGCTCCCGGAGCTGTGGGGCGGTTCGGCCGACCTGGCCGAATCGAACAACACCACCATGCCCGGCGTGCCGAGTTTCGGCCCGGCGTCGATCTCCACGGGTATGTGGAAGGCCGAGCCCTACGGCCGCACCCTGCACTTCGGTGTGCGCGAGCACGCGATGGGTTCGATTCTCAACGGCATCGCCCTGCACGGCCCGACCCGGCCCTACGGCGGCACCTTCCTGGTGTTCTCCGACTACATGCGCCCGGCGGTCCGGCTGGCCGCGCTCATGCGCGTGCCGGCCATCTACGTCTGGACCCACGACTCCATCGGCCTGGGTGAGGACGGCCCGACCCACCAGCCGATCGAGCACCTCGCCGCGCTGCGCGCCATCCCGGGCCTGAACGTGGTCCGCCCCGGCGACGCCAACGAGACCGTGTACGCGTGGCGCACCATCCTGGAGCTCGAAAGCGCCGAGCAGCATTCGCATTTCGTGCCGGCCGACCACCCGCACACCGACGGCCCGTCGGCGCTGGCGCTGACCCGCCAGGACGTGCCCACCCTGGAGGGCACCAGCTACGAGGGCGTCTCCCGCGGCGGCTACATCCTGGCCGAATCCTCCACCGGCACACCGCAGGTGATCCTGATCGCCACCGGTTCCGAACTTCAGCTCGCCGTCGCCGCGCGCACTACGCTGGAGGAGCAGGGCATCGGCACCCGCGTGGTGTCCATGCCGTGCGTGGAATGGTTCGACGCGCAGGAACAGTCCTACCGCGACGAGGTGCTGCCGCCGCAGATCACCGCCCGCGTCACGGTCGAGGCCGGTATCGCGATGCCGTGGCACCGCTTCACCGGCAGCGACGGTGAGAACGTCTCGATCGAGCACTTCGGTGCCTCGGCCGACTTCAAGACCCTGTTCCGCGAATTCGGCATCACCGCCGAAGCCGTCGTCGATGCCGCGAAGCGCTCACTCGACAAGGTGAAGGGATAACCAATGGCACAGAACGAGAATCTCGCCGCACTGTCTCGCGCAGGCGTGTCGGTGTGGCTCGACGATCTGTCACGCAACCGGATCCGCTCGGGCAATCTCGCCGACCTCGTCGCCACCCGCAGCATCGTCGGCGTGACCACCAACCCGACCATCTTCCAGGCCGCGCTGAGCGAGGGCCACGCCTACGACGACCAGGTCAAGGAGCTGGCCGCCCAGGGCGCCGATGCCGACGCCGCCATCCGCACGATCACCACCGACGACGTCCGCTCGGCCTGCGACGTGCTGACCGAGGTCTTCGACGCGACCGGCGGCGTGGACGGCCGGATCTCGATCGAGGTCGACCCGCGGCTGGCCTTCGACACCGACAAGACCGTCGCGCAGGCGGTCGAGCTGTGGAAGATCGTCGATCGGCCGAATCTGTTCATCAAGATTCCGGCCACCGAGGAGGGCCTGCCCGCGATCACGCGCGTGATCGCCGAAGGGATCAGCGTCAACGTCACGCTGATCTTCTCGGTGCAGCGCTACCTCAGCGTGATGGGCGCCTATCTGGACGGCCTGCGCAAGGCGCGCATCGCCGGACACGACCTGGCCCGCATCCATTCGGTCGCGTCGTTCTTCGTCTCCCGCGTGGACACCGAGATCGACAAGCGGCTCGAGCAGATCGGTTCGGACGAGGCGCTGGCCTTGCGCGGCAAGGCCGGAATCGCCAACGCGCGCTTGGCCTATGCCGCCTACCAGGACGTGTTCGACGGGGGTAACCACACCTCGACCTACTCGCATCTGGCCTCGTCCGGCGGTAACCGGCAGCGGCCGCTGTGGGCGTCGACGGGCGTGAAGAACCCGGACTACCCCGACACCATGTACATCACCGAGCTGGTGGCGCCGAATACGGTCAACACGCTGCCCGAGAAGACCCTCGAGGCGTTCGCCGACCACGGCGAACTGCGCGGGGATACGGTGTCGGGCACGGCGGCCGACGCGCAGGGCGTATTCGACGCGCTCACCGGCGTCGGAGTCGATCTCGACGACGTGTTCGCCGTCCTCGAGCGCGAAGGTGTCGAGAAGTTCGAGAAGTCGTGGGACGAGCTGCTCACGGCGACCACCGCCGAGTTGAAGAGCACCGGAAGCAACTGACCGCGATGGCCGGCCAGAAGAAGACGGCCGCCCCGGGGAATCCGCTGCGCGAGGAGCGCGACAAACGGCTTCCCCGGATCGCCGGCCCGTGCAGCATGGTGATCTTCGGGGTGACAGGTGACCTGTCACGCAAGAAACTGATGCCGGCCATCTACGACCTCGCGAACCGGGGGCTGCTGCCCCCGGGTTTCGCGCTGGTCGGGTTCGCCCGGCGCGATTACGCCGACGAGGATTTCGCTCAGGTCGTCCTCCAGGCGGTCAAGGAGCATGCGCGCACCCCGTTCCGGCAGGAGGTGTGGGAACAGCTGTCGGAAGGTATCCGCTTCGTGCAGGGCACCTTCGACGACGACGCCGCCTTCGGCACGCTCGCGCAGACGCTCAAGAAGCTGGACGCCGAACGTGGCACCGGCGGCAACCACGCTTTTTATCTGTCGATTCCGCCGAACGCCTTTCCGATTGTGCTGGAACAGCTTTCGCGCACCGGGCTGGCGAAGCCGCCGGATCCGGGGCCGGGCAAACCGCAGCCGTGGCGGCGGGTGGTGATCGAGAAGCCCTTCGGTCACGACCTGCAGAGCGCCCAGGAGCTCAACGCCCTGGTCAACCGGGTGTTCCCCGAGGAGACGGTCTTCCGTATCGACCACTACCTCGGCAAGGAGACGGTGCAGAACCTGCTGGCGCTGCGGTTCGCGAACGAACTGTTCGAGCCGATCTGGAACGCCAACTTCGTCGACCACGTGCAGATCACGATGGCCGAGGACATCGGATTGGGCGGGCGCGCAGGCTATTACGACGGCATCGGCGCCGCCCGCGACGTCATCCAGAACCATCTGCTGCAGCTGCTGGCGCTGACGGCGATGGAGGATCCGGTCAGCTTCCAGCCGCGACAGCTGCAGATCGAGAAGATCAAGGTGCTTTCGGCGACGAAGCTGGTCGAACCGCTGGAGGAGACCACCGCCCGCGGCCAGTACGCGGCCGGCTGGCAGGGCAGCGAGCGCGTGGTGGGCCTGGCCGAGGAGGAGGGTTTCGATCCGCATTCGCGCACCGAGACCTACGCCGCGATCACGCTGAACGTCGACACGCGCCGCTGGGCGGGCGTGCCGTTCTATCTGCGCACCGGAAAACGCCTGGGGCGCAGGGTCACCGAGATCGCGGTCATGTTCAAGCGGGCCCCTCATCTGCCCTTCGATCAGACCATGACCGAGGAGCTGGGCCAGAACGCGCTCGTCATCCGGGTGCAGCCGGACGAGGGCATCACCATGCGGTTCGGGTCGAAGGTGCCCGGATCCAGTATGGAAGTCCGCGACGTCAACATGGATTTCAGCTACGGCGAATCGTTCACCGAATCCTCGCCCGAGGCCTACGAACGGCTCATCCTGGATGTGCTGCTGGGCGAGCCGTCGCTGTTCCCGGTCAACGAGGAGGTCGAATTGGCGTGGCGCATCCTCGATCCCGTACTCGATCATTGGGCCGAGGGCGGTAAGCCCGAGTTATACGAGTCCGGCACCTGGGGTCCGGCCTCCGCCGACGAGATGCTCGCCCGCACCGGGCGCGAATGGCGGCGGCCATGATCGTGGACATGCCCGACACCAGCACCCGCGATGTGACCAAACGATTGGTCAGCCTGCGCGAGTCCAACGGTGTGATCGCCATGGGCCGGGTGCTCACGCTGGTGGTGTGCACGCTGGATTCCTCGGAGGCCGAGGACGCCATCGACGCGGCCAACGACGCCAGCCGCGAACACCCCTGTCGCGTGATCGTGCTCGCGCGCGGCGACCGGTTCTCCGAGACCAAACTCGACGCCCAGATCCGGGTCGGCGGCGACGCCGGGGCGGCCGAGGTGATAGTGCTGCGACTGCAGGGCGAGCTGGTCAACAACGAGAGCAGCGTGGTCATCCCGTTCCTGCTGCCGGACACTCCGGTGGTGGCGTGGTGGCCGCGCGGCGCGCCGGAGTTTCCGTCGCGGGATTCGGTGGGACGCTTGGCGATTCGCCGGATCACCGATTCGACCTATGCCCCCGACCCGCGTGCGGCGATCACCCGGCGGCTGGATTCCTACGCACCGGGCGACACCGATCTGGCGTGGAGCCGGATCACGTTCTGGCGGGCGCTGCTGGCCTCGGCACTCGACGTGCCGCCGTACGACCCGATCGAATCGGTCACCGTGTCGGGCTTGGCCGAAGAACCCGCGCTCGACATTCTGGCGGGATGGCTGGCGGCCAAATTGGCGTGCCCGATCCGCCGCCGGACCGGAGAGTTGAAGGTCGTCCTGCACCGCGCGTCGGTGTCGGTCGGCATCGAACGTCCGCAGACGGGCCGCACCGCGACCCTGACGCGCACCGGCGAGCCCGATCAGCGGTTCGCGCTCGCCCGTCGTGAGACCAAGGACTGCCTGGCGGAGGAACTGCGGCGGCTCGATGCCGACGAGGTCTACGCCGAGGCACTGGCCGGAATCGGGAAGGTGATCTATGAGTAAGCCGGAAATCGCGGTTTTTGCCGATCACGACGAACTGGTGAAGGCGGCAGCCGTGCGGTTCGTGCAGGTGGTGACCAGGGCTCAGGCCGAGCATGGCTCGGCGTCGGTGGTTCTCACCGGCGGTGGCACCGGGATCGCCCTGCTGGAGCAGGTGCGGCACGCACCCGGCGCGATCGACTTCGGTCGCCTGGATGTGTTCTGGGGCGACGAACGGTTCGTCCCCGCGGGCGATGCCGAACGCAACGAATTGCAGGCACGCGAGGCGTTGCTCGATCACGTGCCGGTCGACCCGGCGCGGGTGCATCCGGTCGCGACCTCCGACGGGGAGTATCCGGATCCGGTCGAGGCCGCCGCCGAGTATTCGGCGACGGTGCACGCGCATCTGGCCGAGCACGGCGCATTCGACCTCCATCTGCTCGGCATGGGTGGCGACGCTCATGTGAACTCGCTGTTCCCGCATTCCGCGGCCGTGGCGGAGGAGCACGAACTCGTTCTCGCCGTGACCGATTCGCCGAAGCCGCCGCCGGTGCGCGTCACCCTGACCCTGCCCGCGGTCGCCCGCGCGCGGCATGTGGTTCTGGTGGTCGGCGGCGAGGGCAAGGCCGAGGCGGTGGCCCAGGCGGTGGGCGGTGCTTCCCCGCTCGAGATCCCGGCGGCCGGGGCGCACGGCAGCGAAACCACCACCTGGATGGTCGACGAGGCAGCGGCCGCGAAACTGCCCTGAGCCGGGTCGTTATTCCGGCTAATCGTCCTAGGTCTGCGCCCACGCTGCGACAGGCAGGCTCAGATACACACCGACGAGGTGGCCCGCGGGCAGGATGCGGGCCACCTCGTCGTGAATATGGCCCGCCCGGCGGTGCGGTAGACCCTCCGGTCGCACCCGGCGCGGGGAGTGGGCGAATCCCTACCGCGGCACCGCGTTTCGCGACGCATCGCCGGCGACAAGTTCGGCGAGGTGACGCAACAGGAAGTCGTTCACCGCATCGGTGCGCTCGAGTTGGACGAGATGTCCTGCGCCGGGCACCTTTTCGACCGCCCGCAGATCCGGTACGTGCGCACGCAGCACCGCCAGTGGGTCGCGGCCGCTGAAACCCTCCATATCCGGGTCGTTTTCGCCGTAGAGGAAGCAGGTCGGCACCGGCACCGTCGTCGGCAGGCCCTCGGTCAGCTCCCAGTTGCGGTCCAGCGCCCGGTACCAGGTCAGCCCGCCGGTGAAGCCGGTCCGTTCGAATTCGGCTGCCAGGGTGTCGAATTCGGGTTCCGAGAGCCACGGCCAGGGCAGTGCGGGTGCCTGCGGCAGTGCGTCCAGGTAACCGATGCCGGGCGGATTCTTCCAGGTGTCGAGGTAGTGGAACTCGCCACTGAGCGCGTAGTACACGCGGGCCAGGAATTCGCGGGGGTGAGCGGCGAGTTCGGCGTCGGCCACACCGGGCTCCTGAAAATACGACAGGTGCAGGAAATGACGCTGCGCGGCGCGCGTCCAGAACTCCGACGGCGCCTTCGGCGGCCGGGGCGCGTACGGATTGTTCAGCACCATGATCGCCGCTACCCGTTCCGGCGCCCGCAGTGCCAGCTCCCACACCAGTTGGGCGCCGAAGTCCAGGCCGACGAAAACCGCTCGCTCGGCGCCGATCTCGTCGAGCAGCCCGAGCAGATCGCCGATCACGGCCCGATTGGTGGTCGCCTCCACCCCGCCGGGCGCCTCGGTCCGGCCGTAGCCGCGCAGATCCGGGGCGATGGCGTGATATCCGGCTGCCGCCAGCGCCGGCAGTTGCCGATGCCACACGTACCATCCGTGCGGAAATCCGTGGCAGAAGATGACCGGATACCCGCGTCCCGCTTCGGCGATATGCAGCCGAATCCCGTTGGTTTCCACGAACCGATGCGTCGGCTCCACTGCGCCTCCCAGGTACTAGAACACGTTCTCGTTTCACGGTAGTGTCCCGGAGTCGTGAACGGAATACTGACCGATCGAGTCGCCGTCGTCACCGGTGCGAGCCGCGGTATCGGCAAGGGCATCGCGCTCGAGCTGGGTGCGGCCGGCGCGACGGTGTACGTGACCGGGCGCTCCGAACGTCCCGGGCAGCTGCCGGGCACCGTGGCCGCGACCGCCGGCGAGATCGACGAGCTCGGCGGGCGCGGGGTGGCGTTCGTCTGCGACCACCGCGACGACGAGGCGGTGGCGCGGTTGTTCGAGACCGTGCGCGCCGATCACGGCCGGTTGGATGTGCTGGTCAACAACGTCTACAACTCGCCCGCCTCGGCGCGCTGGCTCGGCAAACCGTTCTGGGAGGTGCCGCCGAAGGCCTGGGACGAGGGCTTCGATATCGGCGTGCGCTCGCATTACGCCGCCGCCCATTTCGCGGCGCCGCTGCTGATCGAATCGGGCGGGCTGATCGTCGACATCTCCTCACCGGGTGCCGAACATTTCACCCACAACGTCGTCTACGGCGTGGGCAAGGCCGCCGTCGACCGGCTGACCGCCGATATGGCGCACGATCTGGCCGCCACCGAGGTCACGGTGGTGTCGCTGTGGCCGGGGATCGTGAATACCGAACTGCTGCAGCTGGTTCCGGCCGATGCGCAGGGCCGGCGCCTGATCACGCTGCCCGGTGAGGGCACCTTCGATCTGAACGAGGCCGAGACTCCGCATTTCGCCGGGCGCGCGGTGGTCGCGCTCGCGGCGGATCCGGGCCGGCGCTCACGCACCGGCCGGGCGTGGCGGGTGGCCGATCTGGCCGAGGCCTACGGCTTCACCGATATCGACGGTCGCGTGCCGCGCACGTGACAGGCGCTGTTCCCTTAGCCTGAGGCGGCGGCTCGCATCCCGCGACGCCGGCAGTGAAGGAGGGTGGATGGACGCGATCGCGAATTTCGACGCGCTGGTAGCGGCGGCGGACGCTCCGATCTACGTGGTGACGGTGGCGACGGAAACCGAGCGCGCCGGTTGTGTGGTCGGCTTCGCGTCCCAGGTCGGGATCGAACCGCGCCGATTCCTGGTGTGCCTGTCCGAACTCAACTACACCTACCGGGTGGCCGCGGGCGCCACCCACGTCGCGGTGCATCTCGTCGATTCCGGTTCGCGGGCCCTTGCCCAGCTGTTCGGTGCGGAGACCGGCGACGATGTCGACAAGTTCACCTGGTGCCGGTGGCATCACGGCCCCGACGGAGTGGTGGTGCTCGACGAGGCGGCGGCCTGGTTCTCCGGCCGGATCCTCGAGCGCCACGATTTCGGCGACCACGTGGGTCTGCTGCTGGAACCGCTGGGCGGCCCGACCCCGCCGGTGGGCATCACCGGGCTGCGCTACAGCGACCTCGCCGGTCTCACTCCCGGCCACCCCGCCTGAAGGCTTCCCCTAGGCCCCCGGCGTTCGAGACCCTCAGCCGTTCGCGGCGAGGTCGAGGAAGCTCCGCACCGACCGCCCCGGCGCGGGCCGGGTCCGCCAGGCCAGCCGCAGGGCCGACGGCGGGGCGTCCGGGATATCGAGGTAGGCCACGCCGGGATGCGGCGCTCGGGTGCGTGCCAGTTCGGGAACGGCCCCGATGCCACGGTCGGCGGCGATCAACTCGATCCACTCGTCGAAATTCGTGCAGGTGACGATCTCGCGGCCGGGTTCGGCTGCGGGCCAACTGGTTTCGTCGGTGGTGCCGGAGACGGTATTGACCACCAGCGGATAGGCCGCCAGATCCTGCCACCGCAGCGCCGCCGCGTTGGCCAGCGGCGAGCGGATGGACACCGCCGCCACCCTCCGCTCGGTGCCGATGATCCGCCCGGTCATGGCGGCCGGCAGCCGAATATCCTTGCGATACAGCGCGATATCGATACTTCCCGCCGCGACGGCCGCCACCGGATCGTCGATGCGATGGATGCCGACCCGCCCGCCGCGCGCCTCGAAGCGGGTGCGGACCTCGGTGAACCAGTCGTCGGGCAACAACCAGGAAAACCCCACCGATACCCGGGCCCGCAGCCGCAGATCGGCGGTGACGGCATCGATATCGGCGACGATCCGGGTCGCGGCCGCGAGCAGATACTCCCCTTCCGCGGTGAGGACGAAGCGTCGCGCACTGCGCTCGACCAGCCGGCAGTCCAGAATCCGTTCGGCCTGTTGCACGGTGCGAGTCAGCGAGGGCTGGGTGGTGTGCAGCCGCGCCGCGGCGCGGGTGTAGTTGGCTTCCTCGCACAGCACCAGAAACGCGCGCAGATGCCGCAATTCCAGATCCATACGTTCAGCGTATACATCGTGCACAGGAAGCATTTCACGGGGCCGCGCCGGATCCGTAGCGTTGGTCGGCGTGACCATCGCACTTCCTCGACAGGCATCGCTCGCGCCCGCGCTGCGCGCCTCGGCCGGCTTGGCCGCCGCCATGGGCATCGGTCGCTTCGTCTACACGCCGCTGCTTCCGGTGATGATCGACGCCGGGCGCTTCGGCGCACATACCGGCGCGGTCGTGGCCGCGGCCAACTACGCGGGCTATCTGCTGGGCGCGGTCGCGCTGGCGCGGTTTCCGGAATACAACGGCCGCAAGACATTTCGGCTGTCGGCCGCCACGCTGGTGGTGAGTGAGGCGGCCATGGCGATCCCCGCGCCGGCGATCCTGCCGATCATCCTGCGGACGGTGGCCGGCGTCGCGAGCGCAGTCCTTTTCATCGGCTGCGCGCAGATCGCCGCCCGGCACGAAAACCGAAGGCGCGCAGCGGGTATCGCCTTCGCCGGAGTGGGCACGGGAATCGCGGCGACGGGTGCGCTGGTACTGATCGCGCAATCGGTGCTGTCGTGGCAGGCGCTGTGGCTCGCCGCGGCCGCGCTGACCGCGCTGCTGCTGTGGCCGGCCCTGCGGCTGGAAGTCGTCGCCGGTAGCCGTACCGGCGCGGCGACGGTGCGGTCGCCACGCTCCTGGCGGTTACTTCAGCTGACCTATTTCCTGGAGGGGCTGGGCTATATCGTCCTGGGAACGTTCCTGGTCGCCGCCGTGGACGCCACCGGTCATCGGACCGCGGGCACCGCGATCTGGATCGTCGTGGGAGTGGCGGCCGCCCCCGCGACCGTGGTGTGGGGCCTGATCGCCCGGCGGGCTACTCCGGTGATCGCCCTGGTGGGCGCGCTGGTGCTGCAATGTCTGTCGGCTCTGTTGCCGACACTGTCGGCGCGTGTATGGCTGGCGGTGGCGGCGGCCGCGCTGTTCGGCGCGACCTTCATGGGAATCACCCTGCTCGCCCTCGAGATCGGCGACGATCTGGCCGGTCCGGGGGCGGCGGCGACGTTGACCGCCGGATACGGGCTCGGCCAGATGCTCGGACCTCTGGCGGTGGCGCCGGTGCTCGGCGAGAGCTACGACGCCGCGTTCACGATCGCGGCGGCGATCCTGGCGGTGGCCGCGGTATCGGCGATCGCGATCTGCTCGCGGCGGCGCCGTGACGCCGCCGCGACGATCAGGCGAACTTGATCTCGAAGCCGATACCGAGGATGGCGATGAACCAGATCAGGCCGACGAAGATGGTGATGCGGTCGAGGTTCTTCTCGACCACCGTGGATCCGGACAGACTCGACTGCACACCACCACCGAACAGGCTGGACAAGCCTCCACCCTTCGCGCGGTGCAGCAACACCAGCAACACCAGCAGGACGCTGGTGATGACCAGGAGGATATCCAGGAACATTTGCATGCCGACAGTTTATGGGATGCTCAGCCCACCACCGAACCGGCCGTCATCCCGCCGTCGACGACGAATTCCGCACCGGTGCAGTAGCTGGATTCGGTGCTCGCCAGAAAGACCACCAGATCCGACACCTCGGCGGGCAGGCCGAGCCGCGCACGCACATTCTCGCCGCGATCGACCGCGATCTCCTCGGTGACCCCGATCATCGGCGTCAGAATTCCGCCGGGATGCACCGAGTTGACCCGCACGCCCTCGGGCGCGAGTTCCAGCGCGGCCGACTTGGTCAGCCCCCGCACTCCGAACTTCGAGGCGGTGTAGGCGTGCATGCCGCTCACGCCCTGCATACCGGCCGCGGAGGAAATATTGATCACCGCGGCCGGGCGGGCGGCGACCAGGGCGTCGCGCGCGGCGCTCAACCCCAGGAAGGGACCGGTCAGATTGATGTCGATGACCCGCTGCCACTGCTTCTCGGTGTAGGTGCCCAGCGGGCCGCCGTCCAGCACGCCCGCATTGTTGACCAGCACATTCAACAGCCCGAATCGTTCGACGGTGGCGGCGACCGCGGCCTGCCAGCCGGCGGCCTCGGTGACGTCGAGATGTACGTAGCCGGCCTGCTCACCCAGTTCCGCGGCCAGCGCCTGGCCCGCGTCGTCGGCGATGTCGCCGAGCATCACCCGCGCTCCCTCGGCGACGAAGGCCCGCGCGTGCGAGGCGCCCATGCCGGAGGCGCCGCCGCTGATGAGGGCGACCCGTCCCGTCAAACGTCCACTCATGACATCGTCTCTCTTCTCTCGTCTATCGGGGTCAGGATGCGGGAATGGGCGGGCCGTCCAGCCGCAGCACGCACCGGGTGCCGGTGTAGATGGTGGGCATGCATTCGTTGCAGTGGATGCAGGCCGAACGGGTCTCGGCGTCGGAGCGGATGCGCTGCAGCAGATCCGGCTCGCGGAGCAGGGCGCGGCCCATCGCCATGAATTCGAAGCCCTCGCGCCGCGCCCGCCGCATATCGTCGATATCGGTGATGCCGCCCAGCAGCACCAGCGGCATCGACAGCTCGCGGCGGAACTGGCGGGCCCGTTCGAGCAGGTAGGTGCCGTGATACGGGTACTCACGCAGGAACGCCTTGCCGACGACCTTGAAGCCCAGCCGGGTCGGGCCGGGCAACGTCTTGGCGAAGGCCTGCCGTGGCGCATCGCCGTGGAACAGCAGCATCGGGTTGAGCAGCGAACTACCCGCGGTCAGTTCGAGGGCGTCGAGTCCGCCGTCGGACTCCAGCCAGGAGGCCACCTGGAGTGACTCGGCCAGCGAAAATCCGCCGCGCACACCGTCTTCCATATTCAGCTTGGCCAGAATCGCCAGCCGGCCGCCGACGGCTTCGCGCACCGCGAGCGCGATCTCGCGAGCCATCCGGGCGCGATGTTCCAAGGGCCCGCCGTAGGCGTCCTTCCGGCGGTTCAGCAGCGGACTCAGGAACGAGCTGACCAGATAATTGTGGCCGAAATGCAGTTCCACGGCATCGAATCCGGCCTCCTCGGCCAGCAACACCGCCCGCACGTGCGCGGCGACCAGATCCTGGATCTCGGCCACCGAGGGCGACCGCATCATCTTCATGCTCAACGGCGACCACAGCCGCGTCGGCGCCAGCGCCGGTGCCCGGTTCGAGGCCGCGTTGGCGACCGGGCCCGCATGGCCGATCTGCGCGCTGACCTTGGCTCCTTCGGCGTGGATGGCGTCGGTGAGCCGCCGCAGTCCCGGTAGCGCCTCGGGGCGCATCCAGATCTGATGGCGGTCGGTGCGCCCGCCCGGTGCGACGGCGCAGTAGGCGATGGTGCTCATCCCCACGCCGCCGGCCGCGATCTCCCGATGGAACTCGATCAGTTCGTCGGTGACCAGCGCCTCGGGGGTCCGGCCCTCGAAGGTGGCGGCTTTGATCACCCGGTTGCGCAGGGTGATCGGGCCCAGGTCGACGGGTTCGAAAATATCGTTCACTACTACTCCTGTACGGCGGTATGCGAAGCGGTGGAGGCGGGCACGGCGGGATGCGGGGCACCGGTAGCGGGCGGGGGTGCGCTCAACCCGGCGATGACGAATTCGCGCAGCGTCGCCACCGCGGACGGCGCGATGTCGTAGTCCTCGGTGCTTCCGAAGCGCATGATGATCAGGTCGAAGGCCAGCTGCCAGCGGCGGCGCGCCTCACCGGAGGTCAGCTCCGGCAGCAGCTGTGACCACGACTCCATCCGGAACCACTGGTGCTGCCAGGACATCGGCCGCCGGCGCAGGATCAATCCGGCCAGCAGCCGCAGGTGCAACCGGCCCATCGGGTCGGCGGCGAGCTCGACGAACGGCGCGAGCACCGCGTCGACCACCGCCGGGACCGAGCTCGGCTCGGTGGCGGTGGCCGCCGCCAGCCCCTCGGCCCACAGCGGTCCGAGCCGATCCTCGATGAGGGCGGCGATCAGCGCCTCCTTGGAGCCGAAGTGGTAGTGCACCGCGGCCGGGTTGGCGCCCGCGGCCACGCAGATCGCCCGCACCGAGACGTCCTCGTAGCGCTCGGTCAGCAGTAACCGCTCCGCTGCCGCCAGCAGTTTGGCCCGGGTCCCGGCTGCCACCTTCTCGCCCATGTCGTTAGTGAACCACGACACAGAACAGGTTTCAATCACTGATTGAATCAGTGAGACAAAGAGCTGCGCACCGGCCGTTTCTCGGGTAGTGGACATGTCAAGGAATACTGGGACATCTGCCCTCGTTCAGGTGATTGAACTTTTGATCAGATCTCAGGAGGCGGCCATGCAGTTCGGCATCTTCACCGTCGGCGACGTCACCGTCGATCCGACCACCGGCATCGCGCCCACGGAGGGCGAGCGCATCGACGCGATGATGCGACTGGCCCTGAAGGCCGAGGAGGTCGGGCTGGACGTGTTCGCCACCGGCGAGCACCACAATCCGCCGTTCGTGCCGTCCTCGCCGACCACCATGCTCGGCTGGGTCGCGGCGCGCACCGAGAAATTGCAGTTGTCGACCTCGACCACGCTCATCACCACCAACGACCCGGTGAAGATCGCCGAGGACTACGCGATGCTGCAACATCTGTCGGGCGGCCGGGTCGACCTGATGATGGGCCGCGGCAACACCGGGCCGGTCTACCCGTGGTTCGGCAAGGACATCCGCAAGGGCGTCGAGCTCGCGATCGAGAACTACCACCTGCTGCGCCGGCTGTGGCGCGAACCGGTGGTCGACTGGCAGGGCCAGTTCCGCACGCCGCTGCAGGGCTTCACCGCGACTCCCGCACCGCTGGACGGCACGCCGCCGTTCGTGTGGCACGGCTCGATCCGTTCCCCGGAGATCGCCGAGCAGGCCGCCTATTACGGCGATGGCTTCTTCCACAACAACATCTTCTGGAACAAGGAACACACCGAGGAGATGGTGCGGCTGTACCGGCAGCGGTTCGAGCACTACGGTCACGGCTCGGCCGACCAGGCGATCGTCGGTCTGGGCGGGCAGGTGTTCATGGCCGAAACCGAAGCGGAGGCCAAGAAGTTCTTCCGGCCGTACTTCGACAACGCACCGGTCTACGGGCACGGTCCGTCGCTGGAGGATTTCACCGAGATGACGCCGCTGACCGTCGGCACTCCCCAGCAGGTCATCGAGCGCACCCTTGGCTTCGCCGACTACGCCGGCGACTACCAGCGCCAGCTGTTCCTGATCGACCACGCCGGCCTGCCCATCGACGTCGCCCTGGAACAGGTCGAGATCCTGGGCCGCGAGGTGGTGCCGGTGCTGCGCAAGGAATTCGAATTGCGCCGTCCCGCGCACGTTCCCAGCGATCCGCCGACCCACGCGTCGCTGGTGGCCGCCGGTCCGGAGGCGCCGCATCATCTGGTGGAGCCGGCGCGTGAGCGGCTGCTGGCCGCGGCCGAGCAGGCCTGATTCATTCCACCGCGTATTCATCCGACCGCATCGAACGAGGGACTCTCAATGACTGTGTCAAGCCGCAGCTGCCACCGATGTCGGGCGGATGGCACTGAATTCGCGGCCGTCGCGCAGCAAGGCCCACAAGACATCCAC
>NZ_JOJF01000036.1:0-42049 GCF_000720265.1 Nocardia sp. NRRL WC-3656 | reverse complement strand
TCCTTCGGAGCCTCGAACAAGGCAAAAACCCATCAGCTACACCCCACCGCTCTGGGCATCCAGGGCACCAACCCCAGACACCTACAAACTTAGGGAGAATCCCGTGAGCGACATCAACGACCTGGTCGAACGCTACCTCGCCGTCTGGAACGAGACCGATCCCACCGCCCGCGCCGCGCAGATCGCCGACCTGCTCACCGACGACGCCGAGTACACCGATCCGCTGGTGTCGGTGCGCGGTCACGCCGGCCTCGACGCGGCCGTCGCCGCCGTTCAACAGCAGTTCGCCGGACTGGAATTCGGTCTCGGCGGCCCGATCGACAGCCACCACGGCATCGCCCGCTTCACCTGGCACCTGGGCCGGCCCGGCGAGGAGCCGCTGGTGATCGGCTTCGACGTCGCCGTGCTCGGTGACGACGGCCGCATCCGCCAGATCCTCGGCTTCCTCGACAAGGTGCCCACCGGCGCCTGATCCCTCCCCGACACTTCTCTCCCCCTCCCAGAAAAGGACCGGTCATGTACTTCACCACCACCGACGGAACCACCCTCGCCTACGAGGACTACGGCACGGGCGAGCCGATCGTCTTCGTCGCCGGCGCCATGCTCAACACCGAGATGTGGGAGTACCAGATTCCGTACTTCGCCGACCGCGGCTACCGCTGCATCGCCCTGGACCGGCGCGGCCACGGCCGCTCGGATCGCCCGTCCACCGGCTACGACATCGACACCACCGCCGACGATCTCGGTGCCCTGCTCGATCATCTCGACCTGCGCGGCGCCACCCTGGTCGGGCACTCCACCGGCGGAGCGGAGATCGCCCGGTATCTGGCCCGCCACGGTGAAAGCCGCGTCGCCCGAGTGGTTTTCCTCGCGGCGATCCTGCCCTTCATGAAGGCCACCGACGACAACCCCGACGGCATCCCGGAGGCGATGCTCGACGCGCTGCTGGACAGTGTGCGCACCGATCGCGGCCGGTGGCTGGCCCGCCAGTCGCAGATCTACTTCAACACCCACCTCAACCCGGACGTCTCGCCGGAACAGGTCGACATCACCTACCGTCAGTGCCTGTCCACCGCGCCGTGGGCGACGCTGCACATGCAGCAGGCGGTCTTCCACTGCGACAACCGGGAAGCGTTGCGCGGCATCACGGTTCCCGCGCTGATCGTGCACGGCGCCCTGGACTTCTCCGCGCCCGCCGAGGTCACCGGCCGGCGCACCGCCGAACTGATGCCGAATGCCGTCTACAAGGAGTACCCGACCGCCGGTCACGGCCTCTACACCTCGCACGCCGCCGAGTTCAACAACGATCTCCTGGAATTCGTCAAGGGCTGAGCGAAACCCTTGTCCCGCAGCACAATCACCGAGGAACACCCATGTCCACACCCACCCTGCTCGCCCCCGGCACCCGCCCGGCGAGCGCACCACCCGCACGCGCCACCCTGCTCGTCCTGCTGGCCGGGATCTTCATGGCCACTTTGGACTTCTTCATCGTCAACGTCGCGATCCCCGACACCCAGGCCGATCTGCACGCGAGCAGCGCCACCATGCAGTGGGTGGTCGCCGGCTACGGCCTGGCGGTCGCGGCCGGACTGATCACCGGCGGGCGACTCGGTGACCTCTACGGCCGCCGCCGGCTCTACGGCCTGGGCATGGCGGTGTTCACCGTCGCATCGCTGGCCTGCGCGTTGGCCGGGGGCACCGGCGAACTGGTCGTCGCCCGGATCGCGCAGGGCGCCGGGATGGCGCTGCTGATGCCGCAGGTTCTGGGCATCATCAGCGTGGTGTTCACCGGCGCGCGCCGAGTGCGCGCCTTCGCCGCCTACGGGCTTGCGATGGGCCTGGCCGCGGTCTTCGGCCAGCTGATCGGCGGACTGTTGATCCAGGCCGATCTGTTCGGACTGGGCTGGCGCACCATCTTCTGGATCAACGTGCCGGTGGGTGCGCTCACCCTCGCGGTGCTGGCCCGGCTGGTGCCCGAATCACGCGGAGACGGCGGCACCCGGCTGGACCGGCTCGGCGTCGGCCTGATCGCGACCGCCCTGGTGGCGGTGGTGTTGCCGCTGATCCAGGGCCGGGAACAGGGCTGGCCGCTGTGGACCTGGATCTCACTGGCCACCGCGGCCGTGCTGGTCGCCGTCTTCGTCGCCGCGGCACGGCGATCGGCGGCCCGCGGCGGGGAGCCGCTGGTGAATCCCGCCCTGTTCGCCGAACGCTCGTTCGCGGTCGGTTCGATCATCGCGCTGAGCTACCAGATGACCATGGGATCGTTCTTCCTGTTCCTGGCGCTGTATCTGCAACAGGGGCGCGGCCTGTCGGCCCTGGGGTCGGGCCTGCTGTTCCTCGCGCTGGGCGCGGCGTACCTGTGCACCTCGATGCTGTCGGAGCGAATGGCGGCACGGATCGGGCGGCAGGTCGTCGCCGTCGGAGCGGTGCTGCAGGCCGGCGGATATCTGCTCCTCGCGCTCACCGCGCACGAGCTCGGCGGCAGCGGTTCGGTGCTCGACCTGCTGCCGGCGATGATCGTCGCGGGGGCGGGGATGGGCCTGGCGCTGGTGCCGATGCCCGGCATCGTGCTGGCGGGCGTGACGCCGGAGCACGCGGCCGCCGCAGGGGGCGTGCTGGCCACCGCACAGCAGGTCGGTGGCGCGGTCGGGATCGCGGTGGTCGGCATCGTCTTCTACGACCGGCTCGCGGCGCCCGGCGGATTCGTGCCGGCGTTCGTCGCGAGCCTGGTGCCGATGGCGCTGCTGTGCCTGCTCACCGCGGTGCTGGTGCAACTGCTCCCGTCCCCCCGCCTCCGCAAGTAGACATTCGCGGCCCCCGGTGTTCGCCACCGGGGGCCGCGGCATGTCCGCATCCGTCAATGCAGTTGCTCCGCAATGGTTTTCAGCTCGCCGCGCGAGGTCACCCCGAGTTTCGGGTACGCCTTGTAGAGGTGGTAGCCGACGGTGCGATGACTGAGGAACAACTGGGCGGCGATATCCCGATTGGACAGGCCCTGGGCGGCGAGGCGAGCGATCTGCAATTCCTGCGGGGTGAGACCCGTTACCGCGGGAGGTCGCGAATCCGATTGTGTGCCGGGCCCTCCCGGGGCGGCGCCGGTCGCGACGAGTTCGGTGCGGGCGCGTTCGGCCCAGGGGCGCATGCCGATTCGCTCGAACATGTCCAGCGCCTCGGTCAGCACCGTTCGCGCCTCGCTCTTGCGGCGGGCCCGGCGCAACCATTCGCCGTAGAGTTGCGCGGTGCGGGCGTATTCGACCGGACGCGCCTCGCGGTCGTGCAGCCCCAGCGCCCGTGTGAAGTGCGCTTCGGCGCTGTCGTCGTCGGACAGCAGTGCGCGGCAACGCAAGACGAGCGCCTCGGCCCATGGCTGCCGGACCACCTCGGCCCAGTCGGCGAGCCGATCGGCGTGGGGTTCGGCCCGGCCGGCGGCGCCGACCCGCACCGCCGCCTCGACCAGATCGGGTATCGAGCGCATCGCGCACAGGTGATGGCGCAGCGGGTCGCGGGTCAGCCGCTCGAAGCGCGACAGCGCGGATTCGGCTCGGCCCGAACCGAGTTCGAGCAACCCGAGCGACCAATGCGCCCACGCCGCACCGGGCGAGACGGAACCCGGTGTGCTGTCGGCGAGCCCCGCCTCGGCGTACTGCCGGCACCGTTGCTCGTCGCCCTCGGCGGCATGAATATGCGCGAGGACGCTGCTGAGCTGGCTGACCCATTGGCGCTGGCCCAGATCTTCGGCCAGCCGCAGCGCCTCGGCCGCGGTGGTTCGCGCATCGCGCAGACGACCGGTGAAGATCTCCACTTCGGCGGCGAAGAACAACGTGGTCGGCAGCCGGCCCGCGGCACCGTTGCTGCGATAGTCCCGGGTCAGCGCATCGGCCGGACCATAGACGGCGGCATCCTGGCCGCTGGCCAGCGCCACGCCGCACAGCATCAGCCGCACCTGATCCGGTATCGGTCCGCGCCGCGCGGATTCTTCCAGCGTTTGCGTCAATTCCGGTGGCGCGCCGGCGGTGTCGCGAGGATCCAGAACGCTCGCCATATAGGTCACGACCGGACGCAGGGGATCCGTGTCGGCCAGCGGCACGGCGGTCAACTGCGCCACGCAGTCGCGGACATGCTGTTCGCCCAGGTACCAGCCGGTGTGCAGGGCCTGGACGAGCATGGTCGCCGCCAGTGTGGGATCGCGGTCGGCGACCTGCGCGGCGCCGTCGCGCAGCAGGGCGTCCGCCTCCGCGAAACGGCCCTGCCAGAAGTGCGCGAGGCCTTCGACATGCGCGAGGCGAGCGCGCAATTCGATTGTCGCACCCGCTCTTCCGGCCGCACGGCGGGCGAGCCCCGCGGCGAGCTCCAGATCGCCCGCGTTCAAGGCGGATTGGGCGGCCAGCGCCTCACGGTGCGCGCGCAATCCGGGCTCCGCGGTGAGCCGGGCGGCGCGTTCGTAGGCCGCGGCCGCCGCTTCGTGGCCACTGCGGGCGAGCGCACGCGCGGCCGTATCCTCCAGGGCCGCAGCGACGTCCGCATCCTGGTCGGTGGCCGCCGCGGCGGCGTGCCAGGCGCGGCGGTCGGCGTCGGCGGGACCGTCGAGCGCGGCCGCCAGTGCGCGGTGCGCGGCCACTCGCTGTCCCAGCGGGGCTCGCTGGTACACGGCGGCCCGGATCAGCGGATGGCGGAAGGCGATCGTCTCCGCCGTCTCACCGCGCACCAGCAGTCCTGCCTCCTCGGCCGGGGCCAGATCGTCGATTCCGGCGCCGACGGCCGCCGCGGCGCGCAATACCGCCGACAATTCGCCGGACTCCTCGGCCGCGACGATCAGCAGCACGTCCTGCGTCGACTTCGGCATCCGGCTCACCTGGCCGTGGAAGGCCAGCTGCAAGCGATCGGTCAACGCCAGCGCGGCGGGATGGGCCGCGCCGGGACCCTCGCCGCGGGTGGCATCGGCCAATTCGAGCAATGCCAGCGGATTGCCCTGTGCCTCGGCCAGGACCTGCCGGCGTACCCCGGCGGGCAGTTCGCGACGGTCGAGCAGCGCGGCGGCGGCCTCGGAGTCGAGCTCGGCGATGCGCCGTTCGGGCAGGTCGGCGGCCCGGGCGAACGCGGCACCGTCGCGGGCGGCGAGGATGATCACGACCCCCTCGGCGTACAGCCGTCGGGCGGCGAACAGGATCGTGTCCAGTGAGGCACGGTCGAGCCATTGCGCGTCGTCGATCAGGCAGACCAGCCCGGTATCGCCGGCGTATTCGGTGAGCAGCGACAACACCGCCAATCCGACCAGCATCGCATCGCCGCCGGGATCGTCGCCGAGGCGCAGGGCCGCCTCCAGCGCCGCCCGCTGGCGCACCGGCAGGGCGGGCAGATGTGCCAGCGCCGGCCGCAGCAGCAACTGCAGTCCGGCGAACGGAAGTTCGGCCTCGATTTCCACCCCCGCGCCGCGCAGCACCCGCAGGTCGCCGCTGAGGTCGGCGGCGTGGTCGAGCAGGGCGGTTTTACCGATTCCGGGTTCGCCGCGCAGCACCAGCCAGCCGCTCTCCCCCGCGCGGGCCCGGTCCAGCAGGGCGGCGATCGCCGCGGTATCGGCCGCGCGCCCGTACAGCTCAGCCATGGGACCGCGGGGTGGCGGCCGCCACGAAATGGATCACGAACACCGGACCGATGATCGCATACCGCGCATCACCGGTATTCCCACGTGCGCGCCTCCCGCCGCGGCCGCCGGTTCGACAGCAGAATGCAGCTCATGAGCGATTGGAACACCGCGATCATCGAGGAATTTCGAGCCAACGAGGGCCGCGTCGGCGGCGATTTCGAGGGCGCGCCGATGGTGCTGGTGCATCACCGCGGCCGCAAATCCGGCAGCGAACTGGTGACACCGATGATGTACCTGGCCGACGAGGAGAATCCCGACGCCATCTACGTTTTCGCGTCCAAGGCCGGGGCTCCGACCAATCCGGACTGGTACTACAACCTGACCACCGCCGGGTCGGCGGAGATCGAACGCGGCACCGACCGCTATCCGGTGTCGGTGACGGAGGTGACCGGTGAGCGCCGCGACCGGATCTTCGCCGAACAGGCCCGCCGCTATCCCGGATTCGCCGGCTACGCCCGCAAAACCGAAGGCATCCGCACCATTCCGGTGCTGGAACTGCGACGCGCATGACCGGTCCGGTACTCGTCCGCGGCTGCGGACGTGTACCGGCCACCGCCGATCAGGCGGATTCGCGCACCGACTCCGTCGAAACCATCTCTCCCCCAGCGGATTGCGCGCGTGCCGTCCGCTCGAGCACGGCCAGCGCGACGGCCGCGAGCGCCCCGATCGCGGCGAAGCCGCCCCACACCAGCGCGTCGAGTCCGGCCGACCGCGCGGCGTCGACCACCACGCCGGTGACGAGGTTGCCGGTCAGTATCCCGACTCCGACCACCGTGTTGTACAACCCGTAGTGGGTGGCCACGAGTGCGCCTCCGGACAGCGAGACCACCGTATCCATTTCGAACGGGAAGACCGCCGCGGTCCCGACCGCCAGAATCGCCGCCGAAATCAGCAGCGCCGCAACGGCAGCCACCGTGCCGAACGGCCGCGGCCCCGGTATCAGCAGCAGCGGCAGGAAGGACGCGGCCAGCACGCCCATGCCGGCCACGAGACCGCGGCCGGTCCCCCACCGGCGGCGAAACCATGCGGTGATGCGCAGCTGCCCAGCCACCGCGACGACCCCCGACACCACGAACAACGCCGAAGTCAACGCCTGCGCGTGGGCGGGGCTCAGATATTCGGCCTGCAACGGCAGCGCCAGATAGACCTGGAACGACAGCACGTACGAGCCGATCATCGCGACGGCGAAGGCCAGGAATCGCCGGTTGGCGAGTACGGTCCGCCAATCCTCGAGCACCGTCGTGCGCACTGCGGGATCGCCCGCCCGCCGCGGCGGCAGCGCGAACAGTTGCGCGAGCGTCAGCACCGCGAAGACCACGGCGGCGGCCGCGGCGGTCACCCGGAAGTCGGTGACCAGCAGGGCGAGCCCGGCCAGCGGACCGACGAGGATACCGGCCTGATAGAAGATGTTGAAGACCGCGAATGCCTCGACCCGGCGTTCACCGGTCTCCGCGGCCAGGTACGCGCGCACTGCCGGATTGAACAGCGCACCGGCGAAACCCGTTGCGGCCGAGGCGATCAGCAGCATCGGCAGGGAGGTGGCGAAGATCAGCAGAGCGAATCCCGCCGTGCGCAGCAGACAACCCGCCACGATGAGCGGTTTGTAGCCGAGCCGGTCGGCGAGCGTGCCGCCGACGAGGAACATGCCCTGCTGGGAGAAGTTGCGCACGCCCAGCACCAGCCCGACCGCCCACGCCGCCAGACCGATCGGCCCGGCGAGATATCCGGCCAGGTACGGCATGAGCATGTAGAAGCCCAGGTTGATGCCGAACTGGTTGATCATCAGCAGCCGAGCCGCCGGGTCGAAGCTGCGGAATCGGGCGAGGAGACTCATGCGGCGGGCTCCGGGTCGAAGGTGCGGGGGTCGACGACGGTGGTGCAGCGAGTCCACGAGGTCACCACTCGCTCGCCGGGATGGCCGATCGTGTCGGGCTCGACGGGCGGATCGGCATCGAGCAGACCGTGTTCGTCGCAGTAGGCGTCGTTGTAGACGGTGTCGGCGTAGCGGTGCGGCCCGTCGGGAAAGACGGCGGCGATCCGGGTGCCGGTGTCGTGCACGCGCGCGGCCCAGCCCGCCACCAGCGCCACCGCGCCGACACTCCAGCCGCCGCTGGCGTGATGGGTGGCGGCCAGCGTCCGGCAGGCCCACACCGCCTCGGCCGGTGCCACCCAATGGATTTCGTCGAAGGCGGCGTAGTCGACGTTGCGCGGATGGATGCTCGAGCCGAGCCCACGCATGAGGCGCGGCCCGGCCGGCTGACCGAAAATCGTCGAGGACACGGTGTCGACGCCGATCAGCCGCAGCCGCGGATTGTTCCGGCGCAGCACCCGCGCCACGCCCGCGGAATGCCCGCCGGTCCCGACCGCGCACACCAGCACATCGACGCGGCCCAATTGCTGCACCATTTCCAGGGCCAGCGATTCGTAGCCGTCCACATTGTCGGGATTGCTGTACTGGTCGGGGCTCCAGGCCTCCGGTTCGGCGGCCAGTAGAGCCGCGACCCGATCGCGGCGCGCCTGTTGCCAGCCGCCGGCCGGATGCGGCTCGGTGACCGTCTCCACCTGCGCGCCGTAGGCCCGCAGCAGTCGCGCCACCATCGGTTCCATGCCGGGGTCGGTGACCACGGTTACCGGATGCGCATACACCATCCCCGCCAGCGCGAGGCCCAATCCCAAGGTGCCGCTGGATGATTCGACGATGCGCGCGCCGGGGCGCAGATCGCCGCGATGTTCGGCGCGGCGCACCATGTGCAGCGCCGGGCGGTCTTTCATACCGCCCGGATTGGCGCCTTCGAGTTTGGCCCAGAAGCCGCGGCCGCGACCGCTCAGCGGTTCGCCGATCCACAGCACCGGTGTATTGCCCACCAGGCCACGCGGGCGCTGCGCCGGGATCGGTGCTGCCGGAATCGGCTGTGGGTGGTCGAGCACGATGTCGTCCATGACTGTCGCTTTCGGTATCTCCGCCCGGTGCGGGCGGGACGGATGCGGGCAGCGGACACCGGCCGCCGGCATGGGGGCCGGCGGCCTGTCGCTGACCGATCAGCGGCGGGCGATACCGAAATGCGTCAGAATGTCGCGACCGGTGCGCGGCGGCGGGCCGGGTGGTCCGCGCACGGCGGTCGCGAGAAAATGCCACGTGGCTGCGGTGGCGGGCTCCACCGCAGCCCACAGATGGCCCGGTGGCCAGAGTTTCGCCGGATCGGCCGGGAGCACCGAGTCCAGCACCATGTGCCGGTCGTGCGCACAGCAGTCGTCCCAGGCGGGCAGATGGGAACCGAGGTGGACGAGTGCCGATTTCGCGGCGGCGGAGGAGACAGCGGCGCCGGATGTCTCCGCCTCGGCGACCGTGCAATCGGTATGCAGCGCGACGAGAGTGAGGAGGAAGACGAAGATCAGGGCTGCGACACCTCGCCGCGGCCGAAGCACGGAACTCACCGCGTTCGCACCCGCCGCTCGGGCGCCCGCAGCAGCGAACAGCCACGGTGCCGGGGCACGGGCCGGGTCGGACACCGATCCACCAACCCAGCCTCCTCACCGCGAGTGTCTTTGCCGCGCAACACCTTCGCACGGCGCTGCCGAACACCGGACCGGTGGCCGTCCCAGCAATGGGGACCGCCACCGTAGCCTCGTTTACATCTACTACTTATGTACGTAACTAGTAGATCATAGCCGCCGAGAAGGCGGCCGCCGCCGAAGCGACACCTCGCAATATACCCCTAGGGGGTAGAAATACCAACTGCCGGGAACCGGCTGCGCTCACTTCGTCTCGTCGCGCGACTTCTCCGAAAGTCTGGAACCGAGCGTTTTCAATCCGGCCCGGATACGGGCCTTCGCGGTAGGCAGCGGGATACCCAGATCCTGCGCCACCTCCGGATAGGTGCGGCCACCGTAGAAGGCGAGCAGGATCGCCTCCCGCTGGCGATGACCCAGCCGGTGCACCTCCCCCGCGACCGACCGCTCGTCGAGCCGCTGCGTCACCTCGTCGAATACCACATCGCATTCCGGCTGATACTGATTGCGACCGAACGCGCGTTCCCGGTCCGCCAGCGATTGTTCCGAGCGCACCCGGTCGACCGCACGCCGGTGCGCGAACATCATCAGCCAGGCCATCGGGCTGGCCCGCCCGGCGTCGTATTCGCCGGCCGCGGCCCACGCCTGCAGATAGACCTCCTGGCTCACCTCCTGAGCCAATCCGGGGCTGCGCAGAATAGCGGTCAACCGTGCCATCAGGCGGGAATTGGTGCTGCGATAGAAGGCGGCGAAGGATTCGGCGTCCCCGGCCGCGGACTTGTGCAGCAAGGTAGCCAGCTCCGCTGCCGTGATGGGGGTCGAACTACTCTGACGGTAACGCTGATCGATGTCCATCGCACACCGTTTCGTTTCGCGGGATAGTCGTTACCTGCGGTGAGAATCGGCTTTGTCGCCGAATCGCCCTGTTCACTCCTTGCGCCACCGAGCGCCGATGCTCGCGGCCGAACGCGTGATACCCGATCCGAGCCGCTGGAACCGGCCGAGAGGTGTCGTCATAATCAACGACATATCTAGCATCGAAAGCTGAGTGCCAGATGTTAACCACAAAAATGGAACAATCTCGAGAACGTCGAAATTCCGCGATCGGAGCCGCCGCGCCAACCGAGGATTTCGACAGCTTTCCGGGCTCCGTCCCCGGCGCCTACTCAGGCGTGAATCCGAGCCCGACGGTTGTCACACCCGCCTCGCGGAATGCCGCGAAGACCTATCCGGCGGCTAGGGACATCGCGGTGTGCGGGTCCCGACAGCCGCGTAGGCCGGATCGATCGGTCCGGCCTACGCTGTCGAGTCCGTCGTAGCGATTCGGGTCAGCGACCGCCGTGGCTGTGCTGACCGCCGGCCTGCTTGGCCGCGGTCGGCTGCGCCTGGGCACCCTTGCGCCCGGCTTCGTGCGGATCGGCGGCGTTGCGCTGGCCGAAGCTACCCGTGCTGGCCTGTCCGCCGCGACGAGCCTGTTCCTCGGTGTCGCTGCGGTTGCCGAACTGTCCGGGATTGTTCTGGTCGGCCATTGCGGACCTCCTTCGCAGTAGGGACCTCTTCGATCGCGACCGGCGTACTGCCCGGCCACATCAGAGGCTCTACCCGGGCCTCCCGAGGCTATGCGCCGAGATCTCGACCGATTGCGAAAGCACTGGTCGGACACGTAAATATCTTGCGGCACCAGGCAATTCGGACACCGAGGCCGAGGACCACGGCCGCGATCACGCGGCGGCCGGGTCGAGCACCACCTTCACCATGCCGTCGGCCTTGCGCTGGAAGTCGTGATACACCCGCGGCGCCTCCGACAGCGGAAGCCGATGGGTGGCAAAGGTTTCCACCCCCAGCGGATCACCGTCCTGCAGGAGCGGAAGGATGTCACCCACCCACCGCTTGACGTTGGCCTGGCCCATCCGCAGCTGAATCTGCTTGTCGAACAGGATGCGCATCGGCAACGGGTCGGCCATCCCGCCGTAGACCCCGGACAGCGAGATCGTGCCGCCGCGCCGCACGATGTCGATGGCGCTGTTCAATGCCGCGAGCCGGTCCACACCGACGGTATCCATCAGCTTCTGCGACACCATCGCCGGCAGATAGCCGGCCGAGCGCTGCGCCATTTCCGCGACCGGTGATCCGTGCGCCTCCATACCCACCGCGTCGACCACACTGTCGGGGCCCCGCCCGTCGGTGCGGTCGCGGATCACATCCCCGATCGAGGCGCCGATCTGTTCCAGATCGACCACCTCCACACCGCGATCGGCCACCCGGTGCAATCGTTCCGGCACCCGGTCCACACCGATCACCCGGTATCCGCGATGGGCGGCGATCCGGCACGCCATATCCCCGATCGGACCCAGCCCCAGCACCGCCACCGAGCCGCCGTCGGGCACGCCGGCGTATTCCACGGCCTGCCACGCCGTCGGGAGTACATCCGACAGATACAGGAAGCGACTGTCGTCGGGACCGGCCGGAATCGGGATGTGGGTGAAATCGGCGTGCGGAACCCGCAGGTACTGTGCCTGCGCGCCCGGCACCTGCCCGTAGAGCTTGGAATATCCGAACAGGGCTGCGCCGCTGCCGTATTCGCGCACCTGGGTGGTCTCGCACTGCGTCGGCAAACCGGTATCGCACATGACACAGTGCCCGCAGGCGATCTGGAACGGCACCACCACCCGGTCACCCACCGACAGCGACCGCACTTCCGAGCCGACGTCGACCACCACCCCGATCGGCTCGTGGCCGAGAACGTCACCGGCACTCATGTACGGGCCGAGCACCTCGTAGAGGTGCAGATCGGACCCGCACACACCCGAGGAGGTCACGGCAATGATGGCATCGGTCGGTTCCTCGATCCGCGGGTCGGGCACCTCGTCCACCGAAATCTTGCGGCGGCCCTGCCACGTCACTGCTTTCATCGTGTCACCTCGATCTGCATTTGTGCTGGATACGGCCACCGTCGGCCTACCCGCCGCCCGGATGGCCAAACGAACGGGCGCGCCGCCGACGGTTTGCGGCAGGCGATTGGGGGCACGCGGAGCACATGGCTGGAAACGAATCCGACGAAGACCTGCTCACCTCGACCGAGGGACTGGATTCCGACGATGTGGGCAACGACGACGGCGACGAGATCGTGGAACCGCCCGACGACTGGTCGGGCGTCGACAGCTACGGCATGACGGCCGGCGAGCAGCGCACCGAACGGCCACTCTCGCAACGTCTGGCCGAAGAGGAACCCGATGTGGGGACCAGGCCGCCCGCCGAGCCGGCGCTTCCGGAATCCGGTGCGACCGAAGGCCTGGATTCGATCCGCACCGGATCACCCGGCGGCGCGAGTGACACCGAGGCCGTAGAGGAGATCGTGCGGCGCGAATCCGGCACCGACGACTCCTATTTCCCGCTGCCCGACGAGTAGCGACTCACCCGGGGGTGGCGGCGATCGCGGGCCCGGTCACGTCGTGCAGCGCACGGCTGACCGCGCTCACGACCGTCGAATGGATCGGCAGTTGCCGGGTCACCGAATTCAGTTCGGCGATCCGCATGATCGTCCGGGACTGGGTGACCAGGCACAGATGCACGCCCGCGGACCGGTAATGCTCGGCTTCGCGGGCCAGTGTCAGCAGGGAGCGCCAGGACAAGAAGCTCAGGCAATTGGTGTCGATCACCACGATGCGCATACCGCTTTCGGCAGCGGCACGTATGCGTTCAGACCATCCGGGCATCGTGTAGCTGTCGGCCTCACCGCGGAACGACAGCACCAGCGCCGGGCCGCGGGTGCGCACCACCGCGGACAGGCGCGCCTCGGCGACGCGAGAGGTGCCGGATTCACCGGCGGGGGTTACGGAACGTAATTCGGCGCTCGAGCTCATTGAGGTCTCCAACCGGAGCCGAGGGCAACGGGCGCGAGCCCGCTGCGGGCGTCCTACCACTTGAAGACCGACCCGCCTCTCCTTCATAACAGACACACAGCGGTCTGTACAGCCGAAACGGCATAAGCCCAGCTCCAGCGTATGTGCCGCAAGCGCCGCGAAACGCGGCGAGGCCCGGACCGGGCGCATCTGCTGCACCGGTCCGGGCCCCGGGACGAGGAGTTGTGCCGGACGAGATCAGTGATCGAAGGCGTCCTTGACCTTCTCGCCCGCGTCCTTCAGGTTCGACTTGGTCTGATCGGCCTTGCCCTCGTTCTTCTTGTCGGGATCGCCGGTGGCGGCACCGAGCTTCTCCTTCGCCTGGCCGGCGGCGTCCTCGAGCTTGTTCTTGGCCTTATCGATGGCACTCATACCGTGCTCCTTCCGAATTTGCCGGACCACCCGCACGATGCGGGTCGCATTGATGGCGATAACCACGCAGGTGCGGGTCAAACATGTGGCCGATCGTGGCGAAGATCCACTCCGAACGCCGTTTGTCCGGGGCGGGAACGGTTATTCTCCGACCGTGCCTCTGCCGGTTGTGGTGGGAGAGTGAAATGGTGCGTACTACCTACGCGGTGCTGCGGGCCGGACGGATCGCGCCGTGGACCCGCTCACCGTTGATGCGCCGCGCCGACCGCTTCGAACAGGCGCTGCGGCTCGCACTGGTGGTGGGCGCGTTCGCCGCGATCCTGCTGGCCGTCGCCGCCGGCACCGCCCAGTATCGGGCCGAACTCGCCTCGATCCACGCGGACAACGCCATGAAAACCGCTGTGACAGCGGAGGTTACGAGCGATCCGATCCGGATGCCGGCACCCAGCGGCATGTTCGCCGATCAGCTCCGCGCCGAGGCGCAGTGGAGCCGCGACGGCCAACCGGGCCAGGCGATGGTCGACGTCGACGGCACCACGCATCGCGGCGACCGGATCCCGTTGTGGCTCACCACCCACGGTGATCCGACCACACCGCCGATCGCCGACGACGCCGCGGTCGCCAAGGGCATCGCCACCGGCACGGCCGCCCTGCTCGCCTGCTGGGCGCTGGCCTACGCACTGGCCCGTAGCGCCGGTTACGCACTGGATCGGCGCCGGGCCGGCGAATGGGAGCGCGAATGGCGGCGGATCAGCCCGCACGTGGGACACGGGCACTCCTGAGCGCCGACGTCGGCCGAAGGCCGTCGCACGTGTTGCCTCAATCCGGCAGTCGGCGCATCTCGATCAACGTCAGTCCCAGGGCATCGATGCGGGCCAGCACGCTGCGCATCGCGGTGTAGTCCTCGAGCGGGCCGAACAGCGCGGTGGTGCCGGGCGCGGCCACGCTACTGCGGGCCAGTTCGGGAAATTCGGCGCAGATGTCGCCGGACAGCTCCCCGGCGACGATGAATTCGTAGCGCACCGCACCGCCTCTCGATCCCCTGTGCCGTGCGGTGCCGCAGGCACCCCGTCGTCACCGCGGCTCAGGCCAGGGCGCGGCTCTTCAGCTGCTCGAACTCCTGCGCGGTGATCGTGCCCTCGTCGAGGAGCCGTTTGGCGTCGGCGATCTGGGTGGCCGTATTGGTTCCGGCCACCTCCTTGATGTAGGCGTTCTGCGCCTCCTCGGTCTCCTTCGCCGCCCGAGCCGAACGCTGCGCCATGCCGCCGCCACGCACGATCAGGTAGACGAGCGAGGTGAGCAGCGGCAGCACGAACATGAACACCACCCACACCGCCTTCACCCAGCCCGACGTGCCGCGATCCCGGAACAGATCGGTGAAGATCCAGAACAGCAGCATCAGATACGCGGCGAACGCGAAACTCATGATGATCAGCCAGAACACATCCCACACGGGCATGACGTCTCCTCGATGACAGCGTCCGGCTTCCTCCGAACGGCTTCCCGCGACCGTGCTTCCACCGGCAGCAACCACCGCGGTACGCCGACCAGTTCACGCCTCGGACCCCGTGCGGCGCTTCACCCGTTGCGGGTGAGCTCGTGTGCGACGCCACCGGACTCCTGCCCGTGACGGGAAACCCGCACGCCGCTGGGCTCACGGCGGCGACGCGAGCGGCGCCACCGCGAACCACAGCATTCGTCCTGTCGACGCTATCGGCGCCGCCCGCTCAGGTAGTCCGACACCACTGCCGCACCCAGGCCGTCGAGATCCGGGGCGATGACGCGGCCCCCGCTGCGGCGTGCCATCAGGTCGACGAACGCGGCGAGCCTGAAGTTTTCGCCGAGGATGAACACCGAGACCGACGCACCGAGCTTCGCGAGGACGTCGACCTGGGCCATGGTGACCGCGAGGGTCCGGGAGTCGGGCGGCCAGTTGAAATACGAGCTGCCGTCGGGTTCCAGGTGGGCGGTGGGCTCGCCGTCGGTGACCACCAGGACCACCGGCACCGCGTCGGGGTGGCGGCGCAGGTGGCGGGCGGCGAGCAACAGGGCGTGGTGCAGGTTGGTGCCCTGTTCCCAGACCGCTTCCAGGCCGGTCAGTTCCGCGATGTCGACCGTGGTGGCGTGGCGGCCGAAGGTCACGACTTCCAGTGCGTCGGAACGGAATCGGGTGCTGATCAGCTGATGCAGCGCCAGGGCGGTCCGCTTCATCGGCAGCCAGCGTCCGTCCTGCACCATCGACCACGACGTGTCGACGCAGAGGGCCACCGCCGCGCGGGAGCGCTGATCGGTTTCGATGATCTCGACATCCGAGACCGACAGCGATACCCGGCGGCTCCCCGTCGACGCCGACCGAAGAACCGCGTTGCGCACGGTCTTCGACACATCCCACGGTTCGGTGTCGCCGAAGCGCCACGGCCGCGTCGCGCCCGTGTGTTCGCCGGCCGCCCCGGCCGTCACCGTCTCCCGCTGTCCGCGCTGAGCGCGCAACCGCCCGATCACATCGCGCAGCGCCACCTCACCGAGACGGCGTAACGCCTTGGGGGTCAAGCGAAGCGACCCGTCGGGGGCGCGTTCGAACAGACCCTGGCGGCGCAGTTCGCGTTCCAGCTCGGCCAGCCGCGCGGCGTCGACGGCGGCGTCGGCACCGAGCTGACGGGTCAGGGCGTCGAGGTCGATATCCTCGAGCCGGGCGCCGGGATAGGACTGGCCGAGTTGTTCGGCCAGCGCGTCCATTTCGGCCAGATCCTGCATCGCCTGTGCGCCCTCGCCGAGACCGAGCGGGTCCTGGCCCCGGAATCGCTGCCCCGAATCCCAGTCCTCACCCGGACGCAGCGCGCGCAGCGCGGCATCCAGCGCCGAAACCTGTTCGGCGATACGCGGATCGCCGAAGGCCTGGCCGATCAGTTCGCTCAACTCCGCCTGCTGCTGCGGCGAGAGCGAATTCATCATCCGCTGCGCGGCGGCCGCCCGCGCCGCCAGCGCGTCGATCAATTCCTCTGTGTTGCGGGGGTTTTCGGGAAAGAACTCGCCGTGTTCGGCCATGAACTCCGCGAACTGCCGCTCGGTGTTCTCGCCGCGGGCGTGGGCGGCGAGCAGCCGGTTCAGATCCGACATCATCTGCCGCACCCGCTCGACATCCTCGGGCGTGGCATTCTCGAGCGCCTGCTTCATTCCCTGGAAGCGGGAGTCGAGCAGTTCGCGGCCGAGCAGTTCCCGTATCTGCTCGTAGTTGGCGCGCCCCGTCTCCGAGCGCCACTGGTAGTCGGCAAGTTCGGTCACCGCGGCGGCGGTACTCGACGGCAGCGCGTCGAGTTGCGCCTCGGCGAAGCGGGCATCATCGGCCGGGTCGGGGAACAGCGCGGTGCGTTCGGCCTCCAATGCCTGGTCGAGCAGTTCCCGCACCTGCTGCAAGGTGCCGTCGAGGCGGTGCTGCCGGGTGAGCTCGGCACGGCGTTGCCACAACCGCCGGGTCAGCTCGTCCAGCCCGGGCGTGCGGCCGGTGCCGCGGCGCAGCAGCTCCTCCAGGGCGGTGCGCGGGGAGCTGCCGTCCATCACGTCGCGGCCGATGGAATCCAGCGCCTCCCGGAGATCGACCGGCGGCGCCAGCGGATCGGGACCGTCGTGATAGGGGCCGTAGGAGTAGCGGTCGGGAGTCGTCATGAGCCGTAGGTCGCTGTGCCGTCGTCGGAGTCCTTGGCCAGCTGACGACTCAAATACAGTGACTCCAAAGCGAATTCGACGGCCGCGGCGATACGCGCCGGCGAATCGGTCGACCGGGTGCCGAGCCGCTCGGCCACCCGCGCCAGCACCGGCAGCTCGGGCAGCGCCGAGAGCACCTCCTGGCCCGGCACCCGTTCACCGGTGGTGACCGGATGGCCGGCGCTCACCGCCTCGGCCAGCGGCCGCAGATCCACCCCGGCCAACCGGCGGCGTGCCGTCTCGGCGAAGGCGCGCCGCAGCAGATGGGTGAGATGCTCGGTTTCGCGGCCCTCCTCGCCGGATTCGAATTCCACCTTGCCGCGCAGCACCGCGGGCACCGACTCCAGGTCAACCGGGCGGGCGACGGCGGGATGTTCACCGGTCAGCGCGGTCCGGCGCAGTGCGGCGGCGGCCACGGTCTCGGCAGCCGCCACCGCGAAGCGCGCCGAGACACCGGAGCGCTGATCGACGGCCGGCGATTCCCGCAGCTGGCGCACGAAGCGGGCCAGAACCTCGAGCAGCGGATCGCCGACCTCGGCGACCAGCTCGGCCTCCTGACGCACCAGCGCGGTCTCGGCCTCCACGTCGAGCGGATAGTGGGTGCGGATCTCGGCGCCGAACCGGTCCTTGAGCGGAGTGATGATGCGGCCGCGGTTGGTGTAGTCCTCCGGGTTGGCGGTGGCGACCAGCAGCACGTCCAGCGGCAGCCGCAGCGTGTAGCCGCGCACCTGGATGTCGCGCTCCTCCATCACGTTCAGCAGCGCGACTTGGATCCGTTCGGCGAGGTCGGGCAATTCGTTGATGGCGACGATGCCGCGGTGGGCGCGCGGGACCAGCCCGAAGTGGATGGTTTCCGGATCGCCCAGGCTGCGGCCCTCGGCCACCTTCACCGGGTCGACATCGCCGATCAGGTCGCCGACCGAGGTGTCGGGCGTGGCGAGCTTCTCGGCGTAGCGTTCGCTGCGGTGACGCCACGCCACCGGCAGGTCGTCGCCCAGTTCGGCCGCGAGTCGCCGGCCCGCCGGGCTGATCGGTGCCAGCGGATGTTCGCCGAGTTCGGCGCCGTCGATCACCGGCGTCCATTCGTCGAGCAACCCCACCAGGGTGCGCAGCAGCCGGGTCTTGCCCTGGCCGCGCTCGCCGAGCAGGACCACGTCGTGGCCGGCGAGCAGCGCCCGCTCCAGTTGCGGGACGACGGTGCGGTCGAAGCCGACGATGCCGGGCCACGGATCGGTCCCGGATCGCAGTGCGGCGAGAAGGTTCTCGCGGATTTCGGATTTCACCCCGCGCGGCTGATAACCGGCGGCGCGCAGTTCGCCCGCGGTGGCGGGCAGATGCTGAGGAACACTCACCCCAGCGACGCTACGACGATCTTGCGAGTCCGACAACGATTGTGTCGGCTCACTTCGCGGCGGCGGGCGGGGCGGGCAGGCTGTGCAAGGCGCCGACCACGGTGGAATGGATGGGCAAATCGGCGGTCAGCGGGTCGACCGCCGCCATCCGCGCGATCGTCGGCATGCGGCTGACCAGGCAGATCGCGACACCACGTCGACGCTGGTCGGCGGCTTCCTCGGCCAGCGCGACCAGTGCGCGCCAACCCAGGAAGCCGAGGCCGCCGGTATCCACGACCAGCGGCCCGCCGTGGGCTGCCGCGAGCGCCGCACCCTCGTGTACGAGGCGGCGCCAATCATCGAGAGTGCACGCATCGGCCTCGCCTCGCACCGACAGGACGACCGCGGCTCCGTGGGTGCGCATGATCGCACTGAGCCGGGCCTCGGGGCGACCCGGGACGGGAAGGGAACGGTGATGACCGATTCGGAATGTGGCGTTCGTCTTCATGTGCGATCTCCCAGGCGAAATCGACATGTGCAGTGCCCCGCTTTTTCGAGGCAAATCCCGCTGTCACATTTCTAACAAAGACGAAGCGGTCTGTATAGCCCGTCGGCGTACGGTTGCCGACCGCGACGCTGGGTAGCCGAGACTCGACTGTCCCACGCATGTGAGGAGCCCCCGCAATGCAGATCGGTTACAAACTGGCGTCGGAATCCTATGGACCGCGCGAACTGATCCGACAGGCGATTCGTGCCGAGGCGGCCGGATTCGACTTCGTGGAAATGAGCGATCACTATCATCCGTGGCTCGACAATCAGGGCCACTCGCCCTTCACCTGGACGGTCTTCGGCGCCATCGCCGAACGCACCGAACGCATCCGCCTGGTCACCGGCGTCACCTGCCCCACCATCCGGTATCACCCGGCGATCGTGGCGCAGGCCGCTGCCACCTTGGCGCTGGTGTCGGACGGACGCTTCGACCTCGGGGTCGGCTCCGGTGAGCGGCTCAACGAACACGTGGTGGGCCGGGAGTTTCCGCCGATCGATATCCGCCAGCGCATGTTGCGCGAGGCCCTCGAGATCATCCGGCTGCTCTGGCGCGGTGGGTATCACACGTATCGCGGTGAGTACCTGTCGATTTCGGACGCGCGGGTGTTCGATCTGCCCGAGCGGCTGCCCGATATCATCGTCGCCGCCGGTGGCCCCGACGCCGCCCGCCTCGCCGCCGAACTCGGCGACGGGCTGTTCGCGACCGACCCCGAAGCGCAGATCGTCGACACCTATCGCGGCGCCGGCGGGCGCGGCGGCGGCTACGCCGAGGTCGGAATGGCCTGGGCCCCCGACGAACAGACCGCGGCGCAGGCCGCATTGGACACCACCCGCTGGGCGCTCACGGGATGGAAGGTGATGAGCGAGCTGCCGAATCCGGTGAATTTCGCCGCGGCGACCACCACCGTGCGGCGCGACGATATTCTCGGGCAATTCGCGTGCGGTTCCGATCCGAAACGCTATCTGGAAGTCGCGCAGCAATATGTGGATGCCGGATTCGATCATCTGGTGATGCAGAACGCCGGACCCGATCCGGAAGGATTCATCGACTTCTATCGCAGCGAACTCGATGCCCCCCTGCGCGAATTGACTCCGGCGAGCTGAAATTCGACGGCCGGCGCGCAACTCGGGGGTCCGGCAATACGATTGCCGGACCCTCGCCGTGCCCCGTGCGGTGATCCTCAGGCGGTGTTACCGTGCCGGCGCAACCGCCGGAATTCCACCGTCACCGGATAGCCGGCCACCGCCGAATCGAAGGGGGCGGTGGTGGCCTCGAGCGAGTCGGTGATTGATGTCAGCACATGCCAGCCCAGTCCGTCCCGGTGCAGCGCCTCCGGCGTGACCGCTACCGCGGTCACCGCCACCGACATCCGGTCACCGTCGTAGCCGAAATCGCATTCGATCGACGATCCGGGCACGGCACGTTCGATCAACGCGGTGGCGATCTCGTCCAGCGCCACCCGGATATCGGTCACCTCGTCGAGTGCGAATTCGGCCATCAAAGCGACCGTTTCGGCCAGAGCGCGCAGCATGAGCAACTGGCGCGCTTGGGCGAGTACTCGCACGCCGACGACCGAACCCGCAGGCGCCGGGTCCGCCGACGGCGAAATCCACTCGCTCAAGGACACGTCCTCTCCTTCCGCCCCGCAGGCGCGTCTCCGCATTTTTCCGCTCGTCGTCGCCGATACCCTGCCATCCGGGGAACCAAACGTCGGAGGGGGACCGGGCAGGCGGCGGTCCGCGATTGACGGCGCCATCGCCGGGTACCCGCAGGTCGAGCGGGTATGTGCCGTTCCGGTGCGACCCCGAGGAGGAGGTGCGGATGCGGCGCGGCGGTGTCGTGGCGGAGGCGGCGGCCTGGTGGCTGATCTGTGTGCTGATCTGGCAAGCCACGGTGACGGTCGCGGCGTGGGAGGAGTTGATCGCCGCCGCGGTGCCGGCGCTGCCGTGCGCGGTGGCCGCGTGCGCGGCGCGACGTGCGGTCGGCGGCAGTTGGCGGCCCCCGGCCCGGTTGCCGCGGTGGGTGGCGCGCACCGCCCTCACCGTGGTTCGAGACGGCGCCGGAGCGCTCGCGCTGGTGGCGCGCGGCCGGCGTCCGGCCGGGCGGTTCATCGAATTACCCTTGCCCCAAACCGGTTCGACTGCACAGCAAGACGGACGGGAAGCGGCCGCGACGATTCTGCTCTCGGCGACACCCGGTTCCCTGGTGGTCTACTCCGATCCCGAACATTCCCGGATCAGGCTGCACACCCTGCCGCTGCCCGAGTCCGCGCTGCAACGTGCGGTCCGCGACCCGGACCGGCGACGCTGATGTGGACCGTCGCCTCGATCGCACTGCTGGCGGGTGCCCTGCCGCCGGGAATCTGGTTGTCCGCGCGCGGTATCGCAGCCCACCGGCTGGTCGGAATGCAAATGGTCGGAACAGTCGCGGTGCTGGCGCTGATCACGATCAGCCTCGCCGTTCGCCGCCCCGATTATCTGATCGTGGCGACGGTGCTGGCATTGCTCGCCTTCGCCGGAACCCTGGTGTTCACCCGGCTGACCGGGGCCGGCGATGACTGACCCCGCCACGATCGCGGCCGGCGTCGTACTCGGCGCGGCGGTCGTGGTGGCGGTGGCGGCGTCCTGGTCGGCGCTGCGACCGCGCGGGGTGTACGCGCGGCTGCACTATCCCGGCATGCTCGCGTCGGTGACCGGGCCGCTGCTGACACTGGCGGTCCTGCTGGACTACGGCCCCGGTCTCACCACCGCGATCGTCGCTCTCACCGCGGCACTGCTGTGGGTCACCGCACCGGTGTCGTCGGCGGCGATCGGCAAACTGAATGTCGTTCTGGGCGAACGGAAATCGTGATGGACGTACTGATCATCCTCGCACTGGTCCTGGTAGCGGTGGCGGCCACCGTCGTGGTCTGCACCGAGAACCCGCAGCGCCAAGCGGTGACGCTGGGCGTCTACGGGGCGCTGCTGTCGCCACTGTTCCTGCTGCTCGGCGCACCCGACGTCGCACTGTCGCAGATCGCGGTCGGCACCGCGGTGGTGCCACTGATGGTGTTGCTGGCCGTGCGGTCGGCGCGCCGGCGGAGACGCTCGTGAGCACCCGGGCGCGCCTCGTGGTGGTCGCCGCCGGAGCCCTCGGACTGGGTGTCGCGCTGATCGTCGCGATACTGCGAATTCCGAGTTTCGGCAACGACTTCCACCCCTACCGCGATGCCGCGGTGGCCGAGGCGCTGCACCGCAACAGCCCGAATGTGGTGTCCTCCATCAACTTCGATCAGCGCGGGTTCGACACCCTCGGCGAGGAAGCCATCCTGGTGGCGGCCGTGGTCGGGGCCGCCACACTGCTGCGCCGCACCTCCCAGCCCCGGCCATCGCGTCCGGCGATCGACCCGTCGTCGCGTCCACCGCTGCTGGCCGCCACCCGCCTGGCGGGCTATGTCCTGCTGCCGGTGACCTTGCTGATCGGCGCCGACGTCGTCGTGCACGGCCACCTGACCCCCGGCGGCGGCTTTCAGGGCGGGGTGGTGCTGGCCACCGGACTGCACCTTTTATATGTGGCCGGCGACTATCGCGCACTGCGGCGGGTCCGGCCGCTGGTCTGGTACGAGACGGGGGAAGCCGTCGGCATGGGCGCGGTCCTCGCACTCGGCGCCGCCGGGCTGGCGGCCGGCACCGGATTCCTGTCCAACTTCCTGCCGAAGGGCACGAGCGGACACCTGTTCTCCGCCGGCACCGTCGCACTGTTCAGCTGCGCGGTCGGCATCGCGGTGGGCAGCGGCATCGTCGTACTGCTCGCCCAGTTCCTCGACGAGTATCTGGGCGCCGACGAAGGGGCGAGATGAGCGTATTCCCGTATCTGGTCGCGGGGTGGATCCTGTTGATGGGACTGTTCGGCGTCGTCCGCAGCCGCCATCTCGTCCACACCGTGGTGTGCGTATCGGTGACCCAGTCGAGTACGTACGTGCTGCTGCTCGCCGTCGGATATCGGAAGGGGGCGACCGCGCCCATTTTCGGGCAGGCCGATCCGCCCGGTTCGCCGGTGGTGGACCCGGTGGTGCCGGCCATGGCCTTGACCGACATCGTGGTGTCGGCGACGGTGAGCGCGCTGCTGCTGGCGCTGGTGATCCAGGTGGCCAAGCGGCACGGCACCGTGGTGCCCGATGAGCTGCACGCCCTGCGCGGCTGATGGGCGGTTCCGCGAGCGCGCTGCCGCCGCTGATCGTCACGGTGCCGATCGCCGGCGCCTGCGTACTGCTGCTCCTCGGGCGGATCGCACCCCGTCGCCTTGTCGACGCCCTCGCGCTGCTCACCGCATTGGCCACCGCGATCCTGGCCGGGTGGCTGCTGGCCGCGACGGGGTCGGGCGCGGTGGTGACCTGGGTCGGCGGCTGGCATCCCGGGCCGCGGTTCGCGGTGGGCATCGTGCTGATCGCCGACCGGCTGGGCGCGGCCATGGTGCTGCTGATCGCCGTGCTCGCGACCACGGCGCTGCTGTTCGGCTGGCGCTATTTCGACACCGTGCGCGCACACTATCCGGCGCTGCTGTTGCTGTTCACCGCGGGCATGGCGGGCTACGCCCTCACCGGCGACCTGTTCGACATGTTCGTCTTCTTCGAGCTGATGAGCGTGGCCGCGTACGCCCTGACCGGTCTCGAGATCGAGGAGCCCGAAGCCGTACAGGGCGGCTTGAATTTCGCGGTCGTCAATTCGCTGGGCGCCTATCTGTGCCTGTTCGGCATCGGACTGCTCTACGCGCGAACCGGTCAGCTGGGTCTGCCGCAATTGAGCCTCGCGCTGTCGCAGCGGACGCCGGATGCGCTGGTGCTCATCGCATTCGGGCTGATCGCGACGGGCTGGCTGGTGAAAGCGGCGGCGGTGCCGTTTCATTTCTGGCTGGCCGACGCGCACGCGGTCGCCCCCACTCCGGTGTGCGTCCTGTTCTCGGGCGCGATGGCGCCGCTGGGGATCTACGGTGTGGCGCGGGTCTATTGGGCCGTGTTCGACACCGTGCTGCCGGCCGCGGGCGTCCATCGGATGATGCTGGTGCTGGCCGTGTGCACCGCGCTGCTGGGCACCGTGATGTGTGTCCTGCAGCGCCATATCAAGCGACTGCTCGCCTATTCGACCATCGCCCACATCGGCCTGTTCCTGCTCGGCCTGGCCGCATTGACTCCGGAGGGCGTGGCGGCCGCGGCGGTGTATCTGGCCGGGCACGCCGCGGTGAAGGGCGCGCTGTTCCTCATGGCGGGAATCCTCTTGTCGCGGTATCGATCTCTCGACGAGGTGCGGCTGTACGGTCGCGCCCGGCGACACCGGGTGGTGGGCGCGGCGTTCCTGCTGGGCGGACTCATGCTGAGCGGAATTCCGCTGTCGGGCACCGGTTTCGGCAAATCGCTGCTGGAGGAGTCGGCGCATTCGGTACCGCTGACCGTGCTCGTGATCGCGGTGTCGGCGCTGACCGGCGCCGCGGTGCTGCGGGTGGGGTTGCGCGTATTCTTCGGCGTCGGCCGTCCACCCCGGCCGGCATCGGAGGCGGACGAGACCACCGGTGCGCACGAGACTCCCGATGCCGACACCCCGCCCGGTCGCATTCCGGCGACGATGCTCGCGGCGGTGTTCGCGCTGTTGAGTGCCGGTGTGCTGAGCGGACTTCCGGGACGATTCGGCCGTGAGGTGGCCGCGGCGGCAGCGCAATTCTGCGATCGGATCGGCTATCGAGACCGGGCGTTGTCGGGAGTCGTCTCGGCGCAGTCCGCGCCGGATCTGAGCTGGACGCTGCACGGAACGATCCTCGGCCTGGTGTCCGCCGGGGCCGCGGTGACGCTCGCCCTGCTCGGCATTTACCGACGAAACATACTGGAGGACAATGATTCTCGACCGGCCGCGGTGATAGCGGTGCGGCAGGGTCTGCACCGGTTGCACAGCGGGCATCTGGGCGACTACGCGGCGTGGCTGGTGTTCGGCTGCGCGGCCGTCATCGGACTGCTGTGGGTGGGGTGAGGCGGTCTACTCCCCCGGCGCCTCGAGCCGGCCCAGCACATGCCGCAGCGCCGGTTCGAGACGGTCGGTGCGGAAGTGATGGCCCGTGGCCAGCAGCCGGGCCGGCTCCACCCGCTGACTCGCCGCGGCCAGCTCCCGCGCGCCCTGCCCGCCCAGCAGCAGCGCCGGACCGACCTGCGGCACCGGCAGAATCGCGGGCCGGTGGACGACGCGGGCGAGCGTGCGGGTGTATTCGGCGTTGCGGACCGGATGCGGTGCCACCGCGTTCACCGGACCCGACAGCGCGGTATCCCACAGCGCACGGTGGTAGATGTCGATCATGTCGTCGATGCCGATCCACGACATCCATTGCCGCCCACCGGCGATGGGCCCGCCCAATCCGGCACTGAACAACGGCCGCAACAAGCGCAGCAGCCCGCCGGCCGGCGACTGCACCAGCCCGGTCCGCACCCGCACCACCCGGACCCCGGCCTCGCGGGCGGGCCGATCGGCGTCCTCCCAGGCCGAGACCACCTCGGCCAGAAATCCGTCACCGGCCGGACTGTCCTCGGTGAGCACCCGATCGCCGAGGTCGTAGCCGTAGTAGCCGATCGCGGAGGCCCCGACGAAGGTCGGCAATCCGGTTCGCGCGGCCAGCTCCGCGAGCGCGCGCGTGGGTCCCACGCGGCTGTCGCGCACGCGACGTTTGTGCTCGTCGGTGAACCGGCCCGCGATCGGCGCCCCGGCCAGATGGATCAGCGCGTCCACTCCGTCCAGCAGATCGGCGGCGGGCGCGGCCGGATCCCACTGCCGCTCGTCGCGTTCGTGTGTGGTCCCGCGCACCAGCCGGATCACGCGATGGCCGCCGGTTCGCAGAAATGCGGTCAGGGCCGTCCCGACCAGTCCCGAGGCGCCGGTGATCGCGATGGTCGACGATCGCAGGCCGTTCTCGGCGGCCCGGGCGTGGGCCGCCAGATCACCGGCCAGCTGCCGGTGACGGTATTCGAACATGGGCCGCAGCAGCGCGGCGGGCACGGGCGTATCCACCTCGTCGACGATCCGGGTGCGCCCCGCGTCGACGGCTTCGAAGCCGTGGGTGTGGCGCCATGGCACCACGTGCGCGAAGGCCGAGGCGGGGCCCTCGGCGACGAGCTCGTCGGCGAAACGGTGCGGCGGGTCGTAGGCGACCGGGTCGTGGCGGGCCACCCAGCGCAGGTTGCCGGGCAGTGCCAGTTCGGCGCGCCCGTCCTTCAGCGATCCCGCCTCGCGGACCACCCGCACCGGTTGCCACGGCGGCGCCAGCCTGGTCAGCGCACCGGGCCGGGTGAACCATTCGAAGACCTCGGCCTGCGGAAAGTCCACGACATTCGCCGATTCGAAACCCATGAGGCGGCAGTACCCCCGCGACACCGGCCCGAAACGGCCGGCCACCGGCACCGCCGGGCGGCGTCGCCGTTCTCACCGCAGCGGATCGCCCCACGTCGTCCGCTCCCGCAACGCGGCCTTGAGCAGTTTGCCGCCGGCGTTGCGCGGCAACGGCTCGCCGACCACGGTCACATACTGCGGCACTTTGAAGTCGGCCAGCCGTTGGCGGCAGTGCTCGATCAGAGTGGGGATGTCGAGCCCGCCCGGATCGGGGACCACGACGGCGCCGACCTTCTCCCCCATGACCGCGTCCGGCACGGCGAGTACGGCGGCGTCGGTGACACCCGGCGCCGCGAGCAGGACCGCTTCCACCTCGACGCTGGAGACGTTCTCCCCGCCACGGTTGATGATGTCCTTGATGCGGTCGACGATGTGCACCCGCCCGGCGTCGTCGACGCGGACCACGTCACCGGTGTGCAGCCAGCCGTCGATGATGGTCGCGGCGTCGGCCTCGGGCCGATTCCAATAGCAGCCGGTGACATTCGCCCCGCGCACGACCAGTTCGCCGACGCCGGGCTCCTCGCCGAGCGGGGCGATGCCGAGCTGGACGGAGGGCACCGCGTAGCCGACCGAATCGGCGTGGTCGACGGCGTCGCCGTCGGGCAACACCGTCATCAGGGACGCGGTCTCGGTCATGCCGTATCCGTTGAAGACCTGGGCGTTGGGGAACGCGTCTTTCAAAGACAGCACCAGCGACGGTGCGATCGGCGCGCCGCCGTAGCCCACCCAGCGCACCGTGGCGGTGTCCGCGCCGGCGAAGTCGGGGTGCCGCAACATCAGCGCATAGACCGCCGGCACCGTTACCAGGAACGAAATCCGCTCCGTCGACAGCGCGGCGATCAGCTCGGGAAGACCGAGCGCCGGCATGATCACCGCGGTGCCACCGAGATGGACGGCGGTCAGCAGCTGGGAGTTGCAGCCGGTCACGTGGAACAGCGGAACAGAGATCAGCGTCCGCATGCCCTCGCCGATATCGCGGGGCAGTCCGATGCAGCGCACCATGTTCTCGGCATTGGTCACGAACGCCTCGTGCGTGGTGGGCACACCCTTGGGATGGCCCGTGGTGCCCGAGGTGTAGAAGATCGCCGCGCTATCGGCAGCCGAAAGATCCTGCGTCACAACCGGTTCGCCGTCGGGAAGCGGTATGCCGGGAGCGAGGTCGATCCGTGCGCCCGAATCCGCCAGCACGAACTCGACCTCCGGCCCGGCCGAGCGGATGTTGACCGCGACGGCGATACCGCCCGCCATCACCGTGCCCCAGAAGGCGAGCACCCAGTCGACCCCGGCCGGATACCGCACCGCGACACGGTCTCCGCGTTCCAATCCGGCCGCACGCAGACCGCCGGCGACCCGAGCGGCACGCTCCCACAACTGCCGATAGGTCAGGCGATCCGCTCCGAGTTCGACGACCGCTTCACTCTCGGGCCGCGCCTCCACCTGGGCGCGCAGCATATCCAGCAGTGTCGCCGGGAGGCCGGTGTAGTGCGCGACACCGTCACGTTCGGCGATGCCGGTGCGCGGAAAGGGATTGTCGCGGCGCGAAATCTCGATCACCGCGGGTTCGGTTGTCATCAGTGCATCTCCTCGATCGGCCGCGTTCGCACTTCGCCGGGCGCGCAACACATCACGGCCCGTGCAGAGCTCAGGCACCGAAATAGCGGCGCGGGTTGTGGACGAGCATGGTGTCGATCTGCTCGTCGGTGACGCCACGCGCCCGCAGCGCCGGCAGCACGTCGTCGCTGATATGGGTGAAGTTCCAGTTCGGCACGGCGGCGGCCTTGCCCTCCTCGGAGAACCAGTCGATGAAACACGCCGCGTCGTGGGCGAGGACCATCTTCTCGGCGTACCCCCGCTCGACCAGTCGCACCACGGTGTCGACTCGCTGCTCGAACGGCAGCAAGACGTCGAGTCCGAATCGGTCCATGCCGAGATAGGAGCCGGCGTCGGCCAGTGCGCACAGATAATCCAGATCGGTGCTGTCGCCCGAGTGCCCGATGACGACCTTGCCGAGATCCACCCCCTCCTCCGCGAGCACCTTCTGCGCGATCAGGCCGGACTGGTTGTGGACGTTCGTGTGCACCGTGATCGGCGCCCCGGTCTCCACGTGGGCCTGGCCGACCGCGCGCATCACCCGCTCGACTCCGGGCGTCAGGCCCTGTTCCTCGATCGCGCACTTCAGGAATGCGGCCTTCACGCCGGTTCCGGCGATCCCTTCGCGGATGTCCTTGACGAACAGCTCGACCAAGGGCTCGTCGACGTCGAACAGCAGGCCCGGGCCGGTGTAGTGGAACTGGAACGGCACCTCGTTGTAGGTGTAGAGACCGGTCGCCACGATGATATTGATGTCGACCTGCTCATTGATCCGCTGAATCCGCGGGATGTAGCGACCGAGCCCGATCACCGTCGGATCGACGATCGTGTCGATTCCGCGCGCGGCGCATTCACGCAACTTCGCGACCGCATCCGCGACCCGCGCGTCCTCATCCCACTGATTCGGATATTCGGGATAGTTCTGCCGCATCTCCTCGCCGAGCACGAAAACGTGCTCGTGCATCAGCACCTTGCCCAGGGCAGCGGTGTCGAGGGGTCCACGGACGGTTTCAACGGTAGACATCGAATTCCTCGGGGTATCGGCGACGAGCAGGACGGCTATGAAGACCACCGGGACAATGTGATCCACGCCATCCTGTGTGAGACACTGCGCAAGTGTGTCTCAGAGTCGAGGATTCGTCAACCAGCTCGATACGGCCGCCGAGCCGGCACGGCCTGCCGCGGTATGAGGAGATGGACGACATGATCGCTACTTCCGAGGGGCGTCGCGCCGTCGACGCGGCGACGAAGCTGTACCTGGCGGGCGAACAACTCGACATGTCGGTGCTCGCCCGCGACCTGGGCATCGGACGCGCGACGCTGTACCGGCACGTCGGCAACCGGGACGACCTCATCGCGACCGTGCTGGCCGAAGCCACCGAACGCACCTACCGCAAGGTCTTCACCGCCGCCACGGGATCCGGTGCGGCCCTCGTTCTCGACACCCTCGAACGGGTGATGAACGCGGTCGCCGAGTCCGAACCACTGCGGACGCTCACCAGTCGCGAACCGGCGCTGTTCATCCGGCTCGCGCTGCTCCCCGGCAGGATCGAATCGACGTCGGCGCGCATGGTCGCCGAACTGCTCGACAGCGAACAACGTCAGGGAAATCTGACGTTGCCCTTGGCCGCCGATGTCCTGGCCGAGGCCATCGTCCGCATCTGCGACGCGCACCTCTACGCACCCCTGCTCGGCGGCGATCGACCACGGATCGACACCGCGCTGGCCATCGTCGCCCTGCTCCTCGGCGAACGCCGGGCGTGAACGACCGGTGAGCTCAGTCGGCGGGCAGTTCGATACCGTCGGCGGCGACCTTGGCGGCCACCTCATCGGGGAAGATGTTGCGGAACAGGTACAGATCCTGACCTAGCCGCCAGCCCGGGGCCAGCGCGACCGCATAGCGTTCGAAGTAGCCGAGCTGTTTGCCCATCAGCAGCAACTGCTGCGGGCCCGAGGCGCCCCGGCGTTTGCCGAATTCCACCAGCCGGGCCGCGACCTTGCCCATATCCAGTTTCGCCAGCTTGCCCGACAGCACCGGCGCCAGCGCGGTCGCCAGCTGCCGGCCGATGGTGGCGTCGTCACCGTCGTCGCCGTCGAGCAGATCCAGTTCCCGCAGTGCCCGCGCGACCGGTCGGAAGTCACCGTCGATGGCGCTGGCGTGGAACAGTGCGCGCACGAAGGCGCGCCACTGCGGCGTCATGGTGCCGACGATGCCGAAGTCGAGCATGGCGGCGCGGCCGTCGTCGAGCAGCCAGAGGTTTCCGGCGTGCACGTCGCCGTGGAAAAGGCCGTGCACCACAACACTTTCCACCCAAGCCTTGACCAGACGGCGGATCAGCAGCTCGGGGTCGGGATGGGCGGCGCGGATGTCGTCGAAGCGGTCGAGCGGCATGCCGCTCATCCGCTCCATGCACAGCACGCGCGGACCGCAGTACTCCCAGTACACCTCGGGCACGACCACACCGGTGTTGTCGCCGAAGGCGGCCAGATCGGCCCTCGCCTGCGCCTGATTGCGGGCCTCGTTGCGGAAGTCCAGCTCGGCGACGGTCGTGTCGAACAGATCGCGCACCACGCCTTCGGCATTGGCGATGCGGGCGTTCTCCGAGCGTTTGGTCAGCGCACCGGCCAGCCGGTACGCGGCGCGCAGATCGACGATCATGCGGCGGGCGATGTCGGGGCGCTGCACCTTCAGCACCGCCGGGCGGCCGTCGGCGAGCACGCAGGCGTGCACCTGAGCCACCGAGGCGGCCGAGAGCGGTTCGTCGTCGAATTCCCGGAACAGCCGGTCGATCGGGGCGCCGAGATCGGCCTCGATCACCGCGCGGGCGTCGGTGGCCGGAAACGGCGGCACGTCGTCGAGGCAGCGCAGGCACGCGTCGGCGAGCTCGTCCGGAAACGAGGCCGGCGACGAGGCGATGAGCTGGCCGAGTTTGACGAACATCGGGCCCAGCGCCTCGAAACCGTCGACCGTGCCGTCGGCCATCGCCCGCCGGCGCTTGGCCGGGCGCAGACCCTCACGCAGGACCCGGCGCGTCACCCGGCTGCCGATCGTCGTGCCGATCGCGGCGGTACGCCGGAACTCCGCGAATCCGAATTTCTCCAGCGCCGGTACCGGCTGCGGCGGAGTCGCCCCCGCGCCCGGTCCGGAGGCGGTCTGCGTGGCCGCCGCCGTCACCGCAGGACCCCGCCGGTCACCTGCTCACCTGCCCGAATCATCCGTTGCGACCGTCCCATCGTCGTATCGTTCGTGCACAGTCTACGACTGCCGGGCCACCGTACCGGCCGATGTGACCCGCCGCACCCGAACCGCCCTGCTCGCAGCAACGCCACCGTCACGGCGTGACCGGCCGGTTCACGGCGCGATGCCGAGACCCGCGGCGAGTATCGGCCAGGAGCGTTTCAGCGCGTCCTGCCAGTAGCCCCACGAGTGTGTGCCCGTGGGTTCGAAGTCGAAGGTCGCCGGAATACCCAACTCCCCCAGACGAGTCGACATATTGTGCGTACACCAGTTCACCGCGGCCTCGATCACCCCGCCGATCACGAGCTGATCCAGATATCCGCGCGGACCGGGCTGCATGTGGTCACCGCCGTACACGTCGTACATACCGGGCACGCCGGTTCCGGTGGAGATGAACAGATTCAGTCCCCGCAGCCCGTCGGCGTGCACGTACGGGTCGTTGGCCGCCCACATCGGATCGTCGTCGGGGCCGTACATGTTCTCCACATCGCCGCCGCCCCAGGTCTGTACCGCCATCTTGACGAATTCCCGGCCGATCGGATCACTGATCTGCGCACATCCGGAATACGCGGCCACCGACCGATACAGTCCCGGGGCGGCGATCGGCAACTGCAACACCGAGGTTCCCGAGGTCGACAACCCGGCCAGCGCGTTGGCGCCGGTGGTGCGATAGCGCCCGTCGATCAGCGGCGGCAGTTCCGCGGTGAGAAACGTCTTCCATTTGTACACACCGAGTTTCGGATCCGGCGCGCGCCAATCGGTGTAGTAGCTCCAGCGGCCCCCGACCGGCTGCACGACGTAGGTCTGCTTCGCGGACAGGAAGCCCGCGACATCGGTGTTGCGCTCCCACGTGGCCGAATCCTGTCCTCCCCCACCGCCGTTGAGCAGATACAGCACCGGCGCGGGCGCCTGGTCGTCGGCGGGCAATTGCACCTTCACCATGATGTCGGTGTTCATCGCCGCCGAATGCACCCGCAACTGCTCGGTGCGCGGATAGAGCCGCCAGCTGCCGGTGACCGCCGACCCGTCCGCGGCGACCGGTTCGGGTTGCGCGCCGGCGGGCGCGGCCCCCAGCACCGCGCCCGCCAGCACCAGAACGACGGGAATGATGCTGCCGCGCAACATCTTTCCGAACATGAGAACTCCTTCGCGAAGTAACGGATCGCCGCAGCGGCGGGCCGAGACGAAAAGGCCCGCCGGGCGATGCGGTGTGAGGGCATCGCCCGGCGGGCGCACCACCGTGGGTGTGTGCACTCCTGAGCGCGGATACGAGGCCGGCGTGTCCCCGATCCGCGCCGGACCCCACGGCGGCGTGCGACCCGCCGGAACACGAGGGGAATTCAGGGTTTTCGCGTTCCGGCGGGCAGGTCGCCACGACTCAGAGCTTGCCGCCGCCGCCCAGCAGCCACGGGTTGAAGCTGCAGGTCAGCGCAGGAGTCTGGGCCGGGTCGAGGGCATGCAGGATGATCGACAACACCCGCGGCGAATACATCATCGTCAGGTGATCCGACAGATCCTGCTCGCATCCGTCCTGCAGGGTGACGTTCTCGACCGTCGCACCGGGCCCGGGCTGCAGGAAGGTCAGGTCGTACGGCGTGGTGACCTCGTCGTAGCGGGTGCCGACCACCGTGTAGTCCACACCGGGCATGGTGTCGCCACCGGCGTTGAGCTGATTGACGAAATCCGAACCGACCGTCTGCTGGATACCGGAGTGGCCCACGAAGATCTCGACCAGTCCGAGCACGTCGATGCCGAAGTTGTTGATGGCCCGGCCCAGCGCCCCGATACCGTCGAGGGTCGTGCCGTGGTTGGTGGCGCCGAAGGTCATCATGTGATGCACCTTCGCCGCACCACCGTCGAACTTCAGATACCACCGCGACATAGCGCCACCTTGAGAATGGCCGACCAGATTCACCTTCTGCGACCCGGTCGCGGCCAGCACGCGATCCACGAACTGCGCCAACTGCTTCGACGAATCCTGAATCAAACCGGTGCCGTTGGCACCCGGCAGTACCGATCCGAGTCCGCCGCCCTGAATGAGATTGGATTTGCCGTAATTGAAGGTGAAGACGCAGTAGCCGGCGTCCTTGATGGGCTGACTGACGAAGGAGAAGTTGTCGTAGGCGTTCTCCCACGTCCCGTGCACCAGCACCACCGGCTCCGGATGCGCCGCGGTCGGCTTGCAATTCCAGTCGTTGGTCCCCGGCGGGGCCACATCCGGATGCAGCAGGCCGTAGCCGAAGGCGGCCAGGAACGAGCTCTGTGCCGGGCCGTAGCCGATGGTGTCGCTGGAGGTTCCACCCGATGATCCCGAGCTGGACCCCGAGCCGCCGTAGCAGTCACCGGAGCCGTTGCCGGAGCCCGCGCCACTGCCCGAGGTGCAGGCCGAACCGGTGCCGGCGCTGCCGGTGTCGGCGATCGGGTGGGCGGCGGGATTCTTCAGTCCCTGGTCGATGAAGTCGACCAGTTGCTGCTCCTGCTGCTGATCGTTCGACGCCCCCGCCGGCTCGGCGTCGGCGCCGACCCCCGCGAAGCCCATCATCAACAGCGAAACCCCCACGACGACCGCGGCGCTCAGCGACCTGCGGCGGGTGTTTGGTCTCATGGGTGAACCTTTCGTCAGAACATCGGCGTTCTTTGTTGCGATGCGCGACCGCGAGCCGCGCGGCCGAAACCGAACTCAGACGCTAAAGTCGCTGACGAGCCGCCGATACCGACAAAGGCAGTCTCTTCGGAATCTCACGAGACGCCGAACGGACCGCAGTGAAGTTGCACAGCCGGGCGAATTGTCCGGCGACGCCGGAGCTTTTCCCGAATCGGCGCAGTCACAGCAGTAATCCCGAATGTGCCGTGAAATATCCAGCGATACAACCAATTACGACGCAATCACGAACAGATATCGGATTCTCACTGGGAGTTGTCCGTCCGGTCCGGTCCACGTGAGCACGTGGCACGGCCCCACGTCGTCTGGAGTCCTGATGCCCGGCATTCGTATCACTGTGCGACCCACCGGTTTTCGCTTGCTCGCCGCCACCGCGCTGGCCGTCGGCGCTCTCACCGCGGTCGCGCTTCCCGCCGCAGCTGCCGATCCGCTCACCGATGCGGCCGGCGTCATCGAACAGCTGCGCGCCGTCGGCGATCCGCTGCCGCCGCTGCCCGCCCCGCACGGGCCGACCACCGCGATCGTGGTGCTCGGTTACGGGCTGATGCCCGACGGGACCATGCGCCCCGAACTCGTCGCCCGGCTGGAGGCGGCGCTCGTGCAGGCGATGGTGTCGCCGGCCTCGCCGATCATCGTCACCGGCGGAAATCCGCAGGGCGGCACCACCGAAGCCGACGCCATGGCCCGCTGGCTCGTCGCCCACGGCACGGCCCCCGACCGGATCCACATCGAATCACGTGCCGGCGATACCGTCGAAAACGCCACCAACTCCGCGGAAATGATGCACGCGCTGGGCGCCGGCGATGCGGTGGTCGTCACCTCGGCCGACCACATGCCCCGCGCCGTAGCCGATTTCGTCGATGCGGGCGTGCCGGTGGTCGGCACGGTCAGCCCGCAGGATCTGCCGCCGGTGGTGCTGGAGGTGTTCGGGCCCCGACAGTGAAACCGGAGTCGCCGGTCGTCTCAGCGCGGACCCCAGGTCCGCGCTATCCCCAGCCCGACGGCCAGCGCATCCCATGCCGAGGGCAAGGCGGCGGTGAAATCGGGCCACGAATGCGTCCCCGCGGGGATGTAGCGCACGGTGGCCGGGATGTTCAGCTGAGCGAGCCGCGCGGCGAAGCGCTCGGTACATGTGCGCGCCCCCGCCTCCAGCGCCACGCCACCACCCGCGGACCGCAGCGCACCGGCGACGTCGTGCGCTGTGGCGATCGCGGTCAGATCCGGTGGGCTCGGCAGGCCCGTCGCGGCCGACAGATAGATCGGGGTGCCGCGCAAGGTATCGGCGCCCAGATAACTGTCGTGGGCCGCCCACTCCGGCGAATTCGGTGGGCCCCAGAGGTTTTCGGGGTTGCCGCCGCGCGAGGCCACGGTGATGCGAGTGACGGCCTGGCCGACCTCGTCCGCGGTGGAATAACAGCCGCTGATGCCCGCCACCGCGCGATAGAAGCCGGGATGGCGCTGTGCCAGCATCATCGCCGCCTGCGCTCCCATCGACACTCCCGCGATGGCCCGGCGCCCGTCGGCATGCAGATATTTCTCCACGATCGGCGGCAATTCGTCGACGAGGAAGGTCTCCCAGCGGTTGAGGCCCAGGTTCTGGTCGTAATGGTCCCAGTCGGCGTACATACTGCCCACGCCGTCACCGGGCAGCACCACGTCGACCGGTTTGCCGGCGAAGAAGCGCGCGGCGTCGCCGTCGGTGAGCCAGCCCGAGGTCGCCGCACCCTCCACGCCGTCGAGAAGATAGAGGGTGGGCCGGGGTTCGCTCCCGGCGCCGTGCAGCACATCGATGGGCACCACCCGATGCATCGCGGCGGAGGCGACATACAGCCGATCCCAGCCCGGCCCGCGGGTTTCGGTGCGCACCAATTCCGTTCGCGTCACGGCGGGATCGATCGCCGGCGGGGCCGGAGGTGGGGGCGCGGCCGGATCGGCGCACACCGGAGCCGCCGCCATCGCGCCGGCGGCCACGGCCAAGGCAGCGCTCAGCGCCGCACGAGTGATCACCGCTGCACCACCGCCGGACCGTCCGCGAACGCCGTCTCCCGGGCGCGCGCTCGTTCCCGCCGTTCCCGGAAGCGGACGGCCGTCTTCTCCAGAGCGGCCAGATAGGCGGCCAGTTCGTCGCGGGCCCGCTCGCCCGTCCCGGTCAGATCGGTGCGATCGAACACATGCCAGTTGCGCAGCACCGGACGCAGCACCGTCTCCAGATGCTGCGGCGGATCGTAGATGCCGTGGGCGGCCAGCAGCAGCGCGTGCCGCCGGAAGCCGGGCCCTGCCGACCCGGGCAGGCGGAAACCGGTGACCGCCTCGGTGATCGCACGCATCATCGCGTCCGGAGCCAGCTCGAGGGCGGCCCGGGAGATATTGCGATAGAAGATCATATGCAGGTTCTCGTCGGTGGCGATGCGCGACAGCATCCGGTCGGCGATCGGTTCACCACAGGCGATGCCGGTGTTGCGGTGACTGATCCGGGTGGCCAGCTCCTGCAGTGTCACACAGGCCAACCCGCGCAGCAACCGCGGGACCTCCGGCGCGGCGACGCCGCTGGTCAGCCGAGTCATCCGGGCGCGTTCCAGCGCAACGGGATCCACCGCGCGGGTCACCACCAGGTAGTCGCGGATCACGATCGCGTGGCGGTTCTCCTCCGCGGTCCAGCATCCCACCCACGTGCCCCAGGCCCCGTCGCCGCCGACCATCTCGGTGATCGCGCGATGGCAGGAGGGCAGATCGTCCTCGGCGAGCAGATTGGTGACCAACGCCACCCGAGCCACCTCCGGCAACGCCGATTGTCGCGGCTCCCAATCGTTTCCGCCCAGTGCCGCGAAATTGCGGCCCTCACCCCAGGGCACGTAGTCGTGCGGATGCCAGGCGCGCGCCTTGCGCAGATGATCCGCGAGGCAGCGTTCGGCGACAGGTTCCAACGCGCGGAGCAGATCGTGATCGGTCACGGCGAGGCTCACGCATACCCCTCGGTGCGCGAATCGGTTCCGAGGTCGAAGGCCAGCAACGCCAGGCTCGCGCGTGCCAGATCGTCCGGGCGGGCCAGTTCGATTCCGGTCAGTCGCTCGATGCGCCGCACCCGGTGCGCGACGCTGTTCGGGTGAATCGCCAGCCGCACCGCGGTCGATTTGCGGTCCAGACCCGAATCCACATAGGTGCGAAGGGTTTCCAGCAGATCCGGATGCGGCCGCAACGGACCGAGCACCGCGGCCAGATGCGCACGCGCCGGACCGGGCCGGGTCAGCTGGTACTCCACCGCGACGTCGGCGATCTCGTACAGCCCCGGCGGGCGGCCCAGTGCGCGTACCAGTTCCAGCAGTTCATGGGCCTGGGCGGCCAGCTCCGGGATGCGTGCGGTGGGACCGGCGACGACGGTCGCGGTCAGCGGCACCGAGGCCGCCGCGGACAGTACGTCCAGGGTGTCGGCGGTCAATACCGGGGCGTCGATGCGGGCGGTGGCATCGGGGTCGTCGACCGGCACCAGCACGGTGCCGCCGTCGACGGAGAGCAGTGACAGCGCCCGTGAACCCAGCACCGGCGCCAGCGCGCTCTGCAGTCGGCGCAGTTTGCGGCGGGCCACCGTTTCGGCATTGCGACGTGGATCGGATTCGCCGGGATGCGGAGCGATCGACAGCGCCACCACCTGATAGGCAGGCGCGACCGCGATCCCGGTGCGGCGGGCCAGCGCCGCGCGGCCGTGTCCGCTGAGCAGCGCGGTGACCAGGGTCTGGGCCGCGGTCTGATGATGCCGTGCGGCCGAACGGTGTTCGTCGAGATAGGCGGCCGAGGTGGCGACCGTCACCGTCTCCAGCAGGCGCAGGGCCTGCTCGGCGTCGGCGAACAACGTCTCGCCGTCACCGCGGCCACCGGCGATATCGCTGAACGCGCGCCGCACCGCCTCGTGGTAGGCGCGCAGCACGGTGTCGAGGTCGATGCCCTCACGCGCCCAGGCGCCGGCCCGGCCGACCAGTTCGGCCAGCCGCGCGGCATCCGCCGGTTCGGGATCGGGTTCGGCGACCATATCGGCGGCCAGGGCGAGACATTCGCGCACCCCGGCGCCGAATTCGGCGGTGGTGTCGGAATGCGGCGCCGGCGCGTCGGTGCGCACACTTCGGGTCAGAGTCGCCGCCAGGCTGGGTGCGGATGGTGTCATCGGGTCGCTCCAGAATCTGTCCCCGCGCGAAGTGTGCCCGCCGGATGCCTTGGGGTGAGGGTGCACCCGGCGGGCGGTTCCACTGCTACGCACAGTGACCGCGTCGAGGAAGGGGTTGGAAGTCCTGGTGCCGCGGGTCGAGCTGTGTGCCGTGAGCGGCGGCTTCGAGTTGGGAGCCGCTCACCGGTGGCCGGTCCGGCGTCCGCACTGCCGACCTCCTCTCCTTACGGAAGGTGCGGGTGCGCCGGTTGCCGAACGCGGCACCGTCCGCGCAAAAACCGGTGCCGCGTTCACATCACGGTACGGCCACGGAATCGCCTCGAACCCGAAACACCGTCGATCCGATGACAATTCATGAATCGCACCGGGGGCGGCTGGGGTGGCGGCACAAAATCATCCGCGCCCCGGCGCGAGAGAAAGACGCCGCCGTTTCAGCATTCACTCGGGGCGGAAACGCCCTGCAATCGCTGATCGACCCAGCCCATGGCCTCCGGATACCCCAAGCCCGCTGCGATGATGTGCTCGCCCGGCACGCTGCGATACACCGCCGCCACGCCCAGTGAGCATTGGTCGCGATAGAACTCGCGCGCCCCGGCGGCCGGAATCCAGAATTCCTGTTCGCCGTTGTAGACATACAGCGGCACAGCGGATTTCATGCCCTGCATCCGCGTCACCCGGTAGATGTCACCGGCCAGCGCGCTGTGCAGCGGATCGGGGGTGTCGGCGGCGATATCGATCGGCAGTGACAGCACCCCGGGAACGGCGAACACACCGGCGCAGGTGTCCTTGAGCGGAGAGAGGGCCGCCCACCGGGCCAGATTGTTCATCCTGGCCAGGATTTCCGGCCGCTCCCGTCCCACCCCGAAGGTGGCTGCCAGGAACACACCCGAGGCGAAGTTGGCGTTCATGCTCTGCGAGAGGATCTGATAGTCGGCCGGCACGCCGCCCAATGCGGCGCCGACGATCAGCGGCGCCAATTCCGGTGCGTAGGAATCGATCAGCGCCACCGCGCCGCGGGTGGCGATGGCACCACCGGAGTATCCGTGCATGGCGTAGCGGCTGGCGCCGAATTCCGCGGGCAGCTCCGTGCGCATCGCCCGGATCGCGTCGAGCACGGCGTGGCCGGCCACGAAGGGTTCGGCATAGGCCATCCGCGGACCCTCGTGATCGGGAATCAGCACCGCGTACCCGCGCAACAGCGCCAATTGCGTGGTGGGCGGGACGAAATCGGTGGTGCCGGTATCCCCGGAGAAACCGTGCGCGAGTGTGTAGCCGGGCGTACAGGTCCGGCCCAGCGCGTCGATGGGAAGATTGTTCACCAGCACCGGCCGCGATCCGGGACCCGTCCACGGTGCGGCCGGAATCGCCAGTGTCGCAGTCGCATACGAGGGTGCGTCGTGGGCGTCGGTGGTGCGGTATTTCACCTGCAACGCCTGCCGCACGGGCACCACCAGCAGCGGAGCGGCGGTCGCCGTCACGTCCCGGGTCGCGATCACATCACCGGGCCGCAGCCCCGCGAGATCCGCGGGCCAGTCGTCGAGCAGCGGATCGCCCACCGGCGAGGGCATGACGGCCTGCTGCAGCCGGGCCAGGTCGGCGGTGACGCCGGTCTCCCCGGCGGCCGCCTGATCGGCCACCGGGATGGGTGGCGGCGGCACCAGGACGTTGATCCACTGCTGCAGCTGCGCGAGCCCCGGCGCCGGCGGATTCGACCGCGCCGGATCCGGATCCTGGGGTGCGAGCGGTTGCCCCGGCAACCCGGGTAAGGCGATCGCCGGTAACGGCAAGGCCGGCAGGGGAATCGGCGGCTGGGCCGCTGCGGTACCCGCAACAGGACCGCAACCGATCAGCAATACCGTGACCAGTACATGCCGGATTCGCATGGCGCACCCCACTAAAGCTCACCGCTGGTTCCCGTGCGCTGCCAACCCGAGTTCCGCGCTGAACCAGGTGTTTCGAGATTACCGGGGCGAATCCGGCTGTCCGGGCGGCGTGTTCGGATCGTGCGCGCCGCGAGTCCGCATCGATATCGAATCCGGCACGCCCGCGCGGTGCGGGGCCGGCGCGCTCAGCAGTTGCTCGGCACCGGCTGAGCGTGCATGCGGCCGTCGAGCCAGCTCAGCACCTGCGGCAGGCCCAGCACGGCCGCGGTGAGGTGGTCGGGCACCGGAATGGCCTCCGACTGGACCGTGACCCCGGCCTGGCACCAGCGCCGATCGGTATTGACGATCGAATCCACCGGGATCAGGCCGTCGATGGGCGAATGCCATTCGAAGACCGGCATATTCGGCACGCTGTCGGTGTAGAGCTCGAGACTGTTGTCCTCGACCACCTTGCGCGCGACCGGATCCTCGGTCATCGACGTGGTTTTCGCGAACTCGCTCACCCCGTGCCCCGCGCCCGCGGCCAGCAGTCCGTTGGTGCAACTGTTCGCCATCACCTGCCGCACCGCCATACCCTTGTCGTTGAGCTGGTCCGACAGCGGGAACCGGTCGGGGTATTCACGTTCCAGGCCGAGTCCGGCCGCCATCGCCAGGCCGAAGGCCGGATGCGAGCCGTACCCCAGGCCCTCCAGCATCTTCACCATGTTCATCGGCACGCCCCCGGCCGCGGCCCCTGCGATGCGCAGTTCCGGTGCGTAGACCGGCGCCAGCGCGGCCGCCCATGCGGTGGCCATGCCGCCGCCGGAGTAGCCGGCCATCGTCACCGGGCTGTGCTCGAGTTTCAGATCGGCGGCGTGCTGTACCGCGCGAATGCCGTCCAGGGTGATCTGGCCGCCCAGACGCGCTGCGCCGTAGGCGAACTGCGGCCCGAGATGGTCGGGCATCGCGATACTCCAGCCGCGCTGCAACACCACGTTGTAGGCAGGCGCCTCGCGGACCATCAGATCCGGGTTCTTGGTGTAGAGCACATGGGAGACACTGCAATCGGCGCCGAGTCCGTTGATGATCGTCTGATACGACAGCAGTGGCCCGTCGGCCGCCCGCTTGCGCGGCGTCAGGACGGTGGTGGTCGCCGCGATCGGCTTGCCCTCGGAATTGGTCGAGCGGAACTTGATCAGCGTGATGTCGGTGTCGGGGAAGATGTCCAGCGGCGGTAGCGGTTTCGTCGCCAGCACATCGCCCGGCTTGTGCTCGGCGATGTCGGCCGGCGCGGCGTAGAACGGATCCGGGTCCGGTGCCGGGTAGATCGGTTGCGCCGGTGCGGAAGTCGTGGCGGCAGCGAACAGCAACAGACTGCCGGCGGCGACGCTCAGCGCCCGCCGGACCGCGGTGAGGCCCATGGGCCAAGAGATTATCGCGCGCGCGAGGCAACCCGAAATCGGCACCGCAGGTCCTGAGAAATCACAAGTTTGCCGCGCGGCGGTATGTGTCACGCGATGAATTCCGCACTGAAACCTGTTCGGGTTACCCGCGAGTACGTAGCTTCGTTCCTGCACCGATGCAAAGGAGCACGGCTATGGACATCTCCGAAACGGCCCCCGACATACCCACTCGCCGGATCACGGTCTACTTCGGCGGCACCGGCCCCGACGGCGACATGGTGCTCGAATACGCCGCCACCCGCGCCGAGGCCTGGGAGTTCGCCGCCGCCGCCGTGCATTCCGGGCTGGCGGTCACCGTGGACGGCATGGTCCGGCCCGGATTGCGACCGCTGCCCTGCCGCCGATTGTGGCATTGAGGAACCGATCCGCGTCCCGGCGACTGTGAGCGATCACAACGGCCCGCCGACCTGCTTCGATTTCCGCACAGACGATTCGCGAAGCACCCTCGGTTCCCGGCCCGCCGGTTAGCGTTAACCGCCGGAACAGATAGTTCGGGAGTAGAAGGAGTCAGTGATGACCGTCGACAGCTCCAACAGGTCCAGTCTCACCTTCTCGGGACGGCCCATGTCGTCGCCGTTGAAGGATGTGTGGTCGCTGTCGCGGCACATGGTCGGCCACTTCGTCGAAAACGTCGCCCCCTGCGGCACCCTGCCCGGCGACGCCA
>NZ_JOJF01000035.1:0-42919 GCF_000720265.1 Nocardia sp. NRRL WC-3656 | reverse complement strand
CCATGAACCTCGGCAACGACCATGAAGCCAAACCCACCGCTCCCAGGTGATTCGGAACCCGATGGCTGCGGGCTCTATCACCACGAAAGAAAGGTAAGGCCGACCATCCCGAAATCGTCGGCTGGGGTGCGGAAATGGCGGCCTGGTTCGCCATCACGCAGGGCAACTACCGCGGTGCGATCGAGGTGGCCGAGTCCGCCCTGGACAACTGCCGCGGCATGGGCGTCGGCGTGCAGCTGGCCGCGCAGCAGGCCAAGGCGTGGGCCCGCATCGGCGATCGCGAGGCGATGGAACGCGCCCTCGAACGCGGCCGAGATATCTTGCGGCTATTGGACAATCCGGCAAATCTGGACAACCACTTCGTGGTCGACGCGCAGAAGTTCGACTTCTACGCCATGGATTGCTGCCGGGTCGCCGGTGACAACCGCCCCGCGGAAGCCTATGCCCGCCAGGTGATCCGCAGCGCCACGGGCCTCGACGGTTCGGTCCGTCAGCCGATGCGCGTATCCGAGGCACAGCTGACCCTGGCCGTCGTAGCGGTCCGCGATCGCGATCTCGAGCTCGCGGTCGACGAGGCGATGCGCGCGTTCGAGGGCAAGCGCCGCTCGCTGCCCTCGCTGCTGTGGATCGCGGGCGAGGCGGCGCGGGAGATGATCGAACGCTATCCGTCCGATCCCCGCACCCGCACCTATCTCGAGCAGCTGCGGGTTCTGTCGATGAGCTGAGCGGATTCGCCTGCGCCGCTGAATTGCACGATACCGCCGGGGTTGTACGCTGCGACGAATGGACTTCAGTCTGCGCAGCTGCTCGTGGCACGGGCACGCCACCTACGCCCCCGACGAAGCGGAACTGGCTGCGCGCCTGCATGTTTCGACGGCCGCCGGCGAGGCCTGGCGGTGTCTGCGCTGCGGGAACTTCGTGATCGGCGAGCCGCGCGGGCGCGGCCCGGCCGACGCGGCGCCCGAGGTGCCGCGCGGGCGGCTGCTGCGCGACCGGCTGATCATGCGGCTGCTGGCCACCGAACGGGTGATCCGCGGGCTGGTGTTCGTGGTGCTGGCCGCCGGGGTGTTCAAGGTGCGCAATTCGCAGGAGCAGCTGCATGCCGCATTCGATCGCGAGCTGCCGCTGATCCGTCCGCTCGCCGACCAGATCGGCTGGAATCCCGACAATTCCAAGATCGTGGCGTTCATCGAGAAGGGCTGGACGCTGTCGCCGACCGTGCTCACCTGGATCGCGGCGGGGTTGCTGGCGTACGCCGTCATCGAATTCGTGGAGGCCGTGGGCCTGTGGTACGTGCAGCGCTGGGGTGAGTATTTCGCGGTGATCGCCACCTCGCTGTTCCTGCCGCTCGAAATCTACGAGCTCACCGAGCGCATCACCGTCGTCCGCGCCGGCGCCCTCGTGATCAATATCGCAGCGGTGCTGTGGTTGCTGTGGTCGAAGCGGTTGTTCGGCCTCAACGGCGGTGGCGCCGCCTACCATCGCGAGCACAGCGAGGAGAGCCTGCTGACCGTGGAACGCTCCGCGGTCGCCACCGAGGCGGGGTGACGGCACGCCGAGGCCCGGGTGCGCCGCCGCGGCGCATGGGCAGGTATTACGCTCGTGCCGGTGACCGAGTCCGCTGACCGATTGCTGCCCGCCGAACCCGCACTGTTCGACGGCGTCTCCCCCACCCGGGACGAGACGGTGATCGAGGGCGCGGATCGGCTGCGGTTGTTCTCCTTCGCCACCGCCGACAAGCGCAACGACTATCTGTGGGTGCTGCGCGCCTTCGATCACGCGCGTGCCGCCTATGTGGTGCTGCTGCATGCCTCCGATGTGGCCGACACCCTGGCTCGGATGCCGGATGTCCCGCATCCCACCGCCACCGAGATCGGGCCGCTGCTCGAACAGCTGCACACCTGGGGTGTGCTGGAACGCAGTTACGACGGCACCCGCGCGGCGACCCTCGCCGAATATCGCAACCGGCACTACGTGTATCAGTTCTCGCAGGCCGGATATCAGGCGTACCGGGCGGTGAACGAGGTCCTGGGCGCGCGCTTGGACGAGGCCTCGCTGTCGCGGCTGGTGCTCCCGGAACTGCTGGCCGATCTGCAGGCACTGGCGCAGGCCAATCGCGACGGGGACGCCGAGCGGGTGTACCGAATTCTGAAGCGACTCGACACCGCGCTGTCCGAATTGGCCGACCGCGCGGCGCATTTCTATCTGACCCTCGGCGATCTGGTCCGCACGACCGAGGCCACGCCGGAAGCCTTTCTCGCACACAAGGATGCGCTGCTGGCGCACATGCGCGAATTCAGCATGGATCTGGCCCGCTACGCGCCCCGGCTGGCGGCCGCGATCGCCGAGGTCGACGACACCGGCGCCGAGGCGCTGATCGCCCGCGCCGCGTCCTGTGACGAGCGGGTGCTGCTGGACGTCGCAGCGCGCGAAGCCGATTGGCGGGCTCGCTGGCAGGGGTTGCGCGGATGGTTCGTCGCGGTCCGCGATCGCGGCGCGCCCGACCAAGGCGGCGAAGCCGCCCCGGCGACCGAGGCCGAACGGTTGCGGGAGGCGACCATGAGCGCGATCGCGGCGGTGCTGTCGCTGCTGCGCCGCGTGACCGAAACGCGCAAGGGCGGGGTGAGCCGGGAGTCGGCGCTGCGGCATCTGGCCGGTTGGTTCGCCGCCGCGCCCACCACCGACAGCGCGCACGCCCTGTTCGACGTCGTCTTCGGATTGGGCAAACCCCGCCACCTGTCGATGGAACATCCCGACGCTGACATCATTCCCGCCCACCGATCCTGGTGGGAGGCAGCGCCGCTGGAGATCGCGCGCACGCTCGCCGAAACCGGCCGTCAGCCCACCCCGGGCGCGCCCGCGCGGCTCGTGCGCAACGATGCCGGGGTGCGGCGGCTGCGCCAGGCGCAGTTGGAGACGCAGCGGGCCCGCGCGGCGGCCGCGATGTCGCTGGCCGCCGCCGATGTGCACGACCGGGTCCTCGACGAACGTGAAACCGAGGTCCTCCTGCGGCTGCTCGACGCCGCCTCCACCGCGTGGGTGCCCGTGAGCGGGCGGGTGAGCACGACCGGATCCGACAGCGGCGTCACGCTGACGGTCCGCGAACATCCCGGCTCCACGGTGGTGCGCACGGCCCAGGGTCTGCTGTATCTGGATCACCGCCGGCTCGAGGTGCGCGAGAATTCCCGCGCCCGCACCGCCTCCGGGTGGTCGTGATGCACGCGAAAACCATCGACCCGCTGGCATTGGACAGCTACCAGCGCGCCGCGCGGGTCCTGCTGGCCAATCATCTGGTGACCCGGACCTTCCCGGATCGCATTGCGCTGCCGTTGATCCGGCGCTGGGCCACCGAACTGCGCGAGGACATGACCGAGGTGCTCGGTTACCGGCTCGAGGTCACCGAGACCACGGCTCGGCTGTTCCCGATCCCCGACCGACTCGACACCGGCCGTCCCGCCCGTACCCCCGCCGATCGTGTCTTCGACCGTCGCCGCTACGCCTATCTCTCGCTCGCCCTGGCGGCGCTCGGTCGCGCCGGTGATCAGATCACGCTGTCGGAGTTGGCCGATCAGGTCGCGGCCTACGCCGTGCGGGTGGAGGGGCTGGACCTGTCGACCGAACGCGCTGCCGACCGGGATGCGTTCGTGGACGCGGTGGCCTGGCTGGCCGCCCGCGGCGCCCTGACCCTCGCCGACGGCGACGCCGGTGGCTGGGCCGCCGACCCGGAAGCGGGTGAGGCACTCTACGACATCGACCGCTCGGTGGTGTTCGCGATCTTCCGGCCGCCGCGCGCGTTGCAGCACCTGCACAGTGTGCGCACCCTGCTCGCCGACGACACCGATTCCGCCGCAACGGCTTCCGTGCCATCGCGCGCCGCGGCCGCGCGCCGGGTGCGGCGGGCGCTGATCGAACTGCCGGTCGTCTACGCCGAAACCCTCGGTGCGGCAGAACAATCCGCGCTGGGCAGCGAGAAGATCGTGGCGGAAGTGGAGTTGCTCACCGGGCTGCGCGCTGAACGCCGCGGTGAGGGCGTGGCCTTGATCGACACCTCCGGCCGGTTCTCCGATGTGCGCTTCCCCAGCACCGGAACCCTCGCGCAGGTCGCGTTGCTGCTGATCGGCGAGATCGCCGACCGGGTCCTCGACATCGACAATCCGCTGCCCCGGCAACCGCGCCCGCCCGCCGCCACCGGCATCGCCGACGGTCTCGATGCCGCCATTCCGGCGGCCACGGTCTTCGCGCCGCTGGTCACGGCGCCGCAGGAACCCGGCGACGCGGATGATCCGGCCGACGAGGAAGGTCCCGAGCCGATCACCCATCCGTTCGTCGACGACGAGTGGATTCGCGCGACGGTGCACGCGCTCACCGAGCGGTACGGTTCGACCTTCGCCGCTCAATGGCAAGCGGACGTGGGCGGGCTCACCACCGAGGTGGTCGGTCTGCTGGCGCGGCTGTCTCTCGTGGAGATAGTCGACGGCGGTGTCCTGGCACTGCCCGCGCTGGCCCGCTATCGGGGCGCGGTGGTCACCGTGCGCACGCGGGCCGAAACCGAATTGTTCGCCTCGGCACGATCGCTGGGCGCGCACGCCACCGGGCAACCGGCGACCGCACCGGCCGGCGCCGCGGGATCCAGTACCTCAGGAAAGGGGACGGAGTAACCATGGACCTCATTCACGGTGGTGTCCGCTTCATTCCCACCCGCGCCGGAATCGTCAATCTGTGGGACTACCGCGATCAGGAATTCTGCTTCGCCGACGGGCGGCTGGTGCTGCGCGGGCCCAACGGCTCCGGCAAGACCAAGGCGCTGGAGGTGTTGTTCCCCTTCGTCTTCGACGGCCGCATCGAACCGCGGCGGTTGAATCCGTTCGCCGGTGAAGAGCGCACGATGAAGTCGAATCTGCTCTATCGCAAACAGGATTCGGCTTATTCCTATGTCTGGATGGAATTCGCGCGCGGGCGCTGGTCGGACCCCGAGGTGGTCACCGTCGGCATCGGCATGCGCGCGACCCGGTCCTCGGACAAGGTGACGCGGTGGTATTTCGTCGCCGACGGCCGGGTGGGCGTGGACTTCTCGCTGATCGGACCCGACGACCGGCCCTTCACCCGCAAACAGCTGGCCGAGCAGATCGGCACCGACGCGATCGTGGACCGCCCCGTCGACTACCGCGCCGCGATCGACGCGCGCATGTTCGGCCTCGGTGTGCAGCGCTACGACCAGTTGATCAATCTGATCCTGACGCTGCGCCGACCGCAGCTGGCCAAGAACCTCGATCCGCGCGGACTGTCGCAGGCCCTCACCGACGGCCTGCGCCCGCTCGACGATCAGCTGATCCTCGACGCCGCCCGCTCGTTCAGCGATATGGAGGAGGTCGGCCGCACGCTCGAGGGGCTGGTCGCCGCCGACTCCGCCACTCGCACCTTCGTCGACGTCTATCGCAAATACCTTGCGGTCCAGGCGAAGTCGGATGTGGATCAGGTGCGCTCGCGGTTGGACGCGGTGACCCACGGCAGCACCGCGCTGTTCGCGGCCGCGGCACTGCGGCAGCGGCGCGAGACCGAGCGCAACGCCGCCGAGCATCGCGCCGAGGAGGCCGATCGCGCCTACGAGCAGGCCCTGACCGATCGGGAGACGCTGCAGCGGTCCAGCGCCTACGAGGGCAAGCAGCAGCTCGACGATCTGGCCGATGCCGTGCGACGGCTCGAGACCTCGGCGGCGGTCCACCGCGACAAGGCGACCAAGGCCCAGCAGGCGGCCGACCAGCGCGGCGACGAATACGAACGCGCCACCGCCGCGGTCACCACCGCCGCCGCGGCTCTGGCCCGCGGTGAGGACGAACTGCGCGCGGCGGCCGAGGAGGCCGGAATCGCCTGGGCCGCCCTGCCGGAACAGGCGCGCACCGAACAACTCACCACCACCGTGCGCAGCCACGCCGAGGAACGCGACGCCGATGTGCGCGCGGTGCGCCAGGCGATGACGGTGGCCGATGCCGCCGCGGCCGACCGCACCCGCGCGGAACGAGCCCTCGAGCGTGCGGCCCGCCGGCGCGACACCGCGGCCGCCGAATTGGCCGAGGCGGAGGCCGCGGTGGCGCTGGCACGCGCGAATACCGCTGCCTCCCTGCGTAGTTGGTGGAACACGCACGGTGAGCTGTACTCCCCCGTGGCCGCCGGATTGTTCGAGGCGCTCGACGCCGCCCTCGCCGAGGCCGGCGGCGACGATGCGCCGCCGCTGCCGCAGGTGCTGGCCGAGCACACCGAATCGCTCACCGAGTCGCTGCGGGATCGCCGCCGTCAGGCCCGCGCGAGCGCCGATCAGGCTCGCGATCGCGCCGCGGCGCTGCGTGCCGAACAGCAGCGGGTCGCGGCCGAACAGGACGACGCGCCCCCGGCGCCGCAGAGCCGCACCGAGGCCCGGGCGACGCGTCCCGGTGCACCGCTGTGGCGGCTTGTGCGTTTCGCCGACGACATCGGTGCCGAGCGCGCCGCCGGGATCGAGGCGGCTTTACAGGCCGCGGGCTTGCTCGACGCCTGGGTCGGTACGAATGACGAAGCGCCGCAGGTTGATTCGGACATCTACCTGACGCCGCTCCCGCACACCGCCCGTCCCGATGGTCCCACTCTCGCGCAGGTGCTGGTCGTCGAGGACGGTGTCAGCGACGATGCCGATTCGCCGATCGCCGCGGTCTCGCGCACCCACCTCACCGATATCTTGGCCTCTATCGCACTGAGCGACAACGACTCCCATGTCGGCGACCTGGTCGCCGTCGGCGGTGACGGCGGTTTCCGGCAGGGCGTGCAGCTCGGCCGTCACCACAAGCAGCAGGCCGAATTCATCGGCGCCACCGCCCGGGCCCGACGCCGGGAGCGGCGCCTGGCCGAGTTGGCCGAGGAGATCGCCGCCGCCGAACAGGCCGAACAGACCGCTCGTGCGGACGCCGATGAGGCCTCCGGCGAGTTGGCCCGGCTGGCGGCCGCCGCGAAGGACTTGCCGCGCAGCAGTGCGGTGATCGCCGCGCTGCGTTCGGTGTCCGAGGCGGCGGGAGTCCTGCGCTCGCATACCGAGGCGGCGGCGCAGGCCGAACACGATCTGGACCAGGCGGTCGCGGCGTTCACCGCGGCCGACAAGAAGGTGCGCGCGGTCGCCGCCTCTCGCAACGCGCCTCGCGATCCCGCGGAGCTGGACGCGCTCGCCGCGGCCGTCCGCCATTTCGAGAACACCGGCACCGCCCTGCTGCGGCTGCGCGGCGACCAGCAGCGCGAGGCCGAACGCGCCCGCGAGGCCAGCGACCGGCTCGCCGAATCCCGGGATCTGGCAGAGGCTTTCGCCGAGGAGGCCGAAGCCGCGAGGGCCGGGTACGAGGAGCAGTTGCGCAAACTCGAGACGCTGCGTGAGGCGCTGGGCGCCGACACCGCCGATATCGACCGCGAACTCGAGCAGGCCCGTGAGCGCATCGACGCCGCCCGCGCCGAACAGCGGGCCGCTCGCAAGGCCGCCGCCGAGGCGATCGAAGCGGTCGGTTCGGCCGAGGGCGCCTATCGCGCCGCCCACGAGTCGCTCGGCACCGCGCTGACCGAATTGCTCACCGACGTCCGGCAACTCGCGCCCTACGCGCGGCCCGATCTGCTCTCGCTGCTGGGCGCGCCCACCGAGAGCCGGTGGCCGAGTTCGCCGGCGGCCTGGTCGACCGCCGATCAGCTGCTGTATCGGATCGAATCCGGCGGGCCGGAGAACGAGACCGCCGTCCTGCCCGTCGAGGTGCACGAGTTGTTCGACAACCTCTGCGCCGCCACCACTTCCGTGCGCGCCGGGGAGTCCGCCCGCAAGTCGACGCGCAGCGCGGTGACCGCGGCGCTGCAGGAATTCGACGCCGCCCTGGCCTCCGCGCGCCAGGACTACCGCCTGCAATGGGACGCGGCCGACGGCCTGACCGTGGTCCAGGTGCACGACGACAACGGGATGGCGGCACTGGCCGATTTCGCCGACCGCATCGCCGCCGCCCGCACCGATCAGGAACTGCTGCTGACCGATGCCGAGCGGCGCATTCTCGAGGACGCGCTGCTGACCGGGCTGGCGCAGCAGATCCACGAACGCACCTGCGACGCCCGCGATCTCATCGGCCGGATGGGCGCGGAGATGAAGCAGCGGCGCATGTCCTCGGGCAACACCATCGGGGTGCACTGGGTGCTGGCGGACAATCTGTCGGAGTCGGCGCGCGCGGTGTGCAAACTGCTGGACCGCGCCGCTGCCGATCTGGGTCCCGACGAATTGGCTACTGTGCGTGCGCATTTCGCTGCGGAGATCCGGGCGGCACGCGCGGCGCATCCGGAACGGTCCTATCCGGAGATTCTGGCCACCACGCTGGACTACCGGACCTGGCGGGTGTTCTCATTCACTCTGGTGACCGCCGACGGCTCCGAGGATCGGCTCACCGTCGCGCGGCACAGCGCGCTCTCGGGTGGCGAACAGTCGGTGTCGCTGCATCTTCCGCTGTTCGCCGCCGCGCACGTGATGCTGGATTCGGCCGATCCGCAGGCGCCGCGACTGCTCGCATTGGACGAGGCGTTCGCCGGCGTCGACGACAACGGTCGCAGCGAATTGCTCGGCCTGTCGGTCGATTTCGATCTCGACCTGTTCATGACCGGCTACGACCTGTGGATCACCTACGATCACGTGCCTGCGTGCGCGCATTACGATCTCGCGCATTCGGCGGCCGAGAACACCGTCAGCGCGACGCTGCTGGTATGGGATTCCTCGGCGCTGCTGGCCGAACACGACGGCTCCGATCTGACCACCGCCCTGGGCTCGCCCAACCGGCGCCGCACCCCGCACACCGTCGAGGGCGGCATCACTTTCGACGAGGCGCTGGAACCGACCAGCTGAACGGGATTCGTTGCGCGCCGGGCACATTCGCACCCGGCGGGGCTCACCGGTCGCCGAAGGTGACCGACAGCGTATCCCGGTCGCCGGGTGCGACCACGACGGTCAGCGGCGGATCGGGAATCGGCCGGTCGGAGGCGGCGTAGCCGACCCAGCCGGTGCCGACGAAGACCGCGATCAGAAGGGCGGTGGGCAGTTCCGGCAGCAGCCATCCGCACGGTATGGAGGCCAGACCGGTCTCGGGGATCAGCTGGACCGTGGGTATGTCCGGTCCGGTCTCGCTGTGCACCGCATTGCCACGTATCGCACCGCTCCGCCGTACCGGAACCCGCCCTTGCACCCGAACCTCCATCGCTTCGAGCGTCCCGGCCCGTCTGCCGGGAAACCGCCAGACATTTACAGTGCCCCATCCGCGAGTGCGCCACACCGGTATTGGACAGGACAATCGGCGTGTCTCCGAAAGTTTGCTGAATACCGATTGGTAGCTATCCGATTCGCGAGTTTCGCGCTACCGATGCGGACGGACACTGGCGTCGGGCCACCGGGGCGGGCAGGCGCCGCCGGGGAAGGTCTGCAACTCGAAGTGCCACCACTCGTTGTCGAACGTCCGGCACAGCCCCCACCGATTTCCGTTGTCCTGCAACCACTGCGCGCCCTGCTGCGGGCCGACGTCGATGGCCTTACCGGTCACGTGCGTGGATTCGTCCGGCGGCAGCACCCACCGCCGCGCGGCGTCGGGACCGCCGTAGGTGGCGATGCCCTGCTCCCACAGCTGTTCCTGTTCGTCGCGGGTGCGGTGCCCGGACACGATCTCGAGCGGAACACCCTGCTGGTGGGCCTGGCTTTCGGCCATCGTGTAGGCGGCGGCCAGCAGCGGATCCAGTCCCTCGGTGCCGGCGGCGAACGCGGTATGGGCAGGTTCGGCCAGACCCGGTCCGGCGGCACCGCCCAGCGCCACACCGACCACCACGGCTGTACCAGCAAGTCCTCGCAGCATGAAGCCGATCGTAACCAGCGCCGATCCCCACACCGCGCAACCGGGTCCCGGCCCACCGTCACGCCCGCGAGCCGCCGGGCACAACCATCGCCTGACATTCCGGACGGCTGCGTCGTCGAAAGGACGTACCAGTTTTCAGCCATCCAGGAGCTCCGGACATGACCAGAATCGGCATCATCCTCGGCAGTACCCGCCCCAACCGCAACGGTGCCCAGATCGCGCAGTGGGTTCTGGACTCGGCATCGCGTCGCGGCGATGCCGAGTTCGAACTGATCGATCTGCGCGATCACCCGCTGCCGCATCTGGACGAGCCGGTGCCGCCGGTGTTCGGCCCCTCGGTGCACGCGCACACCCGGGCCTGGGCCGAGCGGATCGCACCGTTGGACGGTTTCGTGCTGGTGACCCCCGAATACAACGGCGGGATGCCGGGGGTGCTGAAGAACGCCCTCGATCACGTCTTCGCCGAGTGGGTCGACAAGGCGGTCGGATTCGTCTCCTACGGCGCGAACGGCGGCGCCCGCGCGGTCGTGCAGCTGCGGGCGGTCTGCAGCTCGCTGGGGATGGCCGATGTGGGCTACCAGGTCTCGATCTCGGTGCTCACCGATTTCGAGAACCACACCACGTTCACCCCGCGTGACCATCACGCCGCCGCGCTGGACAAAACACTGGACCAAGTCGTCGCGTGGAGCACCGCACTGGCCCCGCTGCGGGCCGGCGCCGAAACCACTCTCGCCAATTCCTGAGGAGCCGAACATGACCGTATCCAACGACTTTCAGTCCCGCGCCGACCGGCTCGCGGCCGACGAAGCCGAGATCCGCCGCCAAATCGACCGGGTGGCCGACGGACTGCGCGCCAAGGATCTCGACGCCGTGCGGCAGGCGTACGCGACCGACGTCGTGTCCTTCGATGTCGAACCGCCACTCCAGCACGTCGGGATCGCCGCGAAACTCGACAACTGGGCCAAGGTTTTCCTGTTCTTCGAGAACGTGGACTACGAGATTCGCGATCTGACGTTCACCGTGGGCGAGGACGTGGCATTCGGGCACGCCTTCGCCCGGCTGCACGGCACGATGAAGAACGGGGTGGCCAACAGCGGTATGTGGGTCCGGGTCACCTACGGAATGCGCAAGATCGACGGCACCTGGCTGATCGTGCACGACCAGGTGTCGGTGCCGTTCGACATCGCGAGCGGCACCGGGGTCGTCGATCTCGAGCCCTGACAGGCCCTTTCGACGTCAGCCGGCGGAGACCGCTTCCTCGTAGGCGCGCAGTGTCGCGATGACCAGGGCCCGCTGCTCCGCGGTCAGCGGGCCCAGCGCGGCGCGCCACCCCCGATCCGCGCCACCGAGCCAGTCCGCCACCGCCTTTCGGTGCGCGTCGGCGATCGCGACGAGGGTGCGCCGCCGGTCGTTGTCGTCGGTGCGGCGTTCCAGGACGCCCTGGCGGCTGAGGTCGCCGATCATCAGGCTCACGGTGGTCGGCGCCACCTCCAGTCGCCTCGCCAGCTCGTTGACCGTGAGCGGCCCGTCGAACAGCACGTACGTCAACAACGACAGATGGCGCGGCGCCAGATCGAACGATCGCAGGGCGTCGGGCACCGGCAGGCGTTTCGCCCGGCCGACCAGTCGCGGCATGAGCAGCACCATCGCCCGGACGCTCTCGTCCAGGGACAGCCCGTCGTGCTCCGTTGACATACCCTTCTCCCTCAAATACCTTTGCTTTCAAAGCTAAATTGCCGAACAGGCCCATCGTCCCACGTGGACACGCTCTCACCCCTTCTCGGAGGAGAAACGATGACCGATCCCGCCCGGCTCCGCGCGCTGACCATCGGATTGCATCCACGAGCGCTGGACTACAGTCGTCTTCCCGATCTGGACGAGGAGCAACTCACCGCCAGGGTCGACGCCGCCAACGCCGCGTTGCGCGACACCGAATTCGACATCACACCGTGCTTGGTCTCCGCGTCGCCCGACGAGGCCGAGAACGACATCCGGGCAGTGCTGGCGACCCGGTCGTTCGACCTCGTCATGGTGGGCGGGGCGGTGCGAGCCATACCCGAGCACACCCTGCTCTTCGAGCGCGTGGTCAATCTCCTCGCCGAGGCGGCGCCGGGAATCCGGTTCTGCTTCAACACCTCACCGGAGACCACCCTCGACGCCCTCCGCAGAGCGGCCGCATTCGCCTGAATCCTGCCGGCGGCCAAGCCTTCCGGCAACGATCACAGGCAGTCGTAGACGGCGGCGACCAGGTCGTAGGCTCGCCGGTCACCGGCGAGCCAGTCGCGGCGCAGATTCGGAACGAAGGCGATCGCCACCCGGTTGGCGACATCACCAATGCCGATCGAGCCGCCCGCGCCGGGGTGTCCGAACGCGGTGGGTGCCGCGGTGTCCGGCAGGACGAAGTTCTGCGACGGCAGCATGTATCCCCAGCCGAACGCCGTCTCGAGTTGCAGCACCGCGTCCACCCCGCGCACCCGCTCCCGCGTGGCCTCGGTGAGGACCGCCTGCGGCAGCAGCGTTCCCGCGACGAGGTCGCGATAGAAGCCGGCGAGAGCGCGAGCTGTGACGACCAGACCCGACGCCGGCCACCCACCCGCCAGCACATCCGAATTATTGTATGCCGCAGTGGGATTGGAAGAGGAGCGCATCAGCAGCGAATCCGGATCACGATACGCCTCCGCCACGCGGGCCGCCGCGTCCGCATCGATCGGCCCGCTGTCGTCGGTCCACACCATCTCGGCGGCGGGTGGGCGGGCCAGGCGTGCCGCTCGGGCGGCCTCGTCGGCGGATACACCGATACGCAGATCCGCACCGAAGTGGCCGCGCACATACTCACCGACCGTCGACTGGGTATGGCGGCGTACGAGTTCGCCCACGAGCCAGCCGAAAGTCAATGCGTGATAACCGTGTTCGCTACCCGGCCGCCACATCGGGCGCTGCGCCGCGAGGGTGCGTGCCATCAGTTCCGCGTCGGCGGCCTCGGCCACCGTGATCGGCTGTTCGAAGACGGGCAGCCCGGCGCGATGGGTCAACATGTCGGCGAGCGTCGTGGATTCCTTGCCGGCGACCGCGTACTCGGGCCACCACCCCGCGACCGGCTCGTCCGGGTCGATGCCGAGGTCGTGCGCGACGGCGAGAGCCGCCGTCGCGGTGACCGCTTTCGTGCAGGAGAAGACGACGCAGGCCGTGTCCTGCTCCCACGCCCGCCCGGTGCGTTCGTCTGCGACACCACCCCACAGATCCACCACAGCGCGCCCGTCCACACACACCGCCACGGAGGCGCCCAGATCGCGCCCCTCGCCCAGGTTGGCGGCAAACACCTCGCGGACCGCCTCGAAGGCCGGATCCACCCATCCCTGTAGGCCGGTCATCACAGAATTAGAACACGTTACAGAGACTGGCGTCGGTGTTCGCCGCCGAACCCGGCGCACCGGGCGAAATGCGCGGCGGCGTGTCGCTCTGCCGCGAGTCCGAATCACCCGATAGCGTGCGAATCGGTCGTGTGCTCTGCCGACCCGACGACGAGGAGGCAGTCATGGCTCTTCCGCTGACCGCGAACACCCTGGTGCCGCTGGCCGCCGCACTGGGGGCGAGCGCACTGGTCGCAGTCGCCTCCCTGGCGCCGGGACGAACCCGGAGAATCCCCACACGGACCGACGAGGTGACCCGGCGGCGCCTGGTGCGCCAGGGCGGGGTCGCACCTTCCGGCCGCCACCGCGCGGGGCGTGGTCGGCGGCGTGCGGCCACATCGACGTCGCGATAGTACGGATCACGACTCGAGCCATTGTTCGATCGCGTCGAGTTCAGCGGTGCAGAAGACCTCTTCCCCGCTTTCCCTGTCCAGCAGTTTCCATTCCGGTTGCGGGCGGACGCTACGGAGGAGACAGTAGCCGGCGGTTTCGGCGCGCGCCGTGAGCTCGGGAATGCGTTCCGGCATCGGATCTGCTTGCGATGCCGAGGTATTCGTCTCACTATCACTCATCGTCTTCGCTCCTGAAAGTGTTCGGGCGGGTGGAATCGGGACGAATGCGACCGGCCGCGACCAGCGCGGCGAAGGCCTCACGTTTGCGCGGGCAGTCGTGATCGCGATGCATCTGCATCCAGTGGTGAGCCTCGGCCGTAGTGAAGGACCGGGCGGGCGGGGCACAGCTCCAGTCCGTGAGCCGAGCGATCGGCGACCCGGAGTTCGCGCCGTTCCATCGCTCGACGTGCCCGGTACGCGGAGAATCATCGCTCGGCCAGAAGCATCCGACGGCGAGCAGCACGACGCCGCACCCCGCCAGCACCGTGACGACGCTCGACAGGGCGTTCCACGTTCCCATCGCTCACCGGTCACGAATGGTGTTGGGGTACAGATCGTTCGCGAGTTCGTTCAGCCCGGCGAGCACCTGCTGGAAGGTTTCGATCGGCACGTCGCGCTGTCGCGGTAGACCGGAAACGTCACTGCCGACCGGGAATTCGATGCCGCGCCGATGCGCACGCTCGCGCGGGCTCAACCGCGGCGGCTCGATCCGCCGGACATGCACCAGGGTCCGATAGGCCACCTGTTTCCACGCGCACAGTTCGATACGGCAGTTCCGGTGATGCTGCATCAGATCGTGGGCCAGTTCGATCTGCGAGAGGTCGCAGATATCCGGTAGCGCGAGGAGAGCATCCTCGTCGATCGGCGGGTACGGCACTGGTGGCATCTCCTTCGAAGACGTTGGGCTGAAACGCAATTCACGACCGGCGCTCGCCGGGCGGATACGACTCGGCTATCATGTGCGGTAGCCGTGGCACAGGGGGCGCACTCCACCTGTAGCCGCACTAGCGATTCGTCAGGTTCCTCTGTTTGTGCCGACCGCAGGAGCGGTCATGCTTTCGCGTCGGTCGTGGTCGCAGCAACAGAACACCATCGACCGGCCTGGTCCGCGTGCGCGACATGAAATCCCGCCGGAAGTGCCGCAAAGCGCCAGGACGGATTACAGGAATCCAGAGGCACCATTTCACTTCGCAACGCATAGAAAGGGGCATTCGATGGCCGAACGCGGGGAACCGCTGTCCCTGCCGAAACGCCAGCTCGGCTACTACCTCAGGCAGGCCCGGGAGGAAACCGGCATGAGCCTGGCCGAGGCCGCGGCACATATCGGACGCTCGGCACCCACGTTGATGCGCATCGAGAAGGGGCTCACCCAGAAACTGTCGGTTCCCGAGATCGAGGCGTACTGCCGGCTGTACGAGTTCGATGAGGAGAAGCTCAAGGCGATGAAAGGTCTTGCCCAGCAGGCCGATACACAGAACTGGTGGCACGAATACGACGATCTGATTCCGGCCGACTTCGACATCTATGTGGGATTGGAAACCGCCGCACAGGAGATTGCGACATACCAGCCCGAACTGATCCCTGGTCTACTTCAAACCCCCGACTATGCCCGGGTCCTTTCGCGAAACGCGTTGCCGAGCGGCACGGATGACACGATCGAACGGCATGTCCACCTCAAAATGCGACGGCAACTACTCGTCACTCGCAAGGTCCGGCCGGTTGGATTGCAGCTCATCGTTCATGAGGCGGCTCTTCGTCGCGTCGTCGGAAGCGGCAAAGTGATGAGTTCCCAGGTGCGCTACCTGGCAGATATAAGTACGCGCGCGAATATCGACATTCGGATTCTTCCATTCACCGCCGGCGTACCGGTAGGCGAAGCGATCGGTCCATTCGTGATGCTGCGCTTCGGCCACGCCAACCACAACGTCGTGTACGCGGAAACCTACACGGGTGACCTGTATTTGGAGAAACCCGCTAGCCTCCGTCGGTACGCTGGAGCATACGAGGTCATGCAGTCCGCCGCACTGGATGCGGCACGCAGCAGGATCACGTTACGGCAGATAGCGAAGGAGCATCTAGGGTGAGCGCTGATCTATCCGGGGCGAAGTGGTTCAAGAGCAGGCGAAGCGGGGGCACGAAGGAGTGCGTCGAGGTCGCATTCCTCGACGGTGGCGCGGTCGGCGTCCGCGACTCCAAAAACCCAGGTGGCCCAGCCCTCGTGTTCACCCCCGCTGAGTGGGACGCCTTCACCAGCATCGTGGGCAACGGCGGGCTCGACGGATCACAGGCGTAGTCGACCGGCGCAGCGAATCGGCCGGGCGGCTCGCAGTCGGTGATTCCGCACGATTCCTGTTTCAGGAATCGGCGAGTCTGAAAAGTGTTGCGCCACAGTCCTGCTGGCACAGCAGGGCGGGCTGCCACCGGCACCGGTTCTCGGCGAGCTCCAGGCCGATCCGGCGCCCAATACCACCGCGGGAGCGCTCGGACGGTCTAGACGTAACACTGCCCCAGCGCCGATGGAGGTGGTTCAGCGCGGCATCGTCGTGTCGGCATTCGCGACTGTCGATCCTACCGATCCGCTAAGTACCGGAGTCGGACGGAAGTTCGAAAGGCACTGGGCAGGAGGGTGTCTCACTGCAGGTGAGCAGGTCCTCGCACCCGGCGGCCAACGCGGCACGCAGGGTGTCGCGGACCGCGCCGAGTTCGGCCAGTTCGGCATCGACCTCCGCAAGCTTGACGCGCGCACGGGTGCGCAATCCGGCGTCGCGCCGGTGGTGGCCGGTACCGGAGAGCAGGTCGGCGACCTCGTCAAGGCTGAATCCGAGCCGCTGGGCGGCCTTGATCACCCGCAACACCGTCACCGCATCCTCCGGATACAGGCGGTGCCCACCGAGGGTGCGCTGCGGTTCGGCCAGCAGGCCGCGGCGTTCGTAGTACCGCAGGGTCTGGGTGTTCACTCCGGCCGCGGCCGCGAGCTCCCCGGTGCGCAGCCCGGTCACCGCGCACCGCCGGTGAGGCGGGCGGCGAATGCGTCGAGCACCGCCGTATAGGCCGGTGGGACAACGATACTCAGCACCGGCCCTTCTTCGGTGGCGCCGAAGTCGAACGTGAAAAACGAGCAGCAGCTACTCTCCCGCGCCGCGAGGTCCCGGGCCCGCGGCGCGGCATCGGCGGCGAGGATCAGGTCGAGCCGGTGAGGGCCCGGTCGACGAACAGCACGGACCGCCTCAACGAGAAACCGATCGAACTCGGCCACCCGGATCGGCTGCTCGGCCGTGGGCAGGGTGCATGCCGGCGGCACCCAGTCGTCCTTAACCGGAGAAATCGTCATATCTCGACGGTAAGCCTGTACCCCGGTACCGGATGCAAGCTCGAGATTCACCCGGAGACCACCCAGCAATAATTCACTCTTTTCTGTATACAGATTTCGATGTACCGTCTGCCTTATGCAGACCTTGCCTGTGGCCCACACCGATGCGCTGGCCCGCCTCGGGCACGCCCTGTCGGATGCGACCCGCACCCGGATCCTGCTGAGCCTGCGCACCGGCCCGGCCTATCCGGCGGAGATGGCCGAGCAGATCGGGGTATCTCGCCAGATTCTGTCCAATCATCTTGCGTGCCTGCGCGGATGCGGGCTGGTCGTAGCTGTCCCCGAGGGTAGGCGTAACCGTTACGAACTTGCCGACCACCGCATCGCCGCCGCCCTCGAAGACCTGCTCGGGCTGGTGCTCGCGGTCGATCCGGCCTGCTGCCTCGCCGCCGAGACCGAGGGCTGCTGATGATGTCGCAGTCGCTGGGTATACCGGGTGTGCCGTCGGCCGTGGCGGTCGGCCCGTCGTCGCAGCGGCGTGCCGTGCTGGCGCGGCGGATCCGCTGGTTCGTGGCCGCGACCATCTCCTACAACGTCATCGAGGCGATCATCGCGCTCACCGAGGGCAGCCGGGCGTCCTCGGCCGCGCTGATCGGATTCGGACTGGACTCGGTGATCGAGGTGTCTTCCGCGGCCGCGGTGGCGTGGCAGTTCGCCGGACCGAACCCGGAGGCCCGGGAGAAGATCGCGCTGCGCATCATCGCGTTCTCGTTCTTCGCACTCGCGCTCTACGTCACCGTCGACTCCGTCCGCGGCCTACTCGGAATCGGTGAAGCTCGCCACTCCCCCATCGGAATCGGTTTGGCCGCAGTCAGTTTGGTTGTCATGCCCATCCTGTCGGCCGCGCAGCGACGCGCCGGTCGCGAACTGGGCTCCGCCACCGCGGTCGCCGACTCCAAACAAACCTTGCTCTGCACCTATCTGTCCGCGGTCCTGCTCGTCGGTCTACTACTCAACGCCCTGTTCGGATGGTCGTGGGCCGATCCGATCGCCGCACTGGTCATCGCCCTGATCGCGGTGAAGGAGGGTGCGAACGCCTGGCGCGGCGACACCTGCTGCCCCACCCCGGCCCCCCTCGGCCCACAGCAGAGCGACGACCACACCTGCGACTGCGACCGAGCACCCCTGATCGCGCGTGTACGTAGCCGCACATCGGCGCGAAAACCTGTTGCCGGACAACCGGGACCATTGCTACCTTTCCCGGAGCCGTGCAAGAGAACGAGGAGGTGGTACCCGTGAACGCAGTATCGACATGGGTGCTCCCCTCAGGGGTCACGGTCGGGCGATAGGTCGTCCGGGAGCGCCGCGAAAGCACTCCCGAAAGGCACGACCATGCATTTCACCTCGGAACAGCGTCTCGACGACGACGTCCTCGAACGCCGGTTCACCCTCGGCGAGATCCCCGGCACCCTGTGGACGCCGACATCCGCCCCCGCACCCACACCGCTGATCCTGCTGGGCCATCCCGGCGGACTGGACAAGATGTATCCCCGTCTGGCAGGCCGGGCCCGGCGCGCCGTGGCGCAAGGCTACTCCGCGGCCACGATCGAACTCCCCGGCAGCGGTGACCGGCCCCGTTCCCCCGACGCCGAGCAGGCCCGCGCCGATCTGCGCCGGGCGGTTCAGGCCGGCGAGCCGGTCGACGACGAAATCGTGGACCGGCTCGTCCTACCGCTGGCCGACAAGGCGGTACCGGAATGGCGGGCCACCCTGGACGCCCTCCTGTCGCTGCCCGAGATCGGCGGGCCGGTCGGGTTCTCGGGAGGGGTGATCGCCATCGCGCTCCGGCTGGCGGTCGTCGAGCCACGCATCGTGGCTGCCGTTTTGTTCGCCGGAAGTTTCGTGCCCCGCAGCATGTTCGACGAGGCCCGGCAGGTCACCATCCCACTGCTGGTCCTGCTGCAGTGGGACGACGAAGGAAACGACCGGCAGCAGGCCCTCGACCTGTTCGACGCCTTCGGCTCGAAGGAGAAGACGCTGCACGCCAACATGGGCGGGCATACCGGCGTCCCGCACTTCGAGGGAGACTACGGAGACCAATTCTTCGCACGGCATATGAAGTGATGCTGTGCGGCTGACCCGACCGGCAGGCGCCGGCCGGTCGGGTTCAGTGCAGCACCTTCCCTCCTGACGTATCCGGTCCAGATCGGCAGGGCATCCTCACACAGCGACAGATGAACCTGTCGTCTCTGCTCAGCTCCCAGGTGGAAGAAGAGATCGCTCGGTGTCATGAAGGACGAGCCCGTGTGGCGACCACCTCGGACGCGACCTCGAGGAAGTTCAGGTCGGTGACGGCCGGAACCAGGATGAACTCGTCGCACCCGGCCCGCTGCGCGCCGTCGAGAATGCCGGCGAGCGCCTCGGGACTCGACGCCCGCGCCGACGCGGCGACCATGTCGGCCAGGTCGGATCCGAGGAACCCGAGGTACCGAGCGGTGAAAGAACGCAGCGCCTCGGACGCGTCGGTGACACCCAAGGCAGTGAAGCAGCCGCTGACCTTGCGCGGGGGCGTCGTACGACCGGCCTCGGCCCAGCATCGGTCGGCGAGCCCGCCCACCTTGGCGATCTCCTCGGCGTCGCCGGAGATGCTGAAGCCGGAGATGCCGTCGGCCCACCGCGCCGCCCGGCGCATCGCCTTGGGCCCCATCGCGCCGGCGAGGATGACCGGCCCATCCGGCTGCACGCACGCCGGCCCGATCGGGTCCGCGCCCTCGAACGGGGGCTCGCCGGCCAGCAGTGACTTCAGCTCGGCGACCTTGTCGTCGAGTCGCTGGTGTCGTCGCTCGAATTCGGCGCCGAGAGCGCGGTAGTCGTGCTCGCGAGCGCCGACACCGACGGCTACCTCGAGACGGCCGTTCGCGAGCTGGTCGAGGGTGCCGATCTGCTGTGCGACCATCGCCATCGGGTGCTGTGGGAGCACCCAGAGGTTCGCCAGGACCTGCACACGCTCGGTGACCGCGGCGCAAGCGCCCAGCGTCGCGACCATCTCCGGATTCGAGAACGTCACCCGCTCACCCACGGAGACGCTCGAAAACGGGCCCGCGTCGATTCGCCGGGCCCAGTCGAGCGTCGTACCCGGTCCGTAGCCGGGAGCCATCTGCGGAAGTGCGACACCGATCTTCATGGGGCGACCCTCTCAGACCCACCCGGCCCCGGTCACGCGATCCCCGATATCGCTCAGAGCTTCACATGCGGTTCGTCCTCGACCGCGCCCGGCGCCATGGCGTTCGCTACACGACTCACGCGACCGATCCCGGCAGAAGGCGCTCTTCCGCGGCGTCGCGCGGGATAGTAGGCCATCCGAAGTGATTGGCTCACAGGGCTTTACAGCGCATACTCCTGACATGTCAGGATGGAGCGCATGACTTCGGTTCCGGAAGGCCATGCATTCACCGCTGATCCGGCCGCGGTGAGCGGCTACGACAGCATCGCCGAGGGGTATGCGGCCGAAAACGAGACCGGCCTCCTGCACGCGCACTACAACCGGCCCGCGATCCTGGAGCTCGCCGGGGACGTGTCCGGGCGGCGGATCCTCGATGCCGGCTGCGGCTCGGGTCTCCTGTTCGCCGCGCTGCGCGACCGTGGCGCCGTCGTGACCGGCATCGACGCGAGCGCCGGGATGCTGGAGCAGGCCCGGCAGCACCTCGGCGCCGACGCGGATGTGCGAGTCGCCGACCTGGCCGATCCGCTGCCCTTTCCTGACGCCGCGTTCGACGATGTCGTCGCGTCTCTGGTCTTGCACTATCTGCGAGATTGGGGACCGACTCTCGCCGAGTTGCGACGAGTGCTGGTCCCCGGCGGCAGACTCATAGTCTCGGTCGAGCATCCTTTCGCCAACTTCCTCGGGCAGCGCCTGGCCGGTGACCCGACCAACTACTTCGAGGTCCGCAACCGGATCGAGGAATGGACCATGGGCGGCCGGACCGCCCGGCTGAGCTTCTGGGACCGGCCATTACACGCGATGACCGACGCCTTCACCGCAGCGGGATTCCGCATCGGCGTCATCAGCGAACCCCCGGCCCTGCCCGCCGCCCGCGACCTGATCCCCGAGGTGCTCGGCGAGAGCACCGACAACAGATTCCTGTGCTTCCTGTTCTTCGTCCTGCACGCCGACTGACAACCGCAGCCTCGGGCGCGGCCAGTCCTGGATGTCCGGACGACGCCCCGGATTCCCGACCAGGATCCCCCGGCGCAGGGACTGGCACCCGCTCCAGCGTGCCTCTAAAATAGAGGCATGACCGAAAGTCTCATCCTGCCGGTGTGGCAATCGAAAGACACCACGCAACTGCCGGCCTTGCTCGCCGAAGGCGTGACCTTCTCGAGCCCGGTCGCCGACTACCACGGGCGGGCCCGCGCGGCACATCTGCTGGCCACGATCGCGACGGTGCTCGACTCGGTGCAGCAGACGCGGCAGTGGACCGACGGGCAGCAACGGATGTTCGCCTTCACCGCCCGATTCGCCGACCAAGAACTCCAGGGTGTGCTGCGGGAAGAACTCTCCGAGACCGGCAGCTTGACCCATGTGACACTGTTCCTGCGGCCGTATCGGGCATTGCGCGCGGCCATCGCGGAAATGGCACGGCGACTGGAAGATTCACCCCCACCGCAGGCGGCATGACCGTGGCGGCCGAAACGCCACGTCCGGGGCATCCGGTGCGCGGATCGACCACCGGGCGTCCGATCATGGCGCTGTTCGATCTGCTCGGGCGGCGCTGGGTGCTGCGGGTGATCTGGGAACTCGATCAGGCCTCGGGTCCGCTCACCTTCCGCGAACTGCGCACCGCATGCGGCGACCTCTCCTCGAGCGTGCTGACCCGCCGGCTGTCCGAACTCACCGAGGCGCGCCTGGTCGAACACCAGGAGGGTTATCGGCTGACCCGCGCCGGGCGCACGCTCGTCGAGCGGCTCACACCGCTGACGCAGTGGGCGACGGAGTGGCGCATGACGATGGACGAGTAACCACTCCGGGCCAGAGGGCAGCGGTAACGCTCATTCGGATACCGCACCGGGCCGTCGAGGTCGACATCGCGCCGGAATCCTCAAAGCAGCCTTCACGTATCAAAAATCAATTTATGAGACGGGTGGGCCGTCGCCGGAGGTTGTGAGATTCCGATAGACGGTCGCACGGGACACACCCAGGGTCGCGGCGATCTCGTCGACGGTACATTCGCCGGAATCGCGCATTCGCCGAGCGGTTTCGACCATCGCGGCGGTCATCGCACCCGGTCGGCCGCGACCGGTCCGGCGCCGTGAGGGGTCGGCGGGCCGCCCGGACGTGCGAGCAGTGACACGGGACGGCGCCCCACCCAGCAGTCGCCGCACCCCGTCGAGAATGGCCGCGCGTAAACGTTTTTCGCTCTGGTCGGCAAAGAACACCACCGGATCGCTGAGCGCCGCGTAGATCTGCGCGGCCCGTACCCGGGCGGTGAAATCCGCGTCGGGCCCGGCGAGCAATGCCTGCGCGGTCAGGGCGATGTCACGCAGCCGCCGGTAGGTGGCAGTATCGGCCGACAGCGCCTGGTCCTGCATATGTATCCGCAGCAATGGCCGATGTTGGAGCCAGGTATCGATGAGCCCTTCGGCCACTGCCCACCGTCGCGCGTCCGCATCCCGGATGGATCGGACCGATTCGAGCATGGCCTCGGTGTCTGCGAGCAATGGCTCGACCAAGGCGACGACGATGTCGCTTTTACTCGGAAAGTGGTAGAGCACAGCCGTTTTGGTCAGGCCGACCCGCTCCGAGATCTCCCGCACGGAGACGGCGTGGTAGCCGCGCTCGGCGAACATCACCAGCGCGGTGCGCAGGATTCGAGCACGCGAATCGTCGGTCACGGTCCCCGATCCTATCCCTTGACTGACCGACGGTCAGCACCTTATCGTTGAGACCTGACCAATGGTCAGTATTTTTGCGACAAGGAGGACGCGGTGAAGAACGAGCGGATTCTGATTTCCGGCGCCGGTATCGCCGGACAGGTGTTGGGGTACTGGCTGGCACGGCATGGATTTCGGCCCACCGTGGTCGAACGAGCACCCCGGTTGCGGACCGGCGGCCAAGGGGTCGATATCCGCGATCAGGCGATCGACGTGGCCGAGAAAATGGGGATCATGGCGCGTGTGCGGGATTCCGCCGCCGACGTCGCGGGGATGAGATTCGTCCGCGCCGACGGACGCGACCTCGCTCGGATCGACATGCAGGGAATCAAGGAGAAGTACGGCAGCACCGAGGCGGAGATCATGCGTGGCGATCTCGTCCGGATCCTGCACGACATCACCGCCGACAACGTCGAGTACATCTTCGGCGACTCCATCCGCGGGCTAGAGCAGGATGACGACAGTGTCACCGTCACCTTCGAGCATGCGCCGACGCGACGCTTCGACCTGGTGATCGGAGCCGACGGCCTGCACTCGACGGTCCGGCGACTGGCCTTCGGCCCGGAGTCCGACCACGTGCGGCACATGGACCACTACTTCGCCTTCGGTAACACCGACTCGGCGTTGGGACCCGATCGGTCGATGACGGTCTTCAATACGCCGGGACACTTCGCCGGGATCTACCGCTCGGGCAACCACACACAGGCCAAGGCGTATCTCATGTTCCGCAGTCCGCGGCGCGATATCGACCCGCGCGACCAGGAGGCAGCGCGGACGCTGCTCGCCACCGAGTTCCGTGGCGAAAACGCCTGGCACGTACCGGAATTGCTGCAGGGCGTACTCGCCGATCCCGACGCCTACATCGACACGCTCGGCCAAGTTCGCATGAATTCCTGGTCGATCGACAGGGTCGCGCTGGTCGGCGACGCCGCCTACTGCGCGTCTCCGGCCTCGGGCGCCGGGGCCGAACTGGCGTTGATCGGGGCCTATCGGCTCGCGGGTGAGCTCGCAGCCGCCGGCGGCGACCATCGCATCGCCTTCCACCGGTACGAGCGGGCCCACCGGCCGTTGGTCGACCGCAAACAAAAAATCGGCCCCAACCTGCGACTGATGGCCCCCAAAACACGGGTCGGCATCGCCGTGCGCAACCTCATCACACGCCTGCCGCTCCTGGAATCGATGGCCGGAATGGAACGCATCATGGCCCCCAAGTCCGTCGAGCAGCTCCCGGACTACAGGCCGCCGGCAGCGACGGTCGCGGAATGAACCGATTCGGCGCACAGTGCCATCGCGGTTCGCCTCGCGCCCGCTGGTCCCTCGTCGACGCCGGCCGTGTTCAGCCGGAATCAGGAATCTTTGTCCTTGCGAAGGTCGTCCGGTGGTTTGTTCTCGGTGACCTGCTCGTCGACCGAGTCGGCGAAGGCGGTACCGGCGACCATGCCGTCGGTACCGGGTACGACGACGCTGGCCCGGGCGCCGGGCTCGTAGATCTTGTCCAGCCTGTCGGCTTCCTTCTTGGCCCGCTCGCGGGTTTCCCGATCCGGTTCCGGCGCGGCCGTCTCGGCGGGCTTGGCGGTCGACTCCGAGGCATCCGATGTGTTCTCCGTCATAGTGGCGTGATTCCCGTCCGTCCCGCTCTTACACAGGCTCTGCGATCATCGGGGTCGGCGTTCGACATCGGTCCGCGTGGCGCGGCGTGTGGCATCCGCCCGAAACCTCGCGACCGGGCCCGTCCGCGACATCGACCGGCGAGGTGCCCCGTCGTACTACCCGCAGCCTGTGCAGGCATCGCGGCGCCGCGTGCGCGCCGGCACGACCTCTCGCGAGCCCCGGGCACCGTGCTGCACCCGCACATGATCCCGGTCCCGTAGGGCGCCGAGCCGACTCGAAAGGCCGGACCATACTGCGCACGTCCTGCGATGACGCATAACGCGCGCACCGTATCGACTACTCGGGCTTGCGACTGGTGAAGTCGAAGGATCCGCTGTCGATGCCCCAGGAGATGATCCGTTCGGGGATGATGCGGATGACCGCGCGTTCCTGGGGCGGGAACGGAGGCTCCTCGTCGTCGAGCGCAACGGCCGTGCCGCGCACCTCGATGCCGCGAATTTCGTAGGGCTCCAACGACACCTGCTGGTCGACGACGAACGACACGCGGCTGCCCGCCTCGACATTGCGATACTTCCGGCTGGCGCGCATGCGCATACCCCCGATGTCGACGGTGCCGTCGGCGTTCACTCGATAGCTGGTCGGGTTGTTCTGCACGACGCCGTCGGGCGACACCGTGGCGAGACGGCCGATTCCGGCCTCGGCGAGGAACTTCTGCTCCTTGATGGTGAAGGTCATGTCGATTACTCCTCGGTGAACTCGAATATCTATCAGCGCTAGCGACTAGAGCGACGGTAACATCTCGCTCGATAGATTGTCTAGTATTGCTAGATTCCAGTCCGCGAGCAGAGGTTTACGCTCGAATCATCAAGCTCGACAGGCTGTTCCGCCCGAGCGAACACAACGACCTCGGCAGCACCGATGAATTCTCCGCGGCCCCGCCGTCGACACCACTGGATACCGACAGCACTGGGCCCGTCCCAGCGCCGGAACAAGCACAGGGAGGCAACGATGGACACTCACGGACCCGAGCGGGGGCAGAGGAACCGCTCAGTGACCGGCACGGGTGCGCAGGAGGCGCTGTGAGCGTGACCCGAGTGTTGGTGACGGGGGCGAGCATCGCCGGGCCCGCGCTGGCCCACTGGCTCGTCCGGAGGGGCGCCGAGGTGACCGTGGTGGAGCGGGCGCCCGGACTGCGACCCGGCGGTCAGGCCGTGGACGCGCGCGGAGTGACCAAAGAGGTCATCCGGCGGATGGGACTCGACGCGGCGGTTCGCGCCGCGCGCACCGAGACCGCCGGCGCGTACACCGTGGACGCGAACGGCACAGTGCTGGAGACCTTTCGGGCGGACGACGACGGCGGCGACGGATACATCTCCGAGATCGAAATCCTGCGCGGGGACCTGTCCCGGGTGCTCTACGACGACACCCGCGACGGTGCCGAGTACCTCTTCGGCGATCGGATCGCCGAACTGACCCAGGACGCGGACGGGGTCGACGTCGTCTTCGCGGGCGGCGATCGGCGGCGCTTCGACCTGGTGATCGGGGCGGACGGACTGCACTCGGCGTTGCGCGCCATGGTTTTCGGCCCGCGCGAGCAGTTCATCCGTCACCTCGGGCAGGCACTGGCCTTCTACACCGTGCCCAACGAGTTCGGGCTCGAGCGCTGGCTGATCGATTATCAGGAGTCCGGGCGGTCCGCCGGTCTGCGACCAATCCCCGACGCCACCAAGGCCATGGCCATGTTCTCCTTCACCGCCGCCGACCTCGACGTCGACTACCGCGACGTCGAGGCCCAGAAGCGCCTGCTCCGAGAACGGATGGCCGGCATGGAGTGGTTGACTCCGCGCATCCTCGAGCATCTGGACGACACCCCGGACTTCTATCTCGACCAGGTCGCCCAGGTCGTGATGGACCGATGGTCCAGCGGTCGGGTGGGGTTGCTCGGGGACGCGGCGTTCAGCTCCTCACCGCTGTCCGGGCAGGGCACCGGGCTGGCCCTGGTCGGCGCCTACCTGCTGGCCGGAGAACTGGCGGCCGCCGACTGGGACCCGAAAATCGGATTCGCCCGCTACGAGGAACAGATGCGCCCGTACGTGGAGGCCAACCAGGAAATCGGCCGATTGCACGCGCGCAGCCGTGAGGTCCCGACGCCCGATTCCGAGCCGAGCCCCGATTTCACCGGCGAATGGTTCGCCGACCTGATCGAACGCGCGCTCAACGGCGTCGACCTGCCCGACTACGCGGGGGTGCCCGACTCCGGAGTGCGGATCACCTCAGCAGCGAAACCCCGGTAGGCCCCTGCCGAGTCGAGTACGCCCTCCCGCCCGCTCCCCCGCATCGGAGGACTGGGTCGGCTCTGCGGCCGGCCCGAAATGGGCGGACAGGCGCTCGCACAACGGAATCAGGGCGGACTCCTCGATCCGCGGACCGCTGTCCCGCGAGTCGACTACCCCGAAAGCCGATGTGGCACTGGGGCTGCGGCGCTGGAGCATGCCGGCCGGACTGGCGATGAGGCGCTGTTCAGAACATCCCGTTCGGGATCTGATCGGGTTCGGGGACGGGCTGGACGACATCCCAGTGTTCGATGATCTGCCCGTTCTCGAGCCGCCAGATATCCACGACGGCGACATCGGGCTCATCGCCTCCGGGGGACATGCGGTAATGCAGTACCACGTAGTCGTCCTCGGCGATGACCCGCGCGAGTTCGAGGTGTGCGCCGGCGACAGGGGCGGTGGTGATGAATTCGATGAAATCGTCTCGGCCGCTGGGGTTTCCGGGGCTGTGCTCGATGAAGTTCTCGTGTAGCAGAGCGCGGAGGACATCGATGTTTCCTGCCGCGAACTCGCGGAAGCCGTCGACGACGAGTTGTTTGTCGGTCTTGTCCATGCGACGACTGTTGCTCAGGTGCGCGGGGCGCGTCGATTACATGCGGTGTAATGGCGACGACGCTCGGTGACCGAGCAGACTCTGAGCATGACGAGCGACCGGCCGATCGGGGAACTGCTGCGCGAATGGCGGCACCGCAGCCGGTTGAGCCAGCTGGATCTGGCCATTCAGGCGGAGGTGTCGCCTCGGCACATCAGTTTCGTCGAAACGGGACGGACGATTCCCAGCAGCGCGATGGTCCTGCATCTGGCCGAGCAGTTGCGGGTGCCGTTGCGGGAACGCAATCGACTGCTGGTCGCCGCCGGGCACGCACCGGTCTTCCGGGAGCAACCCCTGCACGACCCCGATCTGGCCCGAGCTCGGGAGACCGTCCAGCAGGTGCTGCTGGGGCACGAACCCTATCCGGCGCTCGCGGTGGACCGTCGATGGAATCTGTTGCTGGCCAACAGTGCCGTCGACGTATTCCTGCACGGAGCCGACCCGGCGCTGCTGGGCCCGCCGATCAACATGATGCGATTGGGACTGCATCCGGACGGGCTGGCGCCGAGGATCCGCAATCTGGACCAGGTGCGCGGGCATCTGTTGCCCCGGCTCGCCCACCAGGCCGCACGCACGGGAGATCCGCAGCTGCACGCGTTGTACGCGGAACTGGCGGAGTTCGGCCCCGCGCACGAACCTCAGCCTCCGGACCCCACCGAGATCGCCCTGCACATCCAGCTCGCGCATCGCGGGACAGAGCTGTGCTTGATCAACACGGTCACAACCTTCGGCGCGGCGTTCGACATCACGCTGGAGGAGATCGCCGTCGAAGCCTATTTCCCCGCCGACCTCGCGACCCGCCGGTTCTTCCAGACGAGCGCAACAACCGACGATCCGCGATAGCAGGCCCGCCCGAGACTCGGGCCCGCCTGCCGAGGCCGGCTGATACTCTCCGCTTCATGCCTGTGATCGTTGCCACCATCACCCCGAAGCCCGACAAATTCGACGAGGTCGCGGAACTCCTGACCCGTCTCATCCCGGAAGTCCACAACGAGGACGGGTGTGAGTTCTACGCCCTGCACCGGGGCAAGGACCGCTTCGTGTTCATCGAGAAGTGGCGCGACATGGCGGCCCTGGGCGCACACGGCGCCGGGCCGAGCCTCAAAGCGTTGAACGAAGGACTCGAAGGCCTGGTCACCGGCTCGCTGGACGTCCAGGTCCTCGAAGCAATCCCCGCGGGCGACCCGGACAAGGGCGCCCTCTAACCATTCCCTCGCGCCGCGCGGTGACCGGACCGCGCGGCGTTTGTCGTGCGCTCACCCCTCGCTGCGGGGCCCCGCTATCGCAGCCGCGACGATCGTTTCGAGCTCGGCGCCGATGCGGTCGAGCGCTCTGGTGCTGCGCTCGGCGCGGCACATCGCCACACTTCCCTCGACGGCGGCGACGGTCAGCGTGGCGATACGTTCGGCGTCGGCCTCATCGGCTCCATGGTCGCGCAGCGATGCGCTCAGCAGTTCGGTCCATCGAGCGAAGGCGGCGGCCGCCGCTTCGCGAGGGCCTTCCTCGACGTCGGCGAGCTCTTCGACCGAGACCGCCAGTACGGGACACCCTGCCTGAAAGTCGTTGTCCACCAGAATCTTTCGCCACGTGGCGAGGAACGCGCGCAATCCTTCGACCGGTCCGTTGCCGAGCTCGCGTACCAACAGCATGGCGGTCAGGTCGCCGGCGAAGGTGACGGCCTCGGTGGCCAGCTGCGTCTTGCCGCCGGGAAAGTAGTGATACGTCGACCCCAGCGGCGCGTGGGCGTACTTGGCCAGTTCGCGCACACTGGTGGCGTTGAGGCCGCGCCGCCGGATCATATCGGCCGCGCCGGCCACCAACTTCCGGCGTGCATCCTGAGATTCCGCCACCCTACCTCCTTGTCTATAACGCCCGTCATATAGTAGCGTGCGCCGATTATAACGGTCGTTATAAGCCGCTACCCGAAGCGAAGGAGCACATCGATGCCGATGATTCACCTGACCGCGCCCGCCGGAGCCTTGTCCGGCCCGGCGCGCGACGAGCTGTTGCGATCACTCCCGAAAACGCTGCTGAAGTGGGAAGGAGCGCCGGACACCGCGTTCTTCCGGGCGCAGGCGTGGTGCCGTGTCGAGGACGTGGCCGCCGGCGGATTCGCCGCACTCGAAGACGACCTGCCGCGCTTCCGGGTGGATGTGACCGTTCCCGAAGGCGGCCTGTCGCCACGCCGCAAAGCCGGACTCGTCACCGACGTCACCGAGCAGGTGCTCACCGCGGCCGGTCTCGCCGACGGCGACGCCTGGCGGGTGTGGGTGCTGATCCACGAGCAACCGGAGGGCACCTGGGGCGCCGGCGGAAGCATCGTGAAATTCAAGGAGCTGGCCGCGCTCGCACAGGGACAGCGCGACAATGCGTGAGCTGCAGTTCATTCGAGCCGGGCGGCTGGAGTGGCGGGAACGGCCCGCACCGGTGCTGCGCGATGCGCGCGACGCGCTGGTGCGCCCGATCGTGGCGGGCCGATGCGACGGCGACACCCTGCCGATTCACCGGCATGTGTCCCGGGCCATGCAGTTCGGCATCCGGGCAGGGCTGATCGATCCGGTCGTGGGCAGTATCTGCGGGCCGGTCCCGTTCCGGGGCCCGTTCGGCATCGGGCACGAATGCGTCGCCGAGGTCGTCGAGGTCGGCGCGGACATCACGACCCTACGTCGCGGTGACCTGGCCGTAGTCCCGTGGGCGATATCGTGCGGCGAATGCCGTGAATGCCGGCTGGGACTGACCGCGAAATGCTCCACCACGCGCACCTCCACCCTGGCGGCATTCGGATTCGGCCCGGCGAGCGGCCCCTGGGGTGGGATGGTCGCCGACCTGCTACGGATTCCGTTCGCCGACCACATGCTCGTTCCGCTTCCGGCCGGCGTCGACCCGTTGCGAGTCGCGGCCGCCAGTGACAACCTCGCCGACGCCTGGCGATGTGTGATTCCGGGTCTGCGTATTCGGCCCGGCGGAAAGGTCCTGGTGCTCGGTGGCGCGGCCCAGAGCATCGGACTGTACGCGGCCGGGCTGGCGGTCCGCCACGGCGCGGAGGTCGTCGACTATGTCGATCATCGGCGCGAGCGGCTCGACATCGCCGAAAAGCTCGGCGCCAGAGCGCATTCCACGACGGCAAAGGGCAAGATCCGGCGCACCGACATCCCCCGCCGCGATTACGACATCGCCGTGGAAGGCACATCCACGGCCGCGGGCGTCGACGCCGCGCTGCGCTCACTGGCACCGGGCGGCTTCTGCCGGCCCGTCGGCTACTACCTACCGGTCGGCACCAAGGTTCCGCTGATGCACATGTACGCCAACGACGCCACCGTGAGTATCGGCGTCTCCCATGTCCGGCCGATCCTGCCGGACCTCCTGGATTTCGTTGCCCGGCACGACTTTCCCGCCGAAACGGTCACCACGCTCACGGCCGACTGGGACGACGCGCCCGAGGCGTACACCGCGCACACCACCAAACTGGTCCTGCACCGCGCACCGCTCCATGCCGCGGCCGGCGGAGCCGCGCACGGTGGTCCGGCAGCGTAACCGGACCTCGGTCCCGGGCCGCTATCGGCAGCGGCCCGGGCCGAACCTCAGACCCGTTCCTTGGAGCGCGTCCGCACGCGCAGCGCGATCGGCTTCTGGGTTTCGGCGAAGAAGTCGTTGCCCTTGTCGTCGACAACGATGAAGGCCGGGAAGTCTTCGACGTCGATCTTCCAGACCGCTTCCATGCCGAGTTCCGGATATTCGAGGACCTCGACGTTCTTGATGCAGTCCAGAGCGAGGCGGGCGGCCGGGCCGCCGATGGAGCCGAGGTAGAAGCCGCCGTGCTCCTTGCACGCCTTGGTCACCTGCGCCGAGCGGTTGCCCTTGGCGAGCATGACGAACGAGCCGCCCGCGGCCTGGAACTGGTCGACGTAGGAGTCCATGCGGCCCGCGGTGGTCGGGCCGAACGAGCCCGACGCGTAACCCTCGGGAGTCTTGGCGGGGCCGGCGTAGTAGACGGCCATATCGCGCAGGTACTGCGGCATCGGCTCGCCGGCGTCGAGGCGCTCCTTGATCTTGGCGTGCGCGATGTCGCGGGCCACCACCAGCGGACCGGTGAGCGAGAGCCGGGTCTTCACCGGGTACTTCGACAGCTCGGCGCGGATCTCCGACATCGGCCGGTTGAGGTCGACCTTCACCACGTCGCCGCCGAGAATCTCGTCGGTCTGCTCCGGAAGATATTGCGCCGGTTCGCGTTCCAGCTGCTCGAGGAACACGCCCTCGGGCGTGATCTTGGCCAGTGCCTGGCGGTCGGCCGAACACGACACCGCGATCGCGACCGGGCAGCTCGCGCCGTGGCGAGGCAAGCGGATCACCCGCACGTCGTGGCAGAAGTACTTACCGCCGAATTGCGCGCCGATACCGAAGGACTGGGTCAGCTTGAAGACCTCCTCCTCCAGCTCCAGATCCCGGAAGCCGTGCGCGGCCATCGAACCCTCGGTCGGCATGGTGTCCAGATAGTGCGCGGAGGCGTATTTCGCTGTCTTCAAAGCGAATTCGGCGCTGGTGCCGCCGATGACGACGGCCAGGTGGTACGGCGGGCAGGCGGCGGTGCCCAGCGAGCGGATCTTCTCGTCGAGGAATTCCAGCATCCGGGTGGGGTTCAGGATGGCCTTGGTTTCCTGGTAGAGGAACGACTTGTTCGCCGAGCCGCCACCCTTGGCCATGAACAGGAACTTGTAGGCCGGATGCGCGGGATCGCCTGCGGTGGAATACAACTCGACCTGCGCCGGCAGGTTCGAGCCCGTGTTCTTCTCGTCCCACATCGTGATCGGCGCCAGCTGCGAATACCGCAGGTTCAGCTTGGTGTAGGCGTCGAACACACCGCGCGAGATCCATTCCGCGTCGTCCGCGCCGGTGAGCACGCCCTCGGACTTCTTGCCCATCACGATGGCGGTGCCGGTGTCCTGGCACATCGGCAGGATGCCGCCCGCGGAGATGTTGACGTTCTTGAGCAGGTCCAGCGCGACGAAACGGTCGTTACCGGAGGATTCCGGATCGTCGATGATCTTGCGCAGCTGGGCCAGATGCGCCGGGCGCAGGTAGTGGCTGATGTCGTGCATCGCCTCGGCGGTCAGCATCCGCAGTACGTCGGGGTCGACCTGCAGGAACGTGCGTCCGCCCGCTTCGAATGTGCTGACGCCCTCGGTGGTCAGCAACCGGTAGGGGGTCTCGTCGGCTCCGGTGGGAAGCAGATCCGAATAGCGGAACTCAGGCGCGGTCACGAATCGCACTCCTTGTGTGTCTGCGGGTGCACTCGGCCGGCGGGAGAACCGCTCGCGGCCGAAACAACGCTCCGACTCTAATCAGCACACCGCGTCACACCGAGGTCAGGCCAGCCTAATCTTCATTGCCGAGCACAAAGGTTGCACCTTCAATGCGGTGGGTGTAGGTGTCGATCCGATACCGCGATCTCGGGTATCGCCGACAGCGGGAAGGCAATACCATGACCGACGCAGAACCCTGGAGAGGAATCGTGACCGAACCCCGTTGGCTCGACGATCTCGAAACGCGTGCGTGGCTCGGCTTCGTCTTCACCCGTGATCTCATCGCCGCCGCCGTCGGCCGCGACTCGCTGCGCGCCTCGAATCTCACCTACGTCGAGTACACGGTGCTGGCCCGGCTGGCCGACGCCACCGACCACCGGCGCAGCTTCGCCGAACTGGCCTCGGTGCTGGAATGGTCGCAGAGCCGGCTCTCCCACCAGATCACCCGCATGGAGAAGCGCGGGCTGGTCGCCCGCGAGGCCATCCCCGACGATGCCCGCCGCACCGCCGCCGTACTCACCCCGAAGGGCGCGGAAGTGCTGGCCACCGCCGCTCCCGCCCATGTCGAGAGCGTGCGGCGGCATATGATCGACGTCCTCGACCGCGACCAGCTGGCCGCACTCTCCGACATCTACGACACGTTGCTCACCCATCATCGCGCGCCGGACCCGGGCGTCGAGGCCTGCATCGACCACAGCGGCGCCCTGCCGCGCGAACCCAGTCCGCAGCCGGGCTGATGGGGTGGCCGAGCACACACCTCCGCGACATGTTTCGATTGTTCGCCAGCGGGTATCGAGTGAGACTAGGCTCGACTGCGGCTTCTCGACGGCAGCCACGCGCGAGCGACCCCGACGAACCGACCTCCCTTAGGAAAGGGGCACGAGTTTTCATGTCCGACGTGTCCATCGGCCTCTCTCCGGATTCGATACCGGCGGGTCCGGTCGAGAATCTGCTGCCGCAACTGGTCGAACATCTGCGCCAGAATCGCACTGAGCTACGTGAGGAATGGGCACGTCGTATCGGGGATGCCGCACTGCTGACCGCGATGACCCCGGAGGAGATCTTCTCCGAGGCCACCTCCATCTACGACAACTACGTCGAGGCGCTGCAGACCGGTAGCGTCGAGGCGCTGCAGGCCTACGCCCGCGACCTGTCCGAACGCATCATCCCGCGAGGCGTCGAAACCGACGAGGTCGTCGGCATCGTGCTGCTGCTGCGAGATGTGCTCGCGCGCAGCCTGTTCGAGAAGTACCAGTCCGACTTCGAACTGCTCAAGCGGGTGCTCGACGCCTACGAGCCCGCGGCCAACCGGATCGCCAACACCGTGGCCATCTCGTTCGTGCAGGAGCGCGAGCGCGTCATCCGCCAGCAGCAGGAAGCCATCCGCGAGCTGTCGACGCCGGTGCTGCAGGTGCGTGAGCAGCTGCTGATTCTGCCGATCATCGGCGTGCTGGACAGCCAGCGCGCCCGGCAGCTCACCGAACAGCTCCTGCGCGCGATCCGCGCCAACCGCGCCAAGGTGGTCGTCATCGACATCACCGGTGTCCCGATGATCGACTCCACGGTCGCCAACCACCTGGTACAGACCGTCGACGCGTCGAATCTGATGGGTGCCAACGTCATCATCACCGGCCTCTCGTCGGAGATCGCGCTCGCGCTGGTCACCATCGGCCTCGATCTGACGAAGATGAACGCGGTCGGTGACCTACAGGGTGGTATCGAGGAGGCCGAGCGATTGCTCGGCTACGAGATCTCGAGACTCACCGACCGCGACGGACGGTAGTCAAGGCGTCTCATGCCGGTACCCATTCTGAAGCAGGGCACCTACCTGATCGCGTCCGTGCAATCGGCTCTCACCGACGCCGATACCGAACGCCTGCAGGACGACTTGATGACCTACGTCAGCAAGTACCGTGCCCAGGGAATCATCGTCGACGTCACGGCCATCGACGTCATGGACTCCTTCGCCGCGCGCTCCCTGCGTACCATCGCGCACATGACCAAGCTGCGGGGGGCGGAGACGGTGATCGTCGGTCTGCAGCCCGAAGTGGCGTTCGCGATGGTCCAGCTGGGTCTGACCTTCGAAGGCATGCACACGGCTCTGGACCTCGAGGAGGGGCTGGCCTGGCTCAACAGACAGCTGCCCAACGGCCGGCGAAGCGGTCGGTGATCGTGGCCTCCGACAACGTGGTGATAGCGGTGAAGGTGTCGGGCGACATCGTGACCGCGCGACAGGCAGGGCGGGAGCTGGCTACCGAGCTGGGTTTCACGTTGACCGACATCACCATGATTTCCACGGCCATCTCCGAAATCGCCCGCAATATCACGAGTTACGCCGGAACCGGTGAGATCCGGGTCGCGGTGCAGGAGCGCGACGGCCGCCGGGCACTGGTCGTGCAGGCCCAGGACCAGGGGCCGGGTATCCGGGACATCCCCCGGGCGCTGGAGGACGGCTACTCCACCGGCCGCGGACTCGGGCTGGGATTACCCGGCGCGCGACGGCTGATGGACGGATTGATCGTGGAGTCGGCGCCCGGACAGGGAACGCTGGTGGAGATGTGGAAGTGGGTACCCACCGGTGCATGAGGACGGATCCGTCGGCACTGTCGAATGGGCGGTGGCGGGCCGCGCACTGCCGGGACAGCGCGTCTCCGGTGATCGGTCGGTCGTACTCGACGCCGGCGACGGTTCGGTGCTGTTCGCGGTGCTCGACGGGCTGGGGCACGGGGCCGCGGCCGCCGACGCCGCCGACCGGGCCGCGCAGGTCCTCGCCGACAATCGCGCCGAACCGCTCGACGTGCTGATGGTGCTGTGTCATCGCGCGATGGCCGACACCCGGGGTGCGGCGGTCTCGCTGGTGCTGTTCACCGGCGACGACGAACTGCAGTGGCTCGGGGTCGGCAACGTCGAATCCCGGGTGGTCGCCATCGGCCCCGGCAAGCCCGCGGTGCGGGCGACGGCGCTGCTGACCGGGGGCATCGTCGGCTATCTGCTGCCGCCGAATCTGCAGACCCAGACCGTGGCGATCCGGCCCGGCGATGTGCTGGTGATGTCGACCGACGGCATCGTCAGCGATTTCGTCGACACCCTGGATCTGGCGCGGCCGACCACCGATATCGCCGACGACATCCTGCGCCATCACGTCAAGGACACCGACGACGCGCTGGTCCTGGCCGCGCGCCACCGCGGTCCGATCGCGGGTGCGTCGTGAGCCGGCCGAGCCGGCCGACGAGCGCACCACAGGTGCGGCCATGAGCGCGGTGCTGGCCGCATTCCGCGAGGCGTATGCGAATGCGCTTCGGCTGCACATGGATTCACCCACCCAGAACACCCTCGCCGAAGGGTACGAACTCGGCCGGCGCGCACTCGTCGAGGGCGTGAGCATTCTCGATCTGACCGAGCACCACTTCCGGTTGCTCGACGAACAAGGTCTGATCGCCGGTGCCGCCGCGCAGCACCTCGACGGTGATGCCGCCCAGCGCGCGCAGGCCGCGCTGGAATTCCTGCTGCAAACTCTCGCCGCGCTCGATGTCGCGACCCGCGGCTTTCTCGACAGCACCCGCAGCTACGAATTGCAGCGGCTGCGGGCCGAGGACCTCGAGGGCCGCGACGCCTTCCGCACCGCACTGGTGGAGTCGCTACAGGACGGGTTCTTCGTCGCCACCGACGACGGAACCATCACCGAGGTCAATTCGTCCTTCGGCGCGCTGACCGGATACGGGCCCGACTTCGCCCCCTATCCGCTGCCGCATCCGTGGGCCGACGGCGATTCCGCGGCGGACCATCCGGCGCTGGGCACCGAGGCCGCGCGCTTCGTGATGCCGGCGCGCCACCGCGACGGGCGGCGGGTGTGGCTGGCGGTCAGCACCAACTCGTTGCGCAATCCGGAAGACGACGAGCGACTCTTCGTGGGCACCATCCGCGATGTGACCGCCGAACACGACGCACAGGCCCGCGACCAGGCGGTCTCGCGGCTGGCCACCGCCGTCGGCGCCGCCACCACGGTCGCCGAGGTGCTGTCGGTGGGTCTCGAGGAACTGCGCCGGGCCATCGGCGCGGAAACCGCCGTGGTGTCGATGTGGGCGAATCGCCAGACCGCGCCGGAGTTGTACGTCTCGGGCCCGGTGGCCGGCGGCGACGCCGTCTCCCGGCAGGTGATCGACGCGCGGGCGCGGGCGCTGCTGGACCGGACCCGGATGCGGCCGCATCGCGCCATGTTCGCCATCCCCGAGGGCGCGGCGAGTTCCGAGGGCATCGTGGCGCCGCTGGGCGAAACCGGCGATGCCGCACTGTGGGTGCGCTTCGCCGCGCCGCGGGCGATCAGTTCCGGTGACTGGGCGCTGTTCTCACTGCTCGTCGGCCATCTCAGCCTGGCGGTGCAGCGCGCTCGCAACTTCGATCAGGCGCGCTCGACCTCGCTGACGCTGCAGCGCGCCATGCTGGGTCCGATCGAACTGCCGCCCGGTTTCGCGGTGCACTACGAACCGGCGCTGCCCCCGCTCGAGATCGGCGGCGACTGGTACGACGTGGTGCAGTTGCGCGACGGCACCCTGGGCATCGTGGTCGGCGACTGCGTCGGCCGCGGTCTGTCCGCGGCGGTGGTGATGGGCCAATTGCGCACCGCCGCACAGGCTTTGCTGCTGCGCGGCGCCGGGCCCGCTCAGTTGCTGGCCGAACTGGACGCGGTGGCCGCCCGCATTCCCGGCGCCATGTGCACGACGGTCTGCGCCGCCATCCTCGATCCGGCGCGCGGGCTGGTGCGGTACTCCAGCGCCGGGCATATGCCGCCCGTGCTGGCGGCGCCCGGGCACACCGGCCGGCTGCTCGAAGGCGGCCGCGCGGTACCGCTGGCCACCTTCGACATCCCGAACCGGCCCGAGGCGACGACCGCGCTCGAACCCGGCTCGACGCTGGTGTTGTTCACCGACGGCCTGGTCGAGCAGCGCGGCATCGATATCGACATCCGGTTCGACCAGATCGCCGACGAATTGTCCGGCGCCGCATCGCAACTGCCGCGCGAGGTGGCCGACGCGGTGCTGTCGCGGCTGCGCCCCGACGCGGGCTACGACGACGATATCGCGATGGTGGTCTACCGCCAGCCGCCCCGGCCACTGCACCTGGACATACCCGCCGAACCCGCACGGCTCTCGGGTGCGCGCCGCGCGCTGACGTCGTGGCTGTCCGCGGCTGCCGTCGGTCACGACCTCGCCGCCGATCTGGTCGCCGCCGCCAACGAGGCCTGCACGAACAGCATCGAGCACGCCTATCCCCCGGGCACCTCCGGCCACGTGACACTCACCGCCGCCCATGTGCGCGGCGCGGTCTGCCTGGAGATCGTCGATTCGGGGGCGTGGCGGCCGCAGCCCGAGGATCCGGGCACCCGCGGACGCGGCCTGTCGATGATGCGCGCTCTCGCCGACGACGTGGAGATCGAGCAGACCGAGTCGGGCACGCGAGTGCGGTTGACCGCGAAATTGCCCCTGGTGACGTTCTCGGCGGCGAGCAGGGTCTGAGCAGGCCGGTCCGCGGGCACCGACCGTGGCGGATCAGCCCATGGCCCGCACCGCGTTCCGCGTCTCGATACCGAGCAGGCCGAGGGCGAAATCCGCGTAGTCGGTGGCGATCTGCTCGGGAGTGGCGGGCCCTTCGAGCCGGAACCATTGCGGCAGTGACGTACACATCGTGGCGATGGCGCGGCCGGCCACACGCGCGTGGGCGGCGGTCAGGTTCGCCTCCGCCAGCGCGGCATCGATGTCCTCGTCGAGGCGATACTGAATCTCGTTGCGGGAGGCGGCGATTCGACGGCGATTGTCCGGTGTGAGACTGCGCATCTCGCTGGCGCCGATGAAGGCCAGCTCGCGGCGATGGGTGTGGAACAGGGCGAGAGCCTCGACCACGCGGAGCAGCCGCTCGCGGCCACCGATCGCCTCGCCGCGCGCCGCCCCTGTGCGCCAATGCAATTCGTCCATGGTGAGGTCGAGGGCGCGGACGAGAAGCTCCTGTTTGTCCCGGTAGTGGTGATAGACGCCCGGCACACTCATCCCGGCGCGGTGGGCGATCGACCGCATGGTCGCGCCGTGATACCCGGTCTCGACGAAGGAATCGATCGCGGCGGCCAAGACGGGATCGATGTCCAGCGGCGGGAACTCGCGCCAGGCGCGGGCCGCGCCCCCTTCGGAAACGCCGGCCGTCTGAGCGCGCGGGCGTGGCGCCGGTGCGGGAGTTTCGCCGATCAGCCACGCGACGGTGGTGTCGAGCGCCGCGGCCAACGCGCGCAGCCGGGCGATCGAAACGCCCGTCTTGTCGTTCTCGATGGCGCTGAGCGTGGCCGGACTGACGCCGATCCGTTCCGCTGTCGCGCGCAACGAGAGCCCGGCAGCGGTTCTCGCCTGCCGCACCCGGCCGCCCACACCCTGTCGATCCTGCTCGGCACTATCCATGATGTTCAGGATACCTGAACAGCGCGAGCTGGCACAGAACACCGAATTGACAGGCTTTATCGTGTCATGCGAGTCTGCATAGCAGGTGATCGCCGAGCGATCGTTCGGCGACTGAGATCGAGGAGTGGACCGTGGCGATCGAGCTGTCCCTGCCGCCCGAGGTGCACGAGCTGGCCGAACGTACCCGCGCCTTCATCCGCGACCGGGTGCTGCCGCTCGAGGATGCGCACGACGGCGACATCACCGCCGCCGGTGGCGACACCTTCCGCGTCGAACTACAGAAGGCCGCCCGCGAGGCGGGTGTGTTCGCGCCGCACGCGCCGATCGAATACGGCGGCCACGGCCTCGGGATGTCGGACCGCGCACCTGTCTTCGAGGAGGCCGGCTATTCGCTGTTCGGCCCGACGGCGCTGAATATCGCCGCCCCCGACGAGGGCAATGTGCACATGCTCGCGCATATCGCGAACCCGGAGCAGAAGCAGCAGTACCTCGCGCCCCTCGCGCACGGCGATATGCGCTCCGCCTTCGCGATGACCGAACCGGCGCCGGGCGCGGGCTCCGATCCGTCCGCGCTGGCCACCCGCGCGGTCCGCGCCGACGGCGGATGGCGGATCAACGGCCGCAAATGGTTCATCACCGGCGCCGACGGCGCGGGCTTCTTCATCATCATGGCCCGCACCTCGGGAGAGCCGGGCCAGCGCGGCGGCGCGACCATGTTCCTGGCGCCGGCCGAGACTCCCGGCATCCGGGTCGGACGCCATATCGACACGCTGGATCGCTCGATGGTCGGCGGGCACTGCGAGGTGTTCTTCGAGGATCTGCTGGTTCCGGATGAGGCCGTCCTCGGCGAGGTCGACCGCGGCTTCGAATACGCCCAGGTCCGCCTCGGCCCGGCCCGCATGACGCATGTGATGCGCTGGCTCGGCGCCGCCCGCCGCGGACACGACGTCGCGGTAACGCACGTGGCCCGGCGCGAGGGCTTCGGCTCGCGACTGGGTGATCTCGGCATGGTGCAGAAGATGATCGCCGACAACGAGATCGATATCGCCGCCACCCGAGCACTGCTCACCCGCGCGTGCTGGGAACTCGACCGCGGCGAACCGGCCGCCAACGCCACCTCGATCGCGAAAACCTTTGCGGCCGAAGCCATTTTCCGGATCGTCGACCGCAGTATGCAGATGTGCGGCGGTCTCGGCGTGTCCGATGATCTCCCACTGGCGCGGCTCTCGCGTGAGGTGCGCCCCTTCCGCATCTACGACGGACCATCCGAGGTCCACCGGTGGGCGATCGCCAAACGTGCGGTCGGCGCCGCGAAGCGGGCATTGCGAGCAGCCGAATGAGCCTGCCCGGAATGGATGTCGCCGCGCTCGAGCGGTTCCTGCGCGAGCAGGGCGTCGACGTGCGCGGTGAGCTGCGCGTGGAGCTGATCAGCGGCGGCCGTTCGAATCTGACCTTCGTCGCCGCAGACGAGGCGTCGCGGTGGGTGGTGCGCCGCCCGCCGGTCGCGGGTCTCACCCCGTCCGCACACGATATGGCCCGCGAGTTCACGGTGACCCACGCGCTGCGCGAATCGGCTGTGCCCGTGGCGAAGACGGTCGCCTTCGACGCCGACGGCGCCACACTCGGCGCGCCCATGACCGTCGTGGAATTCGTCGACGGCACCGTCATCCGCGATCAGGACGATCTCGCCGCCCTCACCGACACCCAGATCGACGCCGCCGTCGACGAGCTGGTGCGTGTACTGACCGAGCTGCACGCCGTGGATCCGAACGCGGTCGGACTCGAGAAATTCGGTCGCCCGGACGGATTCATCACCCGGCAGGTGAATCTGTGGGCCTCGCAGTGGGAACGGGTCAAGACCCGCGAACTTCCCGACGTCGCGGCCCTGCACGCCGCGCTGGCCGCGGCGGTGCCCGACCGGTCGGCGGCCTCGATCGTGCACGGCGACTTCCGCATCGACAACACCATTCTCGACGCGCGCGATCCCGGGCGGGTCCGCGCCGTCGTCGACTGGGAGCTGTCCACCCTCGGCGATCCGCTGACCGATGTGGCGTTGATGTGCGTGTACCGGGCGCCGATCTTCGATCTGGTGCTCGGTTCGCCGGCCGCGTGGACCAGCGACCGTATGCCCGGCGCCGACGATCTCGCCCAGGCCTATGCCCTCGCGTCGGGCCGCGATCTCGGGGACTGGGGCTTCTATCTCGCCCTGGCCAATTTCAAGCTCGGCGTCATCGGCGAAGGCATCACCCACCGCGCGCTGCGGGGCTCGGACGCCGGCTCCGCCGCCGAACGCGCGGCCGAGGCGACACCGGAATTCATGGCCGCCGGCCTGCGCGCACTGAAAGGAGTCCGGAAGTGACCGGAAATCGGAAATCCGCCCTGATCAGCGGGGCGTCCCGCGGCATCGGGCTCGGCATCGCGAACAGGCTTGCCGAACAAGGCTATTCGCTCACCGTCACCGCCCGTGACGCCGCCCGCCTCGACGAGGTCGCCGCGCAGCTGCGGGCGGCCGGCGCCACCGACGTCGTCGCCGTGGCCGCCGATATGTCCGACACCGACGGCGTCGAGCGGGTGCTGGCCGAGCATGCGAACCGATTCGGCACCCTGTCGGCGCTGATTCTCAACGCGGGGGTCGGCACCGCCGGTCCGGTCGCCGACACGTCCATGCGGCGCTTCGACAAAACCCTCGCGGTCAATCTGCGTGCGCCGCTGCAACTCATCCAGGGCGCGTTGCCGATGCTGCGCGCCGCCGCCGCGGCCGCGCCCGACCGCGGCGCGAAAGTGATTGCGCTGTCGTCGATCACGGGTGTCTACGCCGAAGCCGGACTCGCCGTCTACGGCGCGGCCAAGGCGGCACTCATCTCCCTGATCGCCACCCTCAACGCCGAGGAATCGGGTAACGGCATCAGCGCCACCACCCTCGCCCCCGGCTATGTCGACACCGATATGAGCGCGTGGATCCACGACCGCATCCCGCCCGAGCAGATGCTCGCCGTCAGCGACATCGTCGAAATGGTCGATGCCCTGCTGCGGTTGTCGTCGCGAGCGGTGGTCCCGAACATCGTTCTGTCCCGCGCGGGAACCGACGCCTACCGCGCATAGCGACCTCGCTGCCGCCGGATTCCGGTCCGGCGGCAGAAGCCGCGACTGCGGATGGAAATCTTCGATATCGGCGCGGTCGCCTACTTTCTGCGCAAGGTGATCTGGATCGTTCCGGATCACCTAGCTAGTTCGCCAAGAATTAGCTGCGGCTGCCTCCGTACATCTCGACATTCCGGCGAGCAACGCGCCGACGATCGCTCTCGGAAGTGGGTACTCACTTCGGCTCAGGGGCGGACATGATGCGGCGATGTAGATGACCTCATCGCCCCACTCGCGGGAACACGAACGACATCAAGATCATCCGAAAACCCGCGATGACGTCGTTGAATCCCCCGTCGTACCCAGCAAACAGCACCGGACGAGCGCGCCTGTCAACCCCCGGACACGGGTTTGCCCGCCTCAGCGCTCGGGAAATACCTTCTGAGTTTGCTAGGTATTCGCGGGTCTGTCCGCGAGAGGTACAGCGGCGGAACGACCCGGCGGGCGGGCATCAGCTCGCCGGTGGTTCCGATTGCGGACGACGCGAGGAGGAATCTCAATGAGGTTGTCAAGTCCTACTGGTGATTTCCGGGTTTGCTGATGGGGTCAGGTTGCGGGGGCGGGCTGGTAGGTCTTGTGGTCGC
>NZ_JOJF01000034.1:0-57364 GCF_000720265.1 Nocardia sp. NRRL WC-3656 | reverse complement strand
GGATGTCTTGTGGGCCTTGCTGCGCGACGGCCGCGAATTCAGTGCCATCCGCCCGACATCGGTGGCAGCTGCGGCTTGACACAGTCATTGAGAGTCCTCCGGCGTCGCGGCCAATATCTATCAGGTGACAGTTTTGCGGGCCGGATCGCCCTTTCGGTGACGGCTGTGTATCGCTTGCGGTAACCCGCGTAACGTCTGCGTTGCCGGTATTTCTGTCGAGTGACAGATATTTCACAACCGCAGGTGGGACGTGGTGCGCGGCGTAGAGCCGGTCCGCGCGGCCGTGGCGATGGCAGGATGAGACGGTGACACACCTGGGTCCGGGCCGTCCTCGCGTCGATCAGCGCAGCCGTCGTGGGCGGACACCGCGCGCCGAGATCCTCGACGCCGCAGCGGAATTGTTCACGGCCAACGGGTACGGCAGCACGTCCACGCGCGGCATCGCCGACGCGGTCGGTATCCGGCAGGCGTCGCTCTATCACCACTTCGCCGCCAAGGACGACATCCTGGACGCGCTGCTCGCGGAAACCATTACCGGCCCTTTGGAATTGGCCGAGCGGTTGCGTGCCGAACCCGATCCCGCCGCGGTGCGGCTGTACGCGCTGGCCCGGGCCGACGTGCGCCAGCTGTGCGCGGCCAAATGGAATCTCGGCGCGCTGTATCTGCTGCCCGAACTGCGCAGCGACCGATTCGCCGACTTCCGCAGTCGCCGGGCCCGGTTGCGCCGCCACTACGAGGAACTGGCGGCGGCGGCGATCGAGGCCGCACCCGCCGGCGTCCCCGGCGCGCATGTCCTGCCCTTCCGGATGGTGGAAACGGTCATCAACATTCGCTCCGACGAGGGCACCGCCCCCGACTACGCGGAAACCACCATCCCCGACGCCGCGCTGCGGGTACTCGGCGTCACCGACGACCCGGCCGCGCTGCGCGCCGCCGCCCAGCGGCTGCTCCGGCGACTGGATGCGGGCGAATAAGTTCGACCGGTCCGGCAAACGGTTCGCGAGTAGCGGCCGAGCCGGTCCTCGCATCAGGGGCATTGCCGGGCGATGCGGGCGAGCGCGGCGTGGTCGGCCGCGGTGATCGGCAATCGGTACTGCGCCGCGGTGGTGAGGTATTTGCCGGCATAGAAGCAGTGATAGGCGCCGGCGGGGGGAAGCCAGTCGGCGGGTGTGCGGTCGCCCTTGTCCATATTGGCCGGGCCGTCGACGGCCAGCAGATTGAATTCGATGTCGTTGGCGAAGCGCATCCGCTGTTCGGGCGACCAGGCCGCCGCACCCAGATCCCAGGCGACGGCCAGCGGGTAGACGTGGTCGATCTGCACCTCCCGGGCCCGCGCCTTGTCGAAGGTGATCGCGCGGCCGGTGTACGGATCCCGCAGCGTGCCCGCGAGGACCACGCAATCGTCCGTACCCGGCCGGAATCGCACCTCGCGCAGCTGCCGTGCCAGCACTCCGTTGCGCGAATCGCACCCGTCGTGCCCGCCCGGCCCGTCCTGATCGTCCGACCATGCCGGTCCGAACACGCATCCGTGCCCCGCCCCGCAGTCCCGGTCGTACCCGCCCGGGTGCGGCCGCCGGGCCACCACGGCCACCGCACCCAGCAACTGCTCGATCCGGGCCCGGCTCGGACTCCCCGGCGCGGGTTCGGGCCCACCGATCACTCCACACCCCGCCACCGTCACCAGCACGACGATCCCCGCCGCCCATCCGAAACCTCGTCCCCACCGCATAACCCAGCTCTACCGACCCCGCCCGACAACTTCCGCACCGGAAGTCACGCACAGGGTGCGTTCGTTCGATACGTCCGGATTGCGCGCTGCGGTACAGCCGGGCAGTACCGTCATGCGCGGTCTGTGCACTGCTCGCCTCCGCACCGGCCACGGGCGGGCGTGTCGGTGGTGGCTGATTGGATGGGGACATGCTGCACGGTTTGTGGTCGCCCGGATCGGGGTTGGTGCTCTGGCGCCTGCCCGGGTCGGCGGCGCAGCCGGACGCGGACGTAGGGGGTGAGCTGCCCGATCCGTTGGGGACGATCGCGCGGACTGCGCGGTTTCGGCATCGGGTGCGGGTCCTGGTGGCGGGAGATTCCGGGCCGGAGGTCGTCGAGGTGCGAGGGCACGCCCTTGCGCCGGAGGTGGCCGCCCGCGTGCTCACCCAGCCGCTGCCCGACACGGCGGTGGCGGCGGATCTGCGGTTTCTCGCGCATGTGGCCCGGGGACTGCGGCGCTGGGTCCGGGCGGGGCGGATCGTGCCCGAACTGCATCGCGCCGACGGCGAGTGGTGGGTGCGGTGGCGGCTGGTCGGTGGCCGGCGGCAACGGGCCTGGCTGGCCGAACTGGCCGCCGCGATGCCGCCCGCGCTGCGGGTGCCGGATGCCCGGTCCGCGGCCTCGATCCTCGAGGATTTCGTCGCCGAACTCGCCGACCCGCTCGTCCGGCTCGAGCTGAGTGTCCGGGAACCGTCGCATCCGCTGACGGCAGCGCTGGTCGCGGAGGTCCCGCTGGAATCGGGATCGCATCGGGTGGCATCGGTGCTGGACGAGTGGCGCGCGAGCCTCACCGTCGGCGAGCCCGAACTGGTGCTGCGCCTGCTCGAACCGGACGACGATCCCGACGACGACCCGCAGGCGGTCGACGCCCTGTGGCGGCTCGAAGTCTGTCTCCGCTCGGAAGGTGAAGCGCCGCAACCGGTTCCGATCCAGGGCGACCCGGCGTTGATCCGGCTCGCCGGGGAGAAGGTGGCGGCCGCGATCCAGGCCTACCCGCGGCTGCAGCAGGTCCCGCGCGATCCGTACGGAATGGATTTCCTGCTCCCGACGCCGGTCGTGCAGGAGCTGGTCGCCCACGGTGCGCACGAATTGCGTTCGGCCGGTGTGCATCTGATGCTGCCGCGCGCATGGCGCATCGTCTCGCCGAGTATGCGGTTGCGGGTGCAGTCCCCGGCCGCCACCGAAACCGAGGTCGGACTCAGTGGATTGGTCTCCTACCGCTGGGAACTGGCCCTGGGCGATACCGTCCTCACACCGGCGGAAATGGGGCGGCTCATCCAGGCCAAATCGGATCTGGTGCGGCTGCGCGGCCACTGGGTGCAGGCCGATCAGCGCAGCCTGGCCGCCGCGGCCGCCTATCTGGAGGGCAAGGTCGACGAACGCCCGGCGACCCTGACCCAGCTTCTGGGCGAGATCGCGGCCACGCAGGTGCGCCAGGTGCCGATCGAGGCGGTCACGGCGACCGGCTGGGTTCGCGAACTGTTCGACGGTGTCCACTCCGGCGATCCGGTCGACCCGCCCGCCGGCTTGAAGGCGCAGCTGCGCCCCTACCAGCTGCGCGGACTGTCCTGGCTCGCGACGATGAATCGTCTCGGTTGCGGCGCCATCCTCGCCGACGATATGGGCCTCGGCAAGACGGTGCAGGTGCTCGCGCTACTTCTGCACGAGAACGAAAGTCCCGCAACCGATTCCGTCCCGGGTCCGACTCTGCTGGTGTGCCCGATGTCGGTGGTCGGCAATTGGCAACGCGAAACCGAACGCTTCGCCCCCGGGCTGCGGGTGCTGGTGCATCACGGCTCGTCACGCCGCTCCGGTCCGGAGCTGGACGCGGCCGTGGCCGATTGCGACCTGGTGCTGACCACCTACGCGCTGCTCGCGCGCGATGTGGAGGAATTGAAGCGCCAGCCCTGGGAGCGTGTCGTCCTCGACGAGGCGCAGCACATCAAGAACGCCGCGACCCGGCAGGCCCGCGCCGCCCGCGCGATTCCGGCCCGGCATCGGCTGGCGCTGACCGGCACTCCGGTGGAGAACCGGCTCGAGGAATTGCGGTCGATTCTCGATTTCGCGGCGCCGAACGTGCTGGGCAAACCGTCGGAATTCCACGCCCGCTTCGCGGTGCCGATCGAACGCGAACACGACGAGAACGCCGTCAGCCGCCTGCGCGCCGTCACCGCACCGTTCGTCCTGCGCCGGGTGAAAACCGATCCCTCGGTCATCTCGGATCTGCCGGAGAAGTTCGAGATGACGGTGCGCGCCAACCTCACGGTCGAGCAGGCCGCGCTGTATCAGGCGGTGGTCGACGACATGCTCGCGCAGCTGAAGGCTTCCCGGGGTACCGGCTCCAGCGCGGTGAACATGGCTCGCCGGGGTGCGGTCCTGGCCGCGCTCACCAGGCTGAAACAGGTGTGCAACCATCCCGCGCACTACCTCGGCGACGGGTCGGCGCTGCTGCGGCGGGGGCGCCACCGCTCCGGCAAGCTGGCCCTGGTCGAGGACGTGCTGGAGTCGGTGCTGGCCGAGGGGGAGCGGGCGCTGCTGTTCACCCAGTTCCGGGAATTCGGCGATCTGATCACGCCGTATCTGAGCGAGCGGTTCGGCACCGCGATCCCGTTCCTGCACGGCGGTGTCGCCAAGAAGCGCCGCGACGGGATGGTGGAACGCTTCGCCGAGTCCGACGGACCGCCCATCATGGTTCTGTCCCTGAAGGCCGGTGGTACGGGCCTCAATCTCACGGCCGCCAATCACGTGGTGCACCTGGACCGCTGGTGGAATCCGGCGGTGGAGAATCAGGCCACCGACCGCGCCTTCCGCATCGGTCAGCGCCGCGATGTGCAGGTGCGCAAACTGGTCTGTGTCGACACCATCGAGGAGCGCATCGACGATATGCTCACCGGCAAGCAGGAATTGGCGAATCTCACCGTCGGCACCGGGGAGAACTGGATCACCGAGCTGAGTACCGACGAATTGCGCGATCTGTTCACGCTCGGCGCCGAGGCGGTCGGCGAATGAGTCCGGCACCCGATTTCCCGGTCCCCGATTTCAGCGTCTACGGGAAGCGCCGTCCGGTTCGCGGCGGCGTCGAACCACGCAGCCGTCGTGGGTCTTTCGCGCGAACCTGGTGGGGCCGGGCTTTTCTGGAAGCCGTGGAGGAGGTCGCGGATGCGGGCCGGCTCTCCCGGGGGCGCACCTACGCACGCTCGGGGCAGGTGGTCAGCTACCACATCGAGCCCGGGGCGGTGGCCGCCGAGGTCCAGGGCAGTCAACCGCGGCCGTTCACCTCGGTGCTGACGCTGCGGGTGTTGCGCGACGACCGGCTGGACGAACTGGTCGAGCAGGTCCGCGGCACACCGGGCATGCTCGCCCAGCTCGCCTCCGGCGCCCTGCCGCAGGAGCTCGGTCCGCTGTTGCTGCCCAGCACCGCCGCCGAACTCGATTTCTCCTGCACCTGCCCGGACGACGGCTGGCCCTGCAAGCACGTCGCCGCGCTGTGCTACATCGTGGCCGAACGTCTCGACGAGTCCCCGGCCATCATGCTGAACCTGCGTGGCCTCGATCTCGACACTCTGATTCGCGGGGTGCAGGAGGACAGCGGCCCGACGATCTCCGACGACCTCTACGGTGAGAACGTCGCGCTGCCCGAGCTGCCGGCACCGCAGTTCCGCGCGGCGATCGAGGACCTCGATCCGATTCCCCTGCGGCAGGCGTTGCGGATGACCAGTGAGGACGAAGCGGTCGCCGAGGCCGGTATGCGGGAACTCCGTGCCCTGTACCGCGCCCTCGAGAGCTCCGGCTAGCCCCTATGCTGGCCTCGTGCCCGAGGATCTCGTCGACGATCTGAATGCCGCGGTTGCGCTGCGGCGTCCGGTCCGCCGGGTGATCTCGCTGGTTCCCTCGCTGACCGAGGCGATCGCGGCGAGCCGCCCGGAGTTGCTGCTCGCCGCCACCGACTGGTGCACCCATCCGCCGGAGCTGGCGGTCGAACGGGTGCGGGGGACGAAGAATCCGAACCTGCGCCGGATCGCCGAGCTGGCGCCGGATCTGGTGGTGTGCAATCAGGAGGAGAACCGCCGCCTCGATGTCGAGCGGATGCGCGAGGCGGGAATTCCGGTGTGGGTCACCAGGATTCGCACCGTGGACGAGGCGTTCACCTCGATGACGCGACTGTTCGGTATCGCCCTGGGCGGCGCGGTGCCGTCGTGGCTGACCCGGGCCCGCGCGGTCTGGTCCGCGCCCGCGCCGCATCCGCCGATCGATGCGGTGATCCCGATCTGGCGCAAGCCGTGGATGGTGGTCGGTCGCGATACGTTCACCGCGGACCTGGCCGGACGCCTGGGCCTGAACCTCGTGCACGCCACGGGTCCCGAGCGCTATCCCACGGTGACGGAATCCGAACTGGTACAGGGTGTTCGGCTGGCGGTGCTGCCGGACGAGCCGTACGTGTTCACCGCGACCGACGGCCCGGAGGCGTTTCCGGGCATCCCGGTCGCCCTGGTGAGCGGCCGCGATCTCACCTGGTACGGCCCGTCGCTGGTCGAGGCGCGCGAGCGGCTGACCGCTCAGCTGGCCCGTGTGGTCGGCAGCTGAGCCGGGATCCGTTCGAAGCTGTAGTCGCGCAGATCGAAATGCGTAGCGCGCCAGGCCGCTTCGACGGTGCTCATCGGTTTCAGCGGCACATCGCCGTGTTTGTCGAAGTAGTAGCTGTTCGAGACCGCGCAGCTGTCCTGCCAGAACACCTGTCCGTCGCGGCGTTCGAGCATCTCCCGGAAGTATCGTTCGTTGGCCGCCGCGGTGACCTCGACGCGGCCGGCCCGCTTGCTCCGGGCGTGCCGCAACAGCCGCACAATGTGCTGGGTCTGCATCTCGATCAGCGTGAAATACGACGCGCCGTTGTATCCGTAGGGCCCGATGATCGAGAAGAAGTTCGGAAAGCCCGGCACGCTGACGCCCTCGTAGGCCTGCAGGCGGTTCTCGTCCCACCACTTCTCGAGATCACGGCCGCCGACGCCGGTCATCTCGAAGGTCGGCATGTTGCCCGATTCCATGACCTTGAAGCCCGTTGCGAGGATCAGCACGTCAGCCGGGTATTCGGTTTCGTTCGCCGTGCGCACGCCGGTGGGGGTGATCTCGGCGATCGGATCGGTTTCCAGCGTCACGTTGTCGCGGTTGAACGTCGGCAGGTAATCGTTGGAGAAACCGGGCCGCTTACATCCGAGCGCATACCGCGGCGTGAGTTTGTCCCGGATCGCCGGGTCGCGCACCTGGCGCCGCAGATGGGCCAGTCCCGAGCGCTCGCCGAGTTTGGCCAGGGGCAGCTTCGAATAGTAGTGCGCCGACAACGGGAAGGTCAGTTCGACGAATGCCTGGCTCGCCAGGCGCGAAACCGCCTGTCCGCCGGGCAGATACCGCAGTGCCCAGCGTGCGGGCGCGGGCAGCGTTGCGTCCGGCCGCGGCAGGCACCAGATCGGCGTGCGCTGGAATACCGTCAGCTCGGCGACGTCCGGGGCGATCGAGGGAATGACCTGCACCGCGGAGGCCCCGGTACCGATGATCGCCACGCGCTTTCCGCGCAGGTCCCGGTCGTGGTCCCAGCGTGAGGTGTGCATGGTGACGCCCGAAAACGATTCCACGCCAGGAATATCCGGCAGTTTCGGCCGGGTCAGCACTCCGGTCGCACCGACGACGTAGCGCGCGGTCAAGCTCTCACCGTCGCTGGTGCGCAGCGTCCACACCGAGGCGTCCTCGTCGAATTCCGCGGCGGTGATGGTGGTGCTGAACCGGATGCGCGGTCGCAGCCCGTACTTGTCCACGCAGTGTTCGGCGTAGTCCTTCAATTCCCGGCCGGGTGCGTAGACGCGCGACCACCGGGTGCTCTGCTCGAACGAATACTGATAGCTGAACGAGGGGATGTCCACGGCGATGCCGGGGTAGGTGTTCCAGTGCCAGGTGCCGCCCACGCCGTCGGCGTCGTCGACGATGAGGAAGTCCCGGAAGCCGGCCTTCCGTAACGCGATGGCCACCCCGATACCGGAAAATCCGGCGCCGACGATGATCACTTCGTGGTCGATGGCCATGACTGCTCCCGTGCCGTCCTCGGCCAGGGCACCTGACTGGCCGCACCTGCCACCAATTAACCGCGCGGTGGCCGGGATGTCAATGGTCCGGCCTCAGGCCAGCAGTTCCGCGTCGATGCCGTAGGTTCGCTGGGCGTTGGTGCGGAAGACCTGCTCGAGCTCCTCGGCGCTGCCGCCGCGGTCGGCCAGTACGTCGATCACCGCCTGCGCGCCGTTGGCGATACTCGTAATCGGTTTGTCCACAGGGTAATTCGAACCCCAGATCAGCCGCTGCGCACCGAAGACGTCGAAGGCGTGGTGCAACAGCGGCGCGGTGCGGTCCAGTAGGTCGGAGACGGGTGTCGGTAGGCCGCGCATCGGCACCGGATGGCCGAGGATCGGCATGGCCAGCCCGCTGACCTTCGCCATCACATTCGGATGGGTTGCGAGCGTGGCGATATCGTCGCGCCACTGTACGAACAGTTCGCGGCGCCGGCCCGGTTGGGTGCCGGTGCTCTTGCCGACCGGGCCGAATATCCCCGCGGGTGTGCCGAGATGGTTGAGCACGATGGTGACCTCGGGATAGCGCCGGGCCAGGGCGGAGACCTGCGGGATCTGATGCGAGTAGACCCAGGCCTCGAACGACAGCCCGCGTTCGGCCAGAACCGCGAAGCCGTCGAGGAAGGCCGACTCGGTCAGTGCGCCCTCGGCCCGGCAGAACGACCGCACCCCGGGGTCCGGATGGTGAGCGACCATGGTGCGGATACCGCGGAACAGCGGTGACGCGGACTGATGCTTGTCGATGAGTTCGGCGAACCCGGGCGCGGCCGGATCCCCGCTGCCGATGATCGCGCCCAGGGCCGGGGTGTCGACCCCGAACGGCAGGCTGGCCACCCACCGCGTTTCGTCGGCCTTGGCGTCCGGCGCGCGTCCGGCCCACTCCACCTCGATGTGCACCAGCGCCTCCACCGGCACCGTGCCCAGGTCCTCCCGGTAATCCGCGGGCAGATACGGCCGCAGGTACGCATCGGGAATGCCGACGAAATCGCGGTCCCGCTTGGGAGCGAGCCGAGCGGCTTTGTCAACCGGCACGGGCACGAACCGGAACAGTTTCGCCAGCATGCTGAAATCCCGCGGAGTGTTCAGCGGATCCCACTGATGGATGTGCGCATCCACAACGCTGATACCGGCGAGGTCCATGGCGCCCTTCCGTCGCGTTCGACTGTCCGCTCTCCGGCATTGTCACACGCCCGCACACACCGGCGGGCCACATCCGAACCCTTGTCACACATTGCGGCGGTATTGCCCGCCGACGGTGAAGAAACAGTCGGTGATCTGCTGCAAAGTGCAGACCCGCGCGGCGTCCATCAGCACGTCGAAGACATTGTCGTCGCCGCGTGCGGCGGCCTCGAGCCGGGCCAGGGCCGCCTGCGCCGGCTCGCGATGCGCGGTGACGAATTCCTCGGTGCGACGCAGCTGCGATTGTTTCTCGGCCTCGGTACCGCGGGCCAGTTCCAGCACCTGATGGGTTTCCCCGTTCGGATTGCGGAACGTGTTCACCCCGATGATGGGCAGCGTGCCGTCGTGCTTGCGGTGTTCGTAGCGCATCGATTCGTCCTGGATGCGCCCGCGCTGATATCCGGTCTCCATCGCGCCCAGCACCCCGCCGCGTTCGCTGATCCGCTCGAATTCGGCGAGCACCGCCTCCTCCACCAGATCGGTCAGTTCGTCGATGACGAAACTGCCCTGCAGCGGATTCTCGTTCATCGCCAGGCCCCATTCCTTGTTGATGATCAACTGGATGGCCAGGGCGCGCCGCACCGATTCCTCGGTGGGGGTGGTCACCGCCTCGTCGTAGGCGTTGGTGTGCAGGCTGTTGCAGTTGTCGTAGATGGCGATCAGGGCCTGCAGCGTGGTGCGGATATCGTTGAAGTTCATTTCCTGGGCGTGCAGCGAACGCCCGGAGGTCTGAATGTGGTACTTCAACTTCTGCGAGCGGTCGTCGGCGCCGTATTTGTCGCGCATCGTGATCGCCCAGATCCGCCGGGCCACCCGCCCGATCACCGAATACTCCGGATCCATGCCGTTGGAGAAGAAGAACGACAGATTCGGTGCGAAATCGTCGATGGCCATGCCACGCGCCAGATAGGCCTCGACATAGGTGAATCCGTTGGCCAGGGTGAACGCCAGCTGACTGATCGGATTCGCGCCGGCCTCGGCGATGTGATAGCCGGAAATCGATACCGAGTAGAAGTTGCGCACGCCGTTGCGGACGAACCATTCCTGGATATCGGCCATCATGCGCAGGCTGAATTCGGTGGAGAAGATGCAGGTGTTCTGCCCCTGATCCTCCTTGAGAATATCGGCCTGGACGGTGCCGCGCACCGTGGCGAGGGTGCGGGCACGCAGGTCGGCGGCCTCGTCGCTGCTCGGCTCACGTCCGTTGTCCTCCCGGAACCGTTGCAGCGCTTGATCTATCGCGGTGTTGAGGAAGAAGGCGAGAATCGTCGGCGCCGGACCGTTGATGGTCATCGAGACCGAGGTGCTGGGCGCGCTGAGGTCGAAACCGTCGTAGAGGGCCTTCATATCGTCGACGGTGGCGATGGAAACCCCCGAGGTGCCGACCTTTCCGTAGATGTCGGGCCGCGGGGCCGGATCGTGACCGTAGAGGGTCACCGAGTCGAAGGCGGTCGACAGGCGTTTGGCCTCGGCGTGTTCCGAGAGCACCTTGAACCGCCGGTTCGTGCGGAACGGATCGCCCTCGCCGGCGAACATGCGGGCCGGATCCTCGTTGTCGCGCTTGAACGCGAACACGCCGCCGGTGAACGGGAAGCGCCCCGGCAAATTCTCCGAGCGCAGGAAGCGCAGCAGCTCACCGTGATCGGTGAAGCGCGGTAGCGCCACGCGCGGAATCGAGTTGTCCGACAACGTGGTCCGTCGCAGCGGCGTGCGAATCTCGCGATCGCGAACCCGGACCACCTGTTCCTCGCCGCGATACGACTCCACGGTGGCGGGCCAATCCCGCAGCAGCGCGGCGGATTCCGGGGTGAGACCCTCGCTCGCGCGCGCGAGCAATCCGGACACCGTCCGTTTCGCGGCCGAGAGATCTTCCGCCGTCGCGTCTTCCGTGCCGGCCGGATCGTCGGTAGCCCCCGCCGGCAGTTCCGCCAGCACCTGTTCGAAGCGCTGCACCCGCTGGGCCGCGACCACCTGCCGCCGGGTCTCGGTGTGGTAATCGCGCACGGTCTCGGCGATCTCGGCCAGGTAGCGCACCCGCCCCGGCGGAATGATCTGCGCGAATCGGGTGGAGGCGCGGGTGTCGACCCGCGGCAGCACCCCGGTCTCCAGCGGCAGGCCGCGCGCACCGAGCAGCCCGGCCAGATGCTGATAGAGCGCGGTCACCCCGTCGTCGTTGAATGTCGCTGCGCTGGTGCCGAATACCGGCATATCCTCCGGCGCCGACCCGAACGCCTCACGGTTGCGCACGAGCTGGCGCGAGACGTCCCGCAGCGCATCCTCGGCGCCGCGACGCTCGAACTTGTTGATCGCCACCACATCGGCGAAATCGAGCATGTCGATCTTCTCGAGCTGAGAGGCCGCGCCGAACTCCGGGGTCATCACATACATCGAGATGTCGACGTGGTCGATGATCGCCGCATCGCCCTGGCCGATACCGGGCGTCTCGAGAATCACCAGATCGAATCCGGCCGCCTTGCAGGCCAGGATCATCGCGTCGATATTGGTCGGCAATTCGTGTGCCCCACGGGTGGCCAGCGAGCGGAAGTAGACGTGTTCGCTGTCGAGCGAGTTCATCCGGATGCGGTCACCCAGCAGTGCGCCGCCGCCGCGGCGCCGGGTCGGGTCGACGGCGAGGATCGCCACCCGCAGTTTGTCCTGCTGATCGGTGCGCAACCGTCGCACGAGTTCGTCTGTGAGCGAGGACTTTCCGGATCCGCCTGTGCCGGTGATGCCGAGCACCGGCACGGTCCGGCCGGCGGCAGCGGCCCGGAGTTCGTCCAGATCCGCCGCGGGCAGCGCATCGGCCTGCAGGCAGGTCATGGTGCGCGCCAGCGCATATCGCTCACCCGCGAGCACCGCCTCGATGGCGGCCGGTTCGGTCGACAGATCCACATCGCAGGCCCGGACGAGTTCGTTGATCATGCCGGGCAGGCCGAGTCGCTGGCCGTCCTCGGGGGAGAAGATGCGCACCCCCGCCGCCGCCAGCCGTTCGATCTCCTCCGCGACGATCACGCCGCCGCCCCCGCCGAAGATCTTGACGTGCCCCGCCCCGGCCTCGCGCAGCGCGGTCGCCAGATATTCGAAGTATTCGACGTGCCCGCCCTGATACGAACTGACGGCCACACCCTGGACGTCCTCGGTCAGCACCGCGTCGACCACCTCGTGGACCGCCCGATTGTGGCCCAGATGGATCACCTCGGCCCCCTGCGACTGCAGGATGCGCCGCATGATGTTGATCGCCGCATCGTGGCCGTCGAACAGGGCCGCGGACGTGACGAAACGGACGGGATGGACCGGAACGTGCAGGTCGGCCATGTAATCCTCCACCAGAGGCCGGCGTGGGACCGCCGGGCGCCTACGCTTGGCGTCCCGATAGTAGGACGTCAAATCAACTGTACTGTGATGCGGACCACGACGCCATCGGTGGCATAAATCACATGACTTCCGATACTTGGACATCCAACTATAGGATGGCCGCGTACTGCGTCGGCTCCGGCGTGGCAGGCATCGACCACATCGAGAACAGGACTGGCATGGTTCGCGAACTCACTCATTTCATCGGCGGGCAGCGGGTGGCCGGGACCTCCGGTAACTTCGGCGACGTCTACGACCCCAGCACCGGGCAGATTCAGGCGCGGGTGCCGCTGGCCAGTGTGTCCGAGGTCGAGGCGGCCATCGCGAATGCCGCCGAGGCGCAGCGCACATGGGCCGCGTTCAACCCGCAGAAGCGGGCCCGGGTGCTGATGAAGTTCGTCGCCCTGGTCCAGGACGAGATGGATTCGCTGGCCGCGCTGCTGTCGAGCGAGCACGGCAAGACCATTCCCGACGCCAAGGGCGATATCCAGCGCGGGCTCGAGGTGATCGAATTCGCGATCGGCATTCCGCATCTGCTCAAGGGGGAGTACACCGAGAGCGCGGGCACCGGGATCGACGTCTATTCGATGCGGCAGCCGCTCGGTGTGGTCGCCGGCATCACCCCCTTCAACTTCCCGGCCATGATCCCGCTGTGGAAGGCCGGACCGGCGCTGGCCTGCGGTAACGCCTTCGTGCTCAAGCCGTCCGAGCGCGACCCCTCGGTGCCGCTGCGGCTGGCCGAACTGTTCGGCGAGGCCGGGCTGCCGGCCGGTGTGTTCAACGTCGTCAACGGCGACAAGCAGGCGGTCGACACGCTGCTGAACGACGAGCGGATCAAGGCCGTCGGCTTCGTCGGCTCCACCCCGATCGCGCAGTACATCTACGAGACCGCCACCGCGAACGGCAAGCGCGCCCAGTGCTTCGGCGGCGCCAAGAACCACGCGATCGTCATGCCGGACGCCGACCTCGACGATGTCGCCGACCAGCTGATCGGCGCCGGTTACGGCTCGGCGGGCGAACGCTGCATGGCCATCTCGGTGGCGGTGCCGGTCGGCGAGGAGACCGCGGATCGCTTGCGCGCCAAGCTCGTCGAGCGCATCGGCAAGCTGAACGTCGGCCGCTCCGACGATCCGGGCGCGGACTTCGGCCCGCTGGTCGGCCGCGACGGTGTGGACCGCGTGAACAACTACGTGCAGATCGGTGTCGACGAGGGCGCCGAGCTGGTGGTCGACGGCCGGGGACTGAAGGTCGCGGGCGCCGAGGACGGATTCTTCGTCGGCGCAACGCTGTTCGACCGCGTCACCCCCGAGATGCGGATCTACAAGGAGGAGATCTTCGGCCCGGTGGTCGCGATCGTGCGCGCCGCCGACTACGAGGAGGCGCTGCGCCTGCCGAGCGAGCACGAATTCGGCAACGGCGTCGCGATCTTCACCCGCGACGGCGACACCGCCCGCGATTTCGCCGCGCGCGTGCAGGTCGGCATGGTCGGCGTCAACGTCCCGATTCCGGTGCCGATCGCGTATCACACCTTCGGCGGCTGGAAGGCGTCCGGCTTCGGCGACCTGAACCAGCACGGTCCCGACTCGATCCGCTTCTACACCAAGACCAAGACGGTCACCCAGCGCTGGCCGCAGGGCCTGCGGACCGAACCGGCCGCAGGGGCCGGTGCCGATCACTTCGTCATCCCCACGATGGACTGAGCGATGTTCGTACTCGACGAGGACGAACAGGCGATCGTGGACACCGCGCGCAGTTTCGCCGACGAACTGCTCGCCCCGAACGCGCTGGAATGGGACGAGCACAAGCACTTCCCGATCGATGTGCTGCGCAAGGCCGGCTCGCTCGGCATGGGCGGCATCTACGTCGGTGAGGACGTCGGCGGTTCCGGTCTGCGCCGCGTGGACGCGGTGCGGATCTTCGAACAGCTCGCCACCGGCTGCCCGGCGATCGCGGCCTACATCTCCATCCACAACATGGCCGCGTGGATGATCGACAGCTACGGCACCGAGGCCCAGCGCAACCGCTGGTTACCGGGGCTGACCTCGATGGATCTGCTGGCCAGCTACGCGCTCACCGAACCGGGCGTCGGCTCGGACGCGGCGGCGCTGAGCACCAGGGCCGTTCGCGACGGCGACGACTATCTGCTCACCGGGGTCAAGCAGTTCATCTCCGGTGCGGGCAGCACCGATGTGTATGTGCTGATGGCGCGGACCGACGACGCCGGCGCCCGCGGCATCTCGGCGTTCATCGTGCCCGCGGATACGCCCGGACTCTCCTTCGGCGCCAACGAGAAGAAGATGGGCTGGAACGCTCAGCCGACCCGGCAGGTCATCCTCGACGAGGCCCGGGTGCCGGCCGCGAATCTGCTCGGCGGTGAGGGCAACGGCTTCCGGATCGCGATGAACGGCCTCAACGGCGGCCGGCTCAACATCGCGGCCTGCTCCCTCGGCGGCGGACAGACCGCGCTGGACCGGACCGTGGCATATATGGCCCAGCGCAAGGCATTCGGGGCCCGGCTGCTCGACAACGCCGCGCTGCAGTTCGACCTCGCCGATATGCGCACCTCGCTGGAGGCGGCGCGGACCCTGCTGTGGCGGGCGGCGGCCGCCCTCGACGCCGACGCCGCCGACAAGGTGGAGTTGTGCGCGATGGCCAAGCGCTTCACCACCGATGCCGGATTCGAAGTGGCCAACAAGGCCCTGCAATTGCACGGTGGCTACGGCTATCTGGCCGAGTACGGAATCGAGAAGATCGTGCGCGACCTGCGCGTGCACCAGATTCTCGAGGGAACCAACGAGATCATGCGGGTCGTGGTGGCCCGCTCGGTAGTCGGCGCGGCATGAGCGGTCAGCGCCCGGAGGCGGCAGCCTGCGTAACCACGGAGGGCGCCCGCTCATGCCGAGCGGATACAGCATAAGGAAAGACATGACCGAAGCAGAAGTACTGTTCGACAAGCGCGACGGCGTGGGCCTGATCACGCTCAACCGGCCCAAGGCCATCAACGCGCTCAATCATCCGATGGCGCAGGCGATTCTGTCGACCCTGCGCGAGTGGGCCGTCGACGACGAGGTCCGCACGGTGGTGCTGACCGGCGCGGGGGAACGTGGGCTGTGCGCGGGCGGCGATATCGTCGCCATCCACACCGACGCGAAGAACGCGGTGGCGCACGGCATTTCGCGCCACGACAGCGCCGATTCGCCGAGCGGCCGGTTCTGGCGCGACGAGTACATTCTCAACGCCTTGATCGGGAACTATCCGAAACCGTATGTGGCCGTTATGGACGGCATCGTGATGGGTGGCGGCGTGGGACTGTCCGCCCACGGCAACCGCCGCATCGTGACCGAGCGGTCGATGGTCGGCATGCCCGAGACCGGTATCGGTTTCATCCCCGATGTGGGCGGTACGTATCTGCTGGCGCGCACACCGGGTGAACTGGGTACTCACGTCGCCCTGACGACGGCGCGCATGGGCGCCGGAGATGCGATCGCGGCCGGGTTCGCCGACTATTTCGTTCCCGCCGAACGCATTCCGGATCTGCTGGCCGAACTGCGCCGCACCGATGCCGACGCCGCGATCGCGGCCGTCGCGCAGCCCGCACCGGTGTCGGACCTTGCCGCGCAGCGGTCGTGGATCGACGCCTGCTACAGCGCCGACACGGTAGAGGAGATCGTCGCGCGGTTGCAGCGCCACGACGCCCCCGAGGCAGCCAAGGCGGCCGGCGACGTGCTGTCGAAATCGCCGGTGGCACTGAAGGTGACGTTGCGTTCCCTGCGCAACGCCCGCGCGGCGGCGAACCTGGAACAGGCGCTGGACGAGGAATACCGGGTCTCGGTGGCCGCGCTGACCACGCACGATCTGGTCGAGGGCATCCGTGCCCAGGTGGTCGACAAGGACCGCAACCCACAGTGGTCGCCCGCCACCTTCGCGGAGGTGTCGGAGGCGCTGGTGGACAGCTATTTCGCCGGTCTGGGCGACCGGGAACTCGGACTGAGCGGAGCACAGGAGTGACGAACGTGACGAAGGTGGCCTTCCTGGGCCTCGGGCATATGGGCGGCCCGATGGCGGCGAATCTGGTGCGGGCCGGATATCAGGTACTGGCCTACGACCCGGTGTCGGCCGCGCAGGAACAGGCCCGCGCCGACGGGGCGGAGGTCTTCGACACCGCCGCGGCGGCCGTGACCGAGGCCGAGATCGTGATCACCATGCTGCCCAACGGCCGCATCGTGCTCGACGTCTACGACAACGTACTGCCGTCCGCCAAGCCCGGCACCCTGTTCATCGACTGTTCCACCATCGACGTCGCCGACGCCAAGCGCGCCGCGGAAGTCGCTGTGGCAGCGGGACATCGGGCCCTGGACGCGCCGGTGTCGGGTGGCGTCGGCGGTGCCACCGCGGGCACGTTGACCTTCATGGTCGGCGGCGAGGCCGACGATTTCGCCGCGGCGCAGCCGGTGCTGGACGTGATGGGCGGCAAGGTCGTGCACTGCGGCGGCGCGGGCGTGGGCCAGGCCGCCAAGATCTGCAACAACATGATGCTGGGCATCTCGATGATCGGGCTGTCCGAGGCGATCGTGCTGGGCGAGAAGCTCGGCCTCACCCACGACAAGTTCTACGACGTGGTCTCCACCGCCTCGGGCCAGTGCTGGTCGCTGACCACCTATTGCCCGGTGCCCGGCCCGGTGCCGACCAGCCCGGCGAACAACGAGTACCGGCCCGGATTCGCCACCGCGTTGATGAACAAGGACCTGGGCTTGGCCGCGAACGCCCTGCGCGACAACGATGTCGAGGGACGGTTCGGTCTGCTGGCGGCCGAGATCTACGAGCAGTTCAACCGGTCGGCGGGGGACCTGGACTTCTCCGCTATCGTCACCGATATTCGCCGCCGTTCCGGCGCGAAGCCGGGCCAGGATTCCGGCGAGTAGCCGAGAAAGGGAAACAGTGACCGACTTCGAAACCATTCTGCTGGAGCGCACCGGACGCGTCGCGGTGATCACCCTGAATCGGCCGAAGGCACTCAACGCGTTGAATACGCAGGTGCTCACCGATATCACCGCCGCACTCGACGAGGTGGAGGCCGATGCCGGCATCGGCGCGGTGGTGCTGACCGGTTCGGAGAAGGCGTTCGCCGCCGGCGCCGATATCAAGGAGATGCAGTCCAAGTCCTATATGGACATGTTCCTCGCCGATTTCTTCCAGGGCTGGGACCGGGTCGGCGCATTCCGCAAGCCGATCATCGCGGCGGTGGCCGGATACGCCCTCGGCGGCGGCTGCGAGCTGGCGATGATGTGCGACATCCTGATCGCCGCCGACACCGCGAAGTTCGGGCAGCCGGAAATCAAGCTGGGTGTGATTCCCGGTATGGGCGGCTCCCAGCGCCTGACCCGCGCGGTCGGCAAGGCCAAAGCCATGGATCTGATTCTCACCGGCCGCAATATGGACGCCGAGGAGGCCGAACGCGCCGGGCTCGTGGCCCGCGTCGTCCCGGCGGCGGAACTGCTGTCCACCGCGCGCGAGGTCGCCGAGACCATCGCCGGCATGTCGCTGCCGTCGGTGATGATCGCCAAGGAGGCCGTGAACCGCTCGTACGAGACCACGCTCACCGAGGGCCTGCGTTTCGAGCGCCGGGTGTTCCACTCGCTGTTCGCCACCGAGGATCAGACCGAGGGCATGACCGCCTTCGTGGAGAAGCGCGCGGCGAACTTCGAACACCGCTGAGCAGCCTCGTCACGAGCGGTCGCGTGCCCGGGAATTCCCGTACGCTCATCGGCGTGAGATGGGTAGTCGCCGTGATCACGGTGGCCACCGCTGTGGTGGTGGCGGGATGTGGCGCGTCCGGGCCCACACCGGCCACGACGAGTCCGGCCCCGGCGCCGGTCTCCGCGCAGGCATTGGCGGTCGCCGAGTGCGGGTCCGCCACCGATGCGGATGTCGCTGCCGCAACAGGCATTTCCGGGTTACAGCAGGTTTCGGCCAACCCGCTGCGCTGCCGGTGGGAGGCGGCCGCCGGCACCGCGGTGACCTTCGAATGGTTCCGCGCCAGTCCGATCGCCGCGCATACCGCCACCGACCCCGCGGCCCAAGCGGTGCCGCTGCGGATCGGCGACCACACCGGCCGGATCTTCTCCACGCCGCAGTGGTGTGAGGCCGCCGTCGATTCCGGTGCCGCGGATTTCGTCGACTGGCGTGCCGACGAGCCGCAACCGGCTGCGGCACAAGCCTGTTCGGCCGTGCGGCAGCTGGCCGCGGCGACCCTGGCGAAGGCGGGGTGACGACGGTGCGCCGAGCGCGCCGGCTCCTCGTCGCGGTGGCCTTGATCGCCGCCGCGGCGGGATGTTCCTCGGGGCCGACGCCCGCGCAGCGGCCGGTGCAGGCCGAGGACGAACTCCTGCAGGGGTGTGGCCCGGAAACCGATGCCGAGATCGCGAATCTGGTGCACGCCATCGCCGTTCACCGCGAGGGCGGACCGACCGTCTGTGCCTGGGAGGGCAACTACCCGGACGGCGGCGTCGTCGATATCACCTATGCCTGGTTCGCGCAGGACTCGCTGTTGCGCGACGGCCAGGTCGCCGCGGCGCTCGGCTACCGCACCGAGCATCTGGTGATCGGCAGTTTCGGTGGGCTCATCTGGCACGATCCCCGGGATCCCGGCAGTTGCGGGGTCTCGGCCGCCGATTCCGGGACCGTCACCTACTGGGTGCAGAACCGCTCCCGCCTCGCCGCCCCGGACCCGTGCGCCGCGGCGACGGCCGCGGAGAAGGCGACCGTCAAACTGGACGGATGATCCGCCGTCACTTCCCGGGTGCGGGTTCGGCACTGCTGCCCGCGACCTCCACGGGACGCGCCGGTGTGCCGTCGTGCGCGGGCCGCGCCGCATCGTGCCCGGTGACCAGCAAGCCGGTGACCGTCGCGCCGAGCGCCGCGGTCACCGCCAGCGCCGCGACCACCTTGCGCCGCGAGACCGCCGGTCGCGGCGTCGAGGCCGCCGATCCGCACTGCGGCGGGGTGAATCGGATACCGCGCACCCGGCGCGCCGACGGTTGTTCGGTGGTCATCAGTACCGCGCCGCGAGCGGAGACGAAATCGGGCTCCGGATCGTAGATCACGGGCAGATCCAGCAGCTGCTCGAGCGACTCGCGGATACTCGGGCTGCGTGTGCAGCCGCCGAGCAGCGCCACCGCCCGCGGCGGGACCCCGGTCTCCTCGATCAACTGCCGTACATACGACACCGAATGGTGGATTCCGGCCACGACCAGATCGTGGAAGTCGCTGCGGGTCACCACGATTCGCATGCCCGAGCGGGGATCGCCGGCGGTCACCACCCGGGTGCCGCTGAGCTGTTCCTTGTATTCGCGCCCGGTGGCATTGTCGATCTCGACACCGCCGTGCGCGAGATGCCAGCGCAGCAGGGCGTCGTGGCCGTCGCCGCCCAGGAGGGTGCTGCGCTTACCGGCCAGAATGGCCTGGGTGCGGCAATCGGCCTCGGTGAGGGTGAGCCCGGAGCTGCCGAGGTCGTAGAGCAGCACCGCACCCTCGTCGGGCAGCTGTCCGCTGAACCGTAGATAGCGCAGCTGTGCCGGCGGTTCGTCGATGATGGTGAGCCGGCTGCGTCCGGCCGCGGCCCGGATGGCCTCGGCGTGCAGGGCGCAGCGTGAGGTGACGGCGATGCCGGTGACGAATTCGTCGCGGTCGGCCGCGGAGGCCCGCATCGCGTCGATGGCCTGGAAGACCGGCTCCTCGACCCCGGCTCCCGCGCGACGAGCGACCACGCAGCGATCGATCGGCGGCAGATGGGGCTGATCGGAGTGGGTGAGCATGGCGCGCGCGCCACCAGCGCCCGCCGACACGCCCAGGACCAGCACCATGGCGTCCATGGTGAACCTTTCGGCCGCCGATGGGAAGGCAGCGCCCCGGGATGTCGCTGCCGGAATGCCGGCAACCCGGTGGTCAGGCCCAGCGAGTCGGTGTGTCGCCGCTGTCGAAGTCCCCCGCCTCGCGCCGGAATTCCGCCAGCAACTGCAGCAGCAGGTGGAGACGCTCCGGGGGCAATCCCGGCCGGGCGAAGACCTTCTCGTTCAACTCCCGGGTGGCCGCCGCCGCCAGATCGCGCCCGGCGGCCGTGATCTCGATCAGGGTTGCCCGGCGGTCGCTGGGGTGTGGTACTCGTTTGACCAGTTGGGCGGCTTCGAGCCGATCGACGGTATTGGTGACACTCGTCGGGTGAACCTGCAGCCGGGCGCTGGCCGTCGCCATCGGCAGGGCCCCGGTCTTGCTGAAGCTGAGCAGCGTCAGCAGTTCGTAGCGGGAGAAGGTCAATCCCGACGGGCGCAGTGCCTCGTCCACCCGGGCCATCACGATCTGCTGGGCACGCACCAGGGAGGTCACCGCCGCCATCCCGTCGGCGACATCGCCCCAGCCGTGCGAGGTCCACTGGCGGTGGGCCTCTTCGATGGGGTCCAGCGGAAGCGGGCGAGGTGCGGCCATACCGCCGAGTGTATTTGCCCGTCCGCTCCCACGCTGCGGTCCGGAGTCGCCGAATCGGTGATTCAGGACAGTCCCGAAAGATCACCGAGGACAACATGGTTGCGATCGGCGGTGCTGCCCAGTGTGTATTCGGGCATCAATCCGAGATATTCCGCCCGGCTGCGGGTGCTCCACCGCCGGGCGTCCGGGGTGCGGGTTTTGTAGAAATTGACCATGTAGCCGCCCTCGTAGAGGCGCAGCAGGGTGTAGCCGCCCGGATACTCCTTCACCGCGCCCACTTCCAGAAATTCCACCCGGAGCGGGATGTCGGGCCGGGTGCGGCGATTGCGGTGGGTATGGCCCGCATGGTGGAAGAACACCCCGGGCGTCGCTTGATACAGCTGTTGCAGGGTGAGCGCGTCCGATCGATTCAGCACGAAATTCGGCCCGGCGAGATTGGTCAGGCCCGATTCCGCGGTGACCGGATGATGTCCGAAGACGACCGTCGGCCGATCGGGGTCGCGGTTCAGCGACTCCCGCAGGCGATCGAATTGCCCGGGACCGATACTGCCCCCGGATCCGTCGAGTTCGGTGGTGTCGAGCCCGATCAGCCGCAACCCGCCGAGCCTGTGCTCGCTGAATTGCTCCGGGGGAAGGAAGGATTCGCCCCAGCAGTCGTGGTGATCGGCGGTCACCGCCGGGCAGGCGGCGTAGTCGGCGCCGGTATGCGGCCGGTCGTGATTGCCGCGCGCGGCGAACCAGTCGCGCCCCTCGATTCCCCAGGTGTCCAGCCGGTTTCGTATGGTCCGGGTCTGCTCGGGAGTAGCTTCCGCGGTCAGATCACCGGCCAGGATCAGATGGTCGGCGCCGCGATCCGGTAGGCGTAGATCGTCGAGCAACGCCCCCAGCATCACCTCGGGGTAGGGCGGCAGTCCCGGTTCCTGCCGCACACCCGGCGGCAGGCCGGCGGCGATGATGCCGCTGGTCTCCTCACCGATGTGCACGTCGTTGCACAGAGCGAGGGTGCGCAGCAGCCGGCCCGGGGGAGCGACCAGAGTGGTGAATTCGCCGGTGCATTCGGGTGCGCCCGGCAGATGGGTGACCAGCTCCGGCGCCGGTACCGCCCGCACGCCGTCCGACCATGCCTCGAATCGATACCGCCGCCCCGGTTCCAGACCGTCGATCTGCGCGTAGTGATACGGCGTCCGATCGGCGCTCGCCACGGCAACCGTCCGGGCGGGGCCGGTGGAATCCGCAGGAGCCAAACAGATTTCGGTGCCCGCATCGACCGGCACCGGAGCTCCCGACGCATCGGCGGCGAGGGTCGTCCAGGTGATGATCGCCGACGTGTCGGTGATCGTGACCACCTCGAGATCGGTCGCGCGCAGTGAATCAGCCTGGGCCCGAGCCGAACCCGGGAGTACGAGCGGTGCGGCGGCCGCCGCGGCCAGAGCCGCGAGCAGCCGGCGGCGATTCGGCCCGCAGCAGGTCATCGTCGCTCCCTCGGAGTGGTCGGTTCCGATCCGAAGCCGACCCTACCCAGAACGGCGCCATACCGCGTTTCGTGTCGCGAACCCACCCGGTAGGTTGGCTAGCCGGTCGCCTCGGCGCAATTTCCGATCGGAAGGACGGTCCATGGCAACGGCGCAGCAGCACGAACGCACCCGATGGAAACTCGTGCTCGGCGTGGTGGCGCTGGCCGCCTCGGCGCTGGTCACCGCCTGTTCGGCGTCGTCGGACGCGCCGGAGATCGTGGTCTACAACGCGCACGATCAACGCCTGACCCGGCAGTGGGCCGACCTTTTCACCGAGCAGACCGGAATCCGGGTGACGCTGCGCGCCGGCGCCGATGCCGAAGTCGCCGACCAGGTGCTGGCCGAGGGGGATCGATCGCCCGCCGATGTGGTTGTCACCGAGAATTCACCGGCCATGGCCCGGATCGAACGCGCCGGGCTGTTCGCCGACCTCGACCCCGCCACCCTCACGCAGGTGCCGGAACGGTTCCGCCCGAATTCGGGTCACTGGACCGGAATCGCCGCGCGCGCAACGGCTTTCGTTGCCCATCCGGCCGAGATTCCGCCCGCCGAGCTGCCCGCCGGGTTGCTGGACCTGCAACAGCCACAGTGGCACGGCCGCTGGACCACGGATCCGCACGGCGCGGATTTCCAGGCGATCGTCGCGGCGCTGCTGGAACTCGCCGGCGAGAACGCCACGCGCGCGTGGCTGCACGGGGTGAAGGACAACGCGTCCGTCGCGCCGAACGGTTTCGCCGCACTGAAATCCGTCGGCGCGGGCGGAGTCGGCGGCGCGCTGGTCTTCGCCACCGACTGGTACCGCGCGCAGCTCGCGCCCGAGCGGATCACCGGTCCCTCGGTGCCGCATTATTTCCGCGGCGGCGACCCGGGCGGATACCTCTCGCTGTCCGGTGCGGGCGTGCTGAAGTCGAGCCGGCACGCCGCCGACGCGCAGCGGTTCGTGCGATTCGTGACGGCCGCGGCCGGTCAGGGTCTGCTCAGCGGCGGTGCGGCCATGGAGTATCCGGTGGCCCCCGGCGTACCCGCCGACCCGGCGCTGCCGCCGCTGGATTCACTGGACCCGCCGCGCGTGAATCCGAGCGACCTCGACCCGGTCCGGGTCGAGGCGCTGATGCGCGAGGCGGGGCTGCTCTGATCCGCTACGAGGCGGTCAGGTCGTAGCGGTACCTGCTGGTCGGGATGACGTCGAGGTCGCGATCGGCGCCGAAGGTCGCGACGCTGGCCATCATGCGACCGGCGCGGCGCTGCGACTCCGCGTCGTCACCACCGCTGCCCCAGAACGCGTGCTGGTCGGTCATCGCATCCATCGGGAACAATTCCTCGACCAGCGCGTCCACCCGCGGCCCCGGAGTCACCGCGGCGACCACCGTGTTCTGCACATAACCGAAGGTGGCCTGGGTTTCGATCGCCACTGTCGTATGCCGATCCTGCCAGTTGTGCAGCCATTCGGCGCGGCTCAGTTCCTTCGGAATCCGCAGCAGCGCGATATTGGCCAGTGCGTCGTAGCGGGTTCCGTCCGGGGGTCGCGCGGTGGTGAGCGGTTCGCGTTCCTCCACGATCCAGCCGTTGATCCGCTCGGCGACGCCGCTGAGCACATCGGTGATCGGCCCGTTCTGCCCTTCGCTCCAGACGGCGACGATCGCGGCGACCGGTTCGTCGTAGGTGCTCACCCGCAGTTGTGCGGCCGCGACGTCGGCATCGCCGATGTTGACCTGCAGTTCGGTCGCCCCCGCGGCGGCCAGCCGCCGGTGGAAATCCGGTGCGTGGAGGATATCCGCGAGATCCGGCCCCCAGAGGGCGTACATCAATTTCATGCCGGATCCTTTCGGGGAACTGCGTTCGGCTGCGACGACGGTAATTCCGTCTACCGCGCGACACTCGCGATTCGCCAAATCCGTTCCCGCTCACCGGGACCGAATCGGATGCCGGATCGCCGCGCATGTGCGACGGTCCGGACGGTCGGTCGCCTACAGTGAGAGCGACATTCATCCGGTGAGAGGAGACCAGGTGCGCCGCATACTGTTCGCGATGACGCTGTGTGCCGCTGTACTGCCCGCGCTCGCCTGCTCCGCCGAGGCCGACCGCGCACCGGCGGGTACATCGGCGCCCGCGTCCGCGCCCGCGGCTGCCGACCACGGCACCAACGGCACGATCGAGGTGGTGGCCACCCACGGTCCCGAGAAGTACGCCGCCGCCGGCCTCGCCGCGGGCGTCACCACCTGTCAGGCCGGTTCGGTGCTGGCGACCCTGACCACCGGCCGGGACGGCAAGGCCCACCAGGATGTCGCCGCCGACTGCTATCAGGTGCAGGTGACGTCGGTGCCGATGGGATGCCGGTTGGCCACCGACACCGCCAAGAAGGTCGATGTGGTGGCCGGCCGGACCGCGACCGCGGAGTTCGGATTGGCCTGCGCCTGAGCGCATGTCACCGGTTGGCGAGTTCGGCGAGCCGGTAGGCCAGCGTCGTGCGCACCGCCGGAACGCGGGTGACGAGGCGGATCGCGGTATTGCGCAGCAGGCGCGCCGGCCGCGGGCGCAGGGTCGCCATCCGGGTCATGCGATCGGTGAAGGCGACCACGTCCAGCGCGACCGGGCGGCGGGTGCGCTCGTACTCGTCGAGCAGCGTGTCGGGTTCACCGCGCAGGACCCGGGCCAGCAGCGTGCCCAGTAGGGCGGCGTCCTGAATGCCGGTGTTCATTCCCTGCCCACCGGCGGGGCTGTGCACGTGGGCGGCATCTCCGGCGAGCAGGATCCGCCCGGCGCGGTAGTGGTCGGCAACCCGGTGGTGCACGCGGAAACGTGAGCTCCACAGCACCTCTCGTACCGTGGCGCCCGGGCAGCGGGCGTCCAGCAGTGCCTGTACCTGCGCGCGGGTGGGATGTTCGGGCGCCTCGGCGACGGTGGCGACGATGCGGAAACGATCGTGCTCGGTGTCGGGCAGGGGTGCGACGACGGTGACGCCTTCCGGCGAGACGTGCAGCGACACCTCGTCGCGCGGAGCGGGCCAGTCCATCCGCACATCCGCCAGGACGAACGATTCCGGATAGGTGGCGCCGGTGAATCCGATTCCCGCCGCCTCGCGTACCCGGCTGTGCATCCCGTCCGCGCCGATCACGTAGCGGGCCTGGATCGATCCGGATTGCCCTGCGGCGTCGGTGAATTCGACGGTCGCCGACGCCTCGCCGGGGATCACCGCCGTGACCTCCACGGGCCGCAGAACCTGTCCGCCGGCCCGATGCAGCCGGTCGAGCAGGACCGCCTCGGTGGTCTCCTGCCCGACCATCAACGTGTAGGGGAACGGCGTCGGCAGGTCGGAGAAGCCGACGGTGGCCAGCCGGTCGGCGCCGTCGTGTAGGACGAAGCGCGGTACCTCGAGTCCCAGATCGTGCAGGGTCGAGGCGATGCCGAATTCGTCCAGCACCTCGAGGGTCCGGGCGTGCACGACCGCCGCCCGGGAGGTGTTCGCCCCGGCGGCCAGTCGATCCAGCAGAACCACGTCGGCGCCGGCATCGGCGAGCGCGATCGCGGCGGTGAGCCCGGCGGGTCCCGCGCCGACGATGACTACTGCGGCGGTGGTGGGAACTGTGCTGCTCATGACTACTCCCGAGAGACTGCCAACTTGTGTTGGCCAACGACTGTTGACATCGAATATAAACCGCCCCGAGATGGAAAGTCAACAGTTGTTGACCTACGGTTGCAGGCATGAGTGAAGAGACTGTGCCACGCCGCTCGGACGTCACTCGTGCGGCGATTCTGTCGGCGGCTCGCCGGCACTTCGCACGGGAGGGATTCGCCAAGGCGACCATCCGGGCGATCGCCGCCGACGCCGGCATCGATCCGTCGATGGTGATGCGGTATTACGGCAACAAGGACGGCCTGTTCGACGCGGCGCTCGATGTCGATCTCGGTCTGCCGGATCTGGCCTCGGTCGGCGAGGACGCGCTCGGCGAGACGATCGCCCGGCGCTTCCTGGAACTGTGGGAGACACCGCCGGGTAACGAACTACTGATGACGCTGTTGCGTTCCTCGGTGGCGGATGATGCTGTGGTGCAACGGTTTCAACGTGTCTTCGCCGAACAGCTGATGCCCATGGTGACCCGGGTCGGCGACCCCGCCGACGCGCCGCGGCGAGCCGGTCTGGTGGTCACACAGATTCTGGGCTTGGCGCTGTGCCGCTACGTCTTGCGGCTGCCGCCGGTGGTGGCACTGACGAGGGAGCAGATCGTCGCCGAGATCGGCACGACGGTGCAGCGATATCTGATATCGGCGCCGGAATAAAGGCCGCCGGAGGGGATGATCTTCGGTGGACAGGGGTCTTCGCGGGACATGAAAATGCCCCGAGTCCGGCGGGCTCGGGGCATCAGGGCTGCGGCGCGGTCCTCGAGTGTCGGCGCACGGCATCTACCTCCGTTCGATCGGGTGGGCGCTGTCCTGGCCGGTCAGCTGTAGAGACGCTCCACGAATGCGCGCAGGTTCGTGCGCACCCGCTCGGCCTTCTCCTCGTCGGTCAGATCCTCGCGGTAGCGGTTGCCCAGCGCCGGACGCTTCTTGTTGCGCGCGTACAGCGAACAGGCGAGATCGGTGCACATGTAGATGCCGACCGAATTGCCGCGCCGCCCGGAGTCGCCGACCTTGTGCGCGGTGAGCAGCGACACGCCGCTACCGGTATGTGTGGTCAGGCAGATCGAGCACAGCTGGGCCCGGCCGGATACGCCCGTCTCGTAGCGCAGGGCCACGCCGACCAGTCGATCGTCCTGCGGGGTCACCAGATATGCGCGGCCCGGCATCGACCGATCGTTCCAGCCGAAGAAGTCCAGGTCGTCCCACGGTTGCGCGTCGAGATCCCGGGGGACCGGCATGCGTTTGGCATCGCCCTTGGAACAGTTCACGAACGACGAGCGGATCTCGCGTTCGGTCAGTGGTTGCACGTGTTCACTCCCTTCCGAATGGATGAATGGAAAACGGAGCGAGGCTACGGCCACCGATCGCGGCGGGCAATCGAATATCGGCTCAGCCGGTGGTCCGCAGGCCGGCCAGGGTGACCGTGATCAGCCGTTCGGCCGCATCGGGTGATGTCTCGCACGCGACGCCGATCCCGTGGCCCAGGCGCAACAGGTCGCGTGGTTCGATCTCCGGGCGGATCAACCCGGCTTCCTGGGCCGGTTGCAGGACCGAAGTCGCGGCGTCGGTGATCAGATTCGAGCACAGCGTGAAGGTCTGCGATCCGCGGTCGATGGCGGCCTTGAGAGTCACCGCCAGACTGCGTTTGTCCATCACGAACCGCACCTGGGCGCGGAACCACTGCTCCAGGGCCTCGAGCGGGGGGAGGGTTTCGGTCAGCTCGTCGGCGAGTTCGGCCAACGCCTCGATGCTCGATCGATAGACGGCCTCGATGAGCGCGTCCCGGTTGGGAAAGTGCCGGTAGAGGGTGCCCGGCCCCACCGCGGCGCGGCGCGCGACCTCGTCGAGGGGCGCCTCGGGACCGTATTCGGCGAACGCCTCGCGCGCGCATTCGAGTATGCGCTCGTAGTTACGCCGCGCATCCGCGCGCATCGGACGCGGCGGCGCCGCGCGCCCGGACCCCTGTGTCGACGGTGCGCTCACGATTCCTCCAGTGGAAACGGACGAACTCTCCGCTTAGTCTTGCGTAACCGGAGAACTTCTCCATATGCTATCTCCATTGGAAACGGAGACCTTCTCCGTTTAGTTCCGCATCCGATGGAGCCTCCTTGTCTACCTCCACGACCTCTACCTCCGTGCTTTCCTCGTCTGCGCAGGCCGGCGCACCGCCCCGGCGGCTGCGCTCCGGCATCGTGCTGGTCACGCTGCTGACCTGCCAGTTGATGATCGTGCTCGACATCACCGTCATGAATGTGGCGCTGCCGCGCATTCAGCACGATCTGCACTTCAGCGCCACCGGCCTGTCCTGGGTGATGAACGCCTACACGCTGGTCTTCGGTGGGCTGCTGCTGCTCGGCGGCCGGGCCGGTGACCTGTTCGGACGCCGGCGCCTGTTCATCCTCGGGACCGTGCTCTTCACCCTCGCCTCCCTCGGCGGCGGTCTGGCGCCGTCGGCCGCCTGGCTGATCGTCGCTCGCATCGTGCAGGGCCTGGGCGGCGCGATGGCCGGACCGAATACTCTCGCCCTGCTCACCACCACATTCGCCGATCCGAAGATGCGAGTACGGGTGCTCGCCCTGTTCTCCGGCATGTCGAGTGCGGGATTCGCGATCGGGCTGATCCTGGGCGGGCTGCTGACCCAATGGCTGAGCTGGCGCTCGGTGCTGTTCATCAACGTGCCGTTCGGGCTGGTGGTGGCACTGCTGGCGGTGCGGTATCTGCCCGACGCGCCGCGCCGTCGCGCGCACCTCGACCTCCCCGGAGCGGTGACCGCGACGGGTGCGGTGGCCGCGTTGGTCTACGGGTTCATCAGCGCGGCGGCGCACGGCTGGGACGATGTGACGACCGATGTGTCGCTCACGGTCGGCGTCGTCGCACTGGTGGCGTTCCTGCTCATCGAACGCCGCGCCGTCCAGCCGCTGCTGCCCCTGCACCTGTTCGCCGACCGCAATCGCGCCGCCGCGTACGCGAATATGTTCCTCGGCCCGATGGCGGGAACCTCGATGTTCTTCTTCCTCACCCAGTATCTGCAGGAAGTGCGGGGAATGAGCGCGCTGGCAACGGGTTTCGCCTTCCTGCCGACCGCGGTGACGATGTTCACCATGATCCGGCTGATTCCCCGCCTGCTGCCCCGTTTCGGACCCAAGCCGGTGACGCTGGTGGGGACGGCCGCGATGATCGGCGGGCTGGTCCTGCTCACCTTGCTCGATACCGATACCGGTTACTTCCCGCTGCTCGCGGTGGCGACGGTCTTGATGGGATGCGGTATCGGCCTGGCGTTTTCGCCGCTGAACGTGATCATCATGGCGAATGTGGCGCCCGAGGAGGCCGGTGCGGCGGGCGGTGCGCTGCAGACGCTGCAGCAGACCGGTGCGGCGCTGGGGCTGGCGGTGCTGGTCACGGTCTTCGGCACCGCTGTCCGGGCCGCGTCCGGCTCGGCCGTGCATGTGCTGGTCTCCGGCATCACGACCGCCTTCGCCGCGGCGGCGGGGATCGCGGTACTGACATTGCTTGTGGCGTCGACATTTCGGAGCGTACGGGCGCAGCGTTGAGTGACGGGGCGGCGGCCCTCGGAGATGCCCCAGGGTCGCCGTCCTCGATATCCAAGATCAACTTCGGGCATATCGGACGATTCGAAACCCGTTGTCGCGCAGTGACTTATCCGAGATTCGACTCACAGGAACCTTTATGATTGCCGTGCGAAACTCGTCGCGATGCTCACCTATTTCGAAGCGATGGTCATCGGCGCGGTGCAGGGTTTCACCGAGCTGTTCCCGATCTCCAGTCTCGGACATTCGGTTCTCGTGGCGGCCTGGCTGGGTGGACGCTGGGGAGCCCTGGCCGACCGGGGCGGAACCGAATCCGCTGCAACCTATTTGGCGTTCGTCGTCGCCTTGCACGTGGCGACGGCGGTCGCGCTGGTGATCTACTACCGGCGCGACTGGTGCGCGATCATCGTCGGATTCGTCGAGATGGTGCGGACGCGGCGCCTCGATACCGTTCCGCAGCGGCTGGCCTGGTTGATCATCATCGCGACCGTGCCGGTCGCGGTGCTCGGCCCGCTGCTCGAACATCCCCTGCACGATGTCTTCGCGGCTCCGTTGTGCGCCGCGGCCTTTCTGACCGTCAACGGCGTGGTGCTGGTCGTCGGCGAGGGGCTGCGTCGCCGCAACGAGCCCACCCTCGCCGAATACGGCCGTCGCTTCGCCCTGAACCAGGCGAACGGCCGAACTCGCACGGCGACAACGCTTTCCCTCCCGCAATCGGACCGCCGCTTGGCTGCCCTCGACTCCCGGGATGCGGTCGGCATCGGCCTGGCTCAAGCCGGCGCCCTCCTCACCGGCTTCAGCCGGGCCGGCCTCACCATGGTCGGCGGTCTCTGGCGCGGTCTGGAGCACGAACACGCCGCCAAATTCGCCTTCCTCCTCGCCACCCCCGCGATCTTCGGCGCCGGGATAGTCGACCTCCCGGACCTGATATCCCCACGCGCCGAGGTGATCTGGGGGCCGATCCTCGTCGGCGCGGTGGTGTCCGGTGTCACGTCGTGGTTCGCCGTCCGCTATCTGGAACGCTACTTCCAGACCCGAACCCTGTTGCCGTTCGCGGCGTACTGCGTGATCGTGGGGGTGGTGTCGATCGTTCGATTCGGGTGAGTGGCCGACCGCTAGCGCGCCGCGGCGGGGCTGTTGTGGTACGCGGCAACCGTCCATTTGCCGTCGCGCCGGTGCAGGACCCAGGTCGCGTCGACGTACCGGTCGGCGGGGACGTCGGTTTCCCCGGCGAACAGAATCGCGGCCCTGCTGACGACCACGGCGTGGTCCGCGCCGAGGAATCGGATATCTCCGATGTCGTCGGTGACGGTCGAGTTCGCGAGAACGGTCGCGAAACTGTCCGCCATACCCTGCCGGATCTCCGCCCGGCTGCGCCGATAGGTCCCCGGCATGATCACCGTGGCGTCCTCGGCGTAGTCCGCGACGAAAGCGTCGGCGTCCCCGGCCGCCCAGGCCTTGTACTGATCGGCCAAGATCTGCGCGATGGCGGCCGAGTCGTCGGTTCGAGTCGTGGTCATGGCATGTCCTTCGTTCGTCGGCGTGGCCCTCGTTCGGGCCGTACACCCCTCCGACGCGCGAGCATCCCCGGAATCGACAACCCGAGCGGTCCTGCGTACCTGCGTGCCTACTGGCCCGACCGACCGTCCTCGATGGGGTGTGGGAGCCGCCCCCGGTAACCGCGAGCTACTGAATTCTCCAGCGGTCCGGACCACAACTGCTCGAGCAGAAGGTATGGACGAAAAAAGCCCCTGAGCAGTGGATCACTGGTCAGGGGCCCGTTTTCTGTGCCCTCGGCAGGATTCGAACCTGCGGCCTTCTGCTCCGGAGGCAGACGCTCTATCCCCTGAGCTACGAGGGCGGGGATTGGACCCGGTCGACACCAGTGGATACGTCGTCCGATCGGGCGGGGAAAGCGTATCGCATCACACGGCGTGCGCCAAAAGACAGGTCCGAGCAGGGATTCAGCGGCGGCGCGGCACTAACGCGTCGGCATCGGCGCACCCGGCATGCCGGGAATGGCAGGGATGCCGGGGATGCCGGCGGGTGGTTCGTCCATCTGACCGGTCGGCGGAACGGCCTTCTCTTTGTCGGCGTGGTGGCGCGATTTGGGGACGAAATAGACGACCAGCGCGACGACCAGGGCGGCGATCACCACGACCGCGCCGACCAGCGCCCAGGGAACACGCCGGTGCTTCGGCGGGTTGGAATTACCGTTGTACGCCCCGCCGGGGGCGGATTTCGCGGCGGCACGAATCGCCTTGGCTGATTTCGCGCTGGTGTTCGGCATCGGCGTAGCGCTCTCTTCGGGTGTGTCGGAGGGGTACGGGCGCGGCGGGCCGGGGCCGCCGGTGCCGGATGCCGGGTGCGCCGAGCAGGTGCCCGCTGGCGGCGCACACCCGCTCGGACCATAGGATAGAGACTCGTGACTCCAGCTGACCTTGCAGAACTCCTTCGTGCGACCGCGGCGAAGGTGCTCGTCGAACGTGGATCCGACCCTGCGGTCCTGCCCGACGAGGTCAAGGTGGAGCGTCCCCGTAATCCGGAACACGGAGACTATGCCACGAATGTGGCCATGCAGGTGGGCAAGAAGGCCGGAATGAATCCGCGCGAACTGGCCGGTCTGCTGGCCGCCGCGCTGGCCGCCACCGACGGCATCGAATCGGCCGATGTGGCCGGTCCGGGCTTCCTCAACATCCGTCTCGCCGCGGCCGCCCAGGGCGCCATCGTGGAGCAGATCCGCGCCGCGGGCGCCGCCTACGGCACCGCGCAGGCACTCACCGGCACCAAGATCAACCTGGAGTTCGTCTCCGCCAATCCGACCGGCCCGGTCCATCTCGGCGGCACCCGCTGGGCGTCGGTCGGCGATGCGCTGGGTCGCATCCTGGCCGCTCAGGGCGCCGACGTGACCCGCGAGTACTACTTCAACGACCACGGCGCGCAGATCGACCGCTTCGCCGAATCGCTGGTCGCCGCCGCCACCGGCGCGCCCACCCCGGAGAACGGCTACGCCGGTGCCTACATCTCCGATATCGCCGGCCAGATCACCGCCGCGCATCCGGATGCGGTGACGCTGCCGGAGGACGAGCGGCACGAACTGTTCCGCCGCGAGGGTGTCGAGCTGATGTTCGCCCACATCAAGCAGACGCTGCACGATTTCGGCACCGATTTCGACGTGTACTTCAACGAGAGCTCGCTGTTCGCCTCCGGTGCCGTCGAGAAGGCGCTCGACCAGCTCAAGGCCTCGGGCAACCTGTACGAGAAGGACGGCGCCTGGTGGATCGCCAGCACCGAATACGGTGACGACAAGGACCGCGTCGTCATCAAGAGCGACGGCAAATCCGCCTATATAGGCGGCGACATCGCCTACTTCCAGAACAAGCGCTCGCGCGGGTTCGACCTCTGCATCTACATGCTCGGCGCCGACCATCACGGCTACATCGGCCGGTTGAAGGCGGCGGCGGCCGCGTTCGGCGACGATCCGGATACCGTCGAGGTGCTGATCGGCCAGATGGTGAATCTGGTGCGCGACGGTGTGGCGGTGCGGATGAGCAAGCGCGCCGGTACGGTCGTCACACTCGACGATCTGGTCGAGGCGATCGGCGTCGACGCCGCCCGCTACGTGCTGGTGCGCAGTTCGGTGAACTCGAGTATCGATATCGACCTGGATCTGTGGACCAAGCAGAGCAGTGAGAATCCGGTCTACTACGTGCAGTACGCGCACGCCCGCACCTGTGCGGTCGCCCGCAACGCCACGGACTTCGGATTCGCCGGTGTCACACCGGATCTCGGTCTGCTGTCCGCCGACGAGGAGGGTGAGCTGATCCGCACCCTCGGCGAGTTCCCGGCCGTGGTGGCGAGCGCGGCGAGCCTGCGTGAACCGCACCGCGTGGCCCGTTATCTGGAGGAACTGGCCGGCGCCTACCACCGCTTCCAGACCAACAAGACGCTGCGGATCCTGCCGCAGAACGACGACCCGGTCCTGCCGGTCAACGCCGCCCGCCTGCAACTGGTCGACGTCACCCGTCAGGTGCTGTCCAACGGTCTGGCGCTGCTGGGCGTATCCGCCCCGGAGCGCATGTGAACCGCCGTCGGTCAGGTCATCGTGTGAGGAAGGAATTATTGTGAGTGCGCATCCGGCGGGACCTCGGCACGCCGAGATCCCCCACGCCCCCAACCTGCCGGAGCGGCCCGCCGACCCCCGCGCGATGATCGACCTGCCCGAAAAGGTCTGGCCCCGCAACGCCTCTCGCGACGCCGACGGCGTGGTGCGCCTGGCCGGTATGCCCGTCACGCAGCTCGCCGCCGAATTCGGCACGCCGCTGTTCGTGGTCGACGAGGACGACTTCCGTTCCCGCTGCCGCGATATGGTCCGCGCCTTCGGTCCCGGCGCGCGAGTCCACTACGCGTCCAAGGCATTTCTGTGCGGCGAGATCGCGCGCTGGGTGCGTGACGAGGGCCTGCACCTGGACGTGTGTTCCGGCGGTGAACTGGCGGTGGCGCTGCACGGCGGCTTCCCCGCCGAGCGAATCGCCCTGCACGGCAACAACAAATCGGTCGCCGAGCTGGAGCAGGCCGTCGCGGCGGGCGTCGGGCACGTCGTGGTCGACTCGCTGATCGAAATCGAGCGCCTGGAGGCGGTCGCCGCCCGCGCGGGCGTGGTGCAGGACGTGTTGGTCCGCGTCACCGTCGGCGTGGAAGCGCATACGCACGAATACATTTCGACCGCGCACGAGGATCAGAAGTTCGGCTTCTCGATCGCCGGCGGCGACGCGATGGAGGCGTTGGCCCGGGTCTTCGAGGCGGACAATCTGCGCCTGGTCGGCCTGCACAGCCACATCGGATCGCAGATCTTCGACATCGACGGCTTCGAGATCTCGGCGCGGCGCATGTTGCGACTGCTGCGCGATGCGATCGAGAAGTTCGGCGTCGAGCGCACCGAACAGATCGCGATCCTGGATCTCGGTGGCGGGCTGGGCATTTCGTATCTGCCGAGCGACGATCCGCCGCCGCTGGACGACTTCGCCGCGAAGGTGCGCGACATCGTCGAGGTGGAGGCGGCGCAGATCGGCCTGCCCACCCCGACCATCGCGGTGGAGCCCGGCCGCGCGATCGCCGGCCCCGGCACCGTCACCCTCTACGAGGTCGGTACCACCAAGGACGTCTCGCTCGACGCGGGCGCGCAGCGCCGCTACGTCAGCGTCGACGGCGGGATGAGCGACAACATCCGTCCCGCGCTGTATCAGGCCGACTACGACTGCCGGCTGGTCTCGCGCTCCAGCGAGTCCGCCCCCGTGGTGGCGCGTGTGGTCGGAAAGCATTGTGAGAGTGGCGATATCGTCATCCGGAACACCTGGATGCCCGCCGACGTCGGACCGGGAGACCTGGTTGCGGTCGCGGCCACGGGAGCGTACTGCTATTCGATGGCCAGCCGCTACAACATGCTCACCCGGCCGGCCGTGGTCGCGGTCCGCGACGGGCAGGCGCGGCTGCTGCTGCGCCGCGAGACGGTGGCGGATCTGATGAGCCTGGAAGCGACGGAGGTGCACTCATGACCGAGGCGACGAACCAGGCCAGAGGCGGTGCGTTCGGAATCGAACATCCCATCGGGGTCGCGGTGCTCGGCATGGGCAATGTCGGCACCGAGGTGGTGCGCATTCTGCGCGACCACGCCGACGACCTGCGCTCGCGGGTCGGCGCCCCGGTGGTGCTGCGGGGCGTCGCCGTGCGGCGCCTCGACGTCGACCGAGGCATTCCGGCCGAGCTGCTGACCACCGACGCCGAAGCGCTGGTCGCCCGCGACGACGTCGACCTGGTGGTCGAGGTGATGGGCGGTATCGATCCGGCTCGCAAGCTGATCCTGTCCGCGCTCAACGGCGGCAAATCGGTGGTGACCGCGAACAAGGCGCTGCTGGCCGACTACACCGGTGAGCTGGCCGCGGCGGCCGAGGGCAGCCGCGCCGATCTGTACTTCGAGGCCGCGGTCGCCGGCGCCATCCCGGTGGTGCGCCCGCTGATCCAGTCGATGTCCGGCGACCGGGTGAACCGGGTGGTCGGAATCGTCAACGGCACAACTAATTTCATTCTCTCGGCGATGGACGAGACCGGCGCCGACTACACCGATACGCTCGCCGAGGCGACCCGGCTCGGCTACGCCGAGGCCGATCCCACCGCCGATGTCGAGGGGTACGACGCCGCCGCCAAGGCCGCGATCCTCGCCTCGCTGGCCTTCCACACCCGCGTCACCGCGGCCGATGTGTACCGCGAGGGCATCTCGAAGATCACCGCCGAGGATCTGGAGACCGCGGCGGCGGTCGGCTGCACCGTGAAGCTGCTGGCCATCTGCGAGCGGATGCCCGGCGGCGAGCGGCTGTCGATGGACGGTTCGGCGGTGGCCGCGCCGGGCGAAGCGGGCAGCACGCCCGCCGGTAAGGACCGGGTGTCGGTGCGCGTCTACCCGGCGCTGATCCCGCGGCGGCATCCGCTGTCGTCGGTGAACGGCGCCTTCAACGCGGTGGTGGTCGAGGCCGAGAACGCCGGCCGGCTGATGTTCTACGGCCAGGGCGCGGGCGGCGCGCCGACCGCCTCGGCCGTCATGGGCGATCTGGTGATGGCGGCCCGCAACAAGTTCTACGGTGGCCGCGCACCGGGTGAATCGGTTTATGCTGAGCTGCCGATCGCGCCGATCGGCGACATCCCGACCCGCTATCACGTGAACCTGCAGGTTGCCGACCGCACCGGGGTTCTGCAGGCGGTGTCCGGCAAATTCGCCGAGCACGGTGTCAGCATCTCGACGGTCCGCCAGGAGGGACACGACGAGGGCGCCCGACTGGTCGTGGTCACCCACCACGCACCAGAGTCGGCGCTGGCCGATACGGTGGCAGCACTTGCCGAGCTGGAATCCGTCACGTCCGTGACCAGCGTCTTGAGATTGGAAGGCACCGAGGAATGAGTCAGACAGGAGCGCCGCCGTCGGCCGGGGCCGTGCACACTCCGTGGCCGGGGCTGATCGCCGCCTATCGGGAACGCCTGGCGGTCGGCGCCGACTGGGAGCCGGTCACCCTCTACGAGGGCGGCACGCCGCTGGTGCCCGCGCATCACCTGTCCGAGCTCACGGGCTGTGAGGTGTATCTCAAGGTCGAGGGCCTCAACCCGACCGGTTCCTTCAAGGACCGCGGGATGACCATGGCGATGACCGATGCCAAGGCCCGCGGCCAGAAGGCGGTGCTGTGCGCCTCCACGGGTAACACCTCCGCCTCGGCGGCGGCGTACGCCACCCGGGCCGGCATGCACTGCGCGGTGCTGATCCCGCAGGGCAAGATCGCGATGGGCAAGCTCGCGCAGGCGGTCATGCTCGGCGCCAAGATCATTCAGGTCGAGGGCAATTTCGACGACTGCCTCGAGCTGGCCCGCAAGGTCACCTCGGACTTTCCCGAGGTCGGTCTCGTGAACTCGGTCAACCCGGCCCGCATCGAGGGGCAGAAGACCGCGGCCTTCGAGATCTGCGACGCACTGGGCAAGGCCCCCGATGTGCACGCCCTGCCGGTCGGCAACGCGGGCAACATCACCGCGTATTGGAAGGGCTACAGCGAATATCACGCCGACGGCCTCATCGTGAACCGTCCGCGCATGCTCGGTGTGCAGGCCGCCGGGGCCGCGCCGCTGGTCAACGGCGCGCCGGTGAAGGACCCCGAAACCATCGCGACCGCGATCCGGATCGGCGCGCCCGCGTCCTGGAACAGCGCGGTGGCGGCCAAGGAGCAGTCCGGCGGCGCCTTCCGGGCCGCTACCGACGAGGAGATCCTCGCCGCGTACCGCCTGGTCGCGAGCACCGAGGGCGTCTTCGTGGAACCCGCCTCGGCCGCGAGCGTGGCCGGTCTGCTGGCCGCGCGCAAGGAGGGCTGGCTCGATTCCGGGCTCACCGTCGTGTGCACCGTCACCGGCAACGGTCTCAAGGATCCCGACACCGCGCTGCTGGGTATGCCCGCGGTCGAGGCGATCGCGGTCGATCCGGTAGCGGTGGCTCGCGAGCTCGAGTTGGCCTGAGTTGAGTGCGCGCGAAGGTCAGCTCAGTGAGCGGGCGCGGCGAGTCGACCCCGCAGCGCCTTCGTCGGACGGCGCCGAACGACAGCACGGTGCCACGGTGACGCGAACCCTGCCCCCCGGAATCACCGTCACGGCCCGGGTGCCCGCCTCCAGCGCCAATCTCGGGCCCGGATTCGATTCGCTGGGTATCGCTTTGGGGCTGTACGACGAAATCGTGGTACGTACCACCGATTCCGGGCTTACCATCCGAGTGGAGGGTGAGGGCGCCGACGACGTTCCTTGGGGCCCTTCACATCTGGTGGTGCGCGCGATCGAACGCGGTCTGGAAGCCGCGGGCGTGTGGGCCGACGGGCTGGACGTGGTGTGCCGCAACGTCATTCCGCATTCGCGCGGGCTGGGATCCTCGGCTTCGGCGGCGGTCGGCGGACTCGCCGCCGCGCGCGGACTGGCCGCGAAATTCGACCCTGCGCTGACGGGTTCGGATGCCGAATTGGTGCAGCTGGCTTCGGAATTCGAGGGACATCCCGACAACGCGGCCGCCAGCGTGCTCGGCGGCATCGTGGTGTCGTGGACCGAATCCGACCGGGCCGGCGAACTCGACGCGAGCAGTTCGGTGGAGCACCACCAGCGCGTCTACCGTGCGGTGCGGCTGGATCCGCATCCGCGACTGCGCGCGACGGTGCTGATCCCGCAGGAGCGGTCCTCGACCGCGCACACCCGCGGCCTGCTGCCGGAGATGGTCCCGCACGGCGACGCCGCGTTCAACGTCAGCCGCGCCGCGCTGTCGGTGGTCGCCCTGACCGAGCGTCCCGACCTGCTCCTGCCCGCGACGCAGGACCGTCTGCACCAGGGTTATCGCGCCGCCGCGCTGCCGCTGACCACCGCCTGGATCACCCGGCTGCGCACCGCCGGACTCGCCGCGATGGTGTCGGGCGCCGGTCCGACCATCCTGGCGCTGGGCACCGGAGAATTTCCGGACGACCTGCGCAGACTCGCCGAGGACGACGGTCTGCGCGTGGTCGAACCCGACATTTCCGCGGGTGTACGCGTGGATTGATGGCGTGGCTGCCTTGCTGACGTGGTCATACAGAGCTATCCTGAGCACGTCCGTACATCGTGCGCGTCAGACGCCGGTGCTTCATCAGGGCAATCGCTCCAGCAGGCTCCTTGCTCAAGCTCGGTGGCTCGGGGGCTCGAATCACTCGGGACTTCGACCTCGACGTCGGGGACAGCGACTGGAATGATCACTCCCACTCAATGAACCGGTGGCCGTGACCAGGTGGTGATTCCATCGGTCCGGCGGGGCAGGCGATACGGCATCCGAGCTCGGCACAGTGATCGGGCTTCGGGACGAACCCTCGAATATGCACACGGCAATCGAGGGAAGGAAAGGATCTCCGTGACAGATACGGACCTGCTCGCGACACCCGGGGTGGACACTGCAAATCCCTCGGACGGCCGCGAAAGTGACTCCGGACAGATTTCGAAGATGAGCGAACACACCGACGTCGCACGATCGGGGCTGACTGGAATGTTGTTGCCGCAGTTGCGTGCGCTTGCCGGAGAGCTCGGTATCCGAGGCACATCCGGAATGCGTAAGGGCGATCTCATCGCCGCCATCAAGGAAAATCAGGCTTCCGCCGGCACCGGCAAGTCCGCGCGTGGTGGCCGGGGTGATGCGAAATCCGCTGAAGCGGACGCGGGCGCCGAGCCGGCCGCGAAGTCCGCGTCGAATACCGGCGCTGCGACCGAATCCGGTGCGTCGGCGAAGACGGACTCCCCCCAGACCTCCGAGAACGCCGCCGAGTCCACCGGCAAGGGCCGCGCCAAGAACGATGCGCCGAAGGGCACCCGCAACGGTGCCGCGCGCGGTCAGCAGCAGACTCTCGACGGTGTCGGCACCGAGAACGCGTCCGCCAAGGCGGAAACCGCGGAATCGGCTGCGCGCCCGGCCGATTCGGGTGACGAGTCCGGCCGTGACGGCGGCCAGCGTGGCCGCGGCCGCCAGCGTCGTGGCCGCGACCAGCGTGGCGAGGGCGGCGACAACCGTGGCGACAACCGCGGTGGTGAGGCTCGCGCCGAAACCAAGACCGAACCGAAGGCCGAGGGCGGCGACGCCAAGGCGGATCAGGAGTCGGGCGATCGTCGCCGCGACCGCAACCAGTCCGGCGGTCAGAACCAGGCCGGCCAGAACGGCGCCGCCCGCGGTGGCGACCGTGGCGGAGACCGTGGTGGCGACGACGAGGAAGGTGGGCGCGGGCGCCGCGGCCGCCGGTTCCGGGAGCGCCGTCGTGGCGGGCGTGACCGTGAGGGCGGCGAGGGCCGCGAGGTCGAGATCCGCGAGGACGATGTCCTGCAGCCGGTCGCCGGCATCCTCGACGTGCTGGACAACTACGCGTTCGTCCGCACCTCCGGCTACCTGGCCGGCCCGAACGACGTCTACGTGTCGATGAACCTGGTGCGCAAGAACGGCCTGCGCCGCGGCGACGCGATCACCGGTGCGGTGCGTGCTCCGCGCGAGGGCGAACAGAGCAACCAGCGGCAGAAGTTCGATCCGCTGGTGCGGCTGGACACGGTCAACGGCTCGGATGTCGAATCCGCCCGCCGCCGGCCGGAATTCAACAAGCTCACCCCGCTGTACCCCAACCAGCGGCTGCGGCTCGAGACCACGCCGAACAAGCTGACGACCCGCGTGATCGACCTGATCATGCCGATCGGTAAGGGTCAGCGTGCGCTGATCGTGTCGCCGCCCAAGGCGGGTAAGACCACGATCCTGCAGGACATCGCGAACGCGATCGCCACCAACAACCCCGAGTGCTACCTGATGGTGGTGCTGGTGGACGAGCGTCCCGAAGAGGTCACCGATATGCAGCGCTCGGTGCGCGGCGAGGTGATCGCCTCCACGTTCGACCGTCCGCCGAGTGACCACACCTCGGTCGCCGAACTCGCCATCGAGCGGGCCAAGCGCCTGGTCGAGATGGGTCAGGACGTCGTCGTACTGCTCGACTCGATCACCCGGCTGGGTCGTGCGTACAACAACTCCTCGCCGGCCTCCGGTCGCATCCTGTCCGGTGGTGTGGACTCGACCGCGCTGTACCCGCCCAAGCGGTTCCTCGGCGCGGCCCGCAACATCGAGAACGGCGGCTCGCTGACCATCATCGCCACCGCCATGGTGGAGACCGGTTCCACCGGTGACACGGTGATCTTCGAGGAGTTCAAGGGCACCGGTAACGCCGAGCTCAAGCTCGATCGCAAGATCGCCGAGCGCCGCGTGTTCCCGGCCGTCGACATCAACCCGTCCAGCACCCGCCACGACGAGCTGCTGATGTCGCCCGACGAGATGGCGGTCCTCCACAAGCTGCGCCGGGTGCTCTCGGGCCTCGATTCGCAGCAGGCGATCGACCTGCTCATCGACCGTTTGAAGAAGTCGAAGAGCAACGTCGAATTCTTGATGACGGTCTCGAAGACCGCGCCGGGCGCCTTGGACGAATAGGAGAGCAGTACATCTCTCCGTGCCCGGTGCGCACCCGCAGGTGCCGCTCGGCTCGCGATAATGCGGCCCCGCTTCGGCGGGGCCGCATTGCTGTCTGCGGTAACCGTGGACGTCGATGATCGCGTCGCCGGTCGGCGTGTGGCGGGGCCGGCGAATAGAACAGCAGGCCGATCACCGCGGCGCCGGTGATCAGGCAGATCAGAATCAGGGCGGTGACGCCGGTGATGGACCCGGTGGAGACCGAGGTCGCGGCGAATTCGTAGGGCCGATCCGGTCCGGCGGGCATCGCGACGGTCGCGCGGGGCGGGGTGCCGGAGGCGGTCAGCCACCCGGTGACGACGAGTACGCCCAGCGTGGCCAATACGGTCGCCGCGCCGATCTCCTTCGCATGTCCGTGGCCCGGCACCGGGCGGATGGTGCGGTCTCCCAGGCGGCGGTCTCCGGGGCGGGGCTCGCCGACGGCCGGGGCGCGCGATCTCCTACTCGCCCCCCGCGCGGTGTGGAAATTCACTGCTGTCCCTCGGATCGTCGGTTCGATTGCCATGGGTCTTCTTCCTGCAACGAATCTACGAACAAAGGTGTTCATATTCCCGAGTAGCCGACTACTCGTTTTCAGGGTGGCTCGAGAATCGCGAGTTCGCGTGCCGTCACTTCCTTGGGGTGTGCCGCCTTCCGGGGCGCGCCGATGCCGGAACAAATCCGGTGCGGGGTGCGTTGTGAGTGCGTATCGGCGGTTCTGGCATACTGGACCGTCGGTGCGTCTGCGATCGGCAGACCATCCCGCCTAGTCGGTTCCGGTTCACGTCCAGCACGGCAGCACGGCAGATACAGCCGTGGGCCGGGGCGACCCGGGGCCAGATCGAGAGGACACCCATGAAGGCAGGAATCCACCCGGCATACGTGCCGACCACCGTTGTCTGCGGTTGCGGCAACACCTTCCAGACTCACAGCACCAAGGAGTCGGGCCACATCACCGTCGAGGTCTGCTCGCAGTGCCACCCGTTCTACACGGGCAAGCAGAAGATCCTCGACACCGGCGGTCGCGTCGCCCGCTTCGAGGCCCGCTACGGCAAGCGCGCCAAGAAGGCCGAGGGTTCGGAAGCCAAGTAGCTGCCCCGCCAACGCCCGTCCTGCATTCGCAGGCCGGGCGTTGGTGCGTTTATAGGTGACCGAAAGCTCCCAGCAGGAGGCATAACCGCCATGGCCGACAAGATCACGGCCCCATCCGCCATCGACGACATTCTCGCCGAGTACGCCGGCCTGGAAACCCAGCTGTCGGATCCGGCGCTGCACAACAATCCCGGTGAGGCCCGTCGCGTCGGTAAGCGGTTCGCCGAATTGGCGCCGATCATGTCGACCTACACCAAGCTCACCGCGGCACGCGACGATCTGGCCGCCGCCCGGGAGCTGGCAGCCGACGACTCGTCCTTCGCCGCCGAGGTGCCCGGCCTCGAACAGCAGGTCGAGGAACTGGAGAAGACGCTCACCGATCTGCTCGCCCCGCGCGATCCGCACGATGCCGACGACGTCGTGCTCGAGGTGAAGTCGGGGGAGGGCGGCGAGGAGTCGGCCCTGTTCGCCTCCGATCTGGCCCGCATGTACATCCGCTACGCCGAACGCCACGGCTGGAAAGTCGAAGTACTCGACGCCAACGTGTCCGACCTGGGCGGATACAAGGAGGCGACGCTGTCGATCAAGAGCCGCGAGCCCAGTCGCGACGGCGTCTGGTCCCGGCTGAAGTTCGAGGGCGGGGTCCATCGCGTGCAGCGCGTGCCGGTCACCGAATCGCAGGGCCGCATCCACACCTCGGCGGCGGGCGTGCTGATCTACCCCGAACCCGACGAGGTCGAACAGGTCCAGATCGATGAATCCGATCTGCGCATCGACGTCTACCGCTCCTCCGGTAAGGGCGGCCAGGGCGTCAACACCACCGACTCCGCGGTCCGCATCACGCACCTGCCCACGGGGATCGTTGTGACCTGCCAGAACGAGCGTTCGCAGCTGCAGAACAAGATCCGCGCGATGCAGGTGCTCTCGGCGCGGTTGCAGAGCCTGGCCGAGGAACAGGCCGAGGCCGACGCGGCCGCGGGCCGCGCGTCACAGATCCGCACGGTCGACCGCTCCGAGCGCATCCGCACCTACAACTTCCCCGAGAACCGCATCACCGACCACCGCATCGGCTTCAAGGCCCACAATCTGGATTCGGTGCTGGACGGCGAACTGGACGCGCTGCTGGACGCTCTGGGCGAAGCCGACCGCACCGCCCGGCTCGCGGCGGAATGATGCCGGACCCGGGTGAGGCGGGCAAGCACCGGCTGCCGCTGCGACCCGCGATCCTCGACGCGGCCCGCACGCTCGCGGCGGCCGGGGTGCACAGCCCGCAGATCGACGCGGAATTCCTGGCCGCTTTCGTCCTCGAGGTCGAGCGTTCGCGCCTGGCGCTGATCCCGATGGTCACACCGGAACAGCTCGAACGGTTCCACAAACTGGTGGCTCGCCGGGCCGAGCGGGTGCCGCTGCAGCATCTGACCGGCGCCGCCTCCATGGGCGAGGTGGATCTGGCGGTGGGCCCCGGCGTCTTCATTCCGCGACCGGAGACCGAGCTGATCTTCGCGTGGGCGCTGGCCCAGCTCGAGGCGGCCGGCCACGAGCACCCCCCGATCGTCGTCGACCTGTGCACCGGATCGGGCGCGCTGGCCCTGGCGATCGCCAACGCCCGTCCCGACGCCGAGGTGCACGCGGTCGAAATCGACGCCACCGCAAGGCAATGGGTGCAGCGCAACGCCGATCGGCAAGCAGCGCAGGGAGATACGCCGATCGTTCTGCATGCCGGCGATGTCACCGACGCGCACGTGCTGGCCGAGCTGAACGGCCGCGTCGACGTCGTGGTCGCCAACCCGCCCTACATCCCCACCGGCGCGCGGCTGGATCCCGAAGTGGCCGAACACGATCCGCATCTCGCGCTGTTCGGCGGCCCGGACGGACTCGAGGTGATCGCCCCCATGGTCGCCACCATCGCGCGGCTGCTGCGGCCCGAGGGCGTGACAGCCGTCGAACACGACGACTCGCACGGTGCCCAGGTCGCGGCGTTGTTCGCCGGGCACGGCGGATTCTCCGACATCGTCGAACATCCGGATCTGGCCGGCCGGCCGCGCTTCGTCGCCGCCCGTCGCACTCGCTGACGCACGGATTGCCGAGAATTTGCGCGAAGCCGGGCAACGTGCCGTGAGACACATTCAATAGACTCACCGCCGTGAGTACCGTCTACGACTGCTCCGATCCCGATTCTCGTGCCGCCGGATTGACCGCCGCGCGGACCACCTTGAAATCCGGACGGCTGGCCGTCATCCCTACAGATACGGTCTACGGAATCGCCGCGGACGCGTTCGATTCCACGGCTGTGGCCGGTCTGCTGGCGGCCAAGCGGCGCGGGCGCGACATGCCCGTGCCCGTGCTGGTGGGCTCGTGGAACACCATCGACGGACTCGTCTTCTCCGTGCAGCCGCAGGCACGGGATCTGATCCGCGCCTTCTGGCCGGGCGGGCTGAGCCTGGTCGTGCAGCAGGCGCCCTCGCTGGCCTGGGATCTCGGCGACGCCCGCGGCACGGTGATGTTGCGCATGCCGCTGCACCCGATCGCGCTGGAACTGCTGCGCGAGGTCGGCCCGATGGCCGTATCGAGCGCGAACGTCTCCGGGCAGCCGCCCGCCACGACGGTCACCGAGGCGCGGCACCAGCTCGGGAACCAGGTCGGCGTCTACCTCGACGGCGGCCCGGCCGAACACGGCGTGCCCTCCACGATCGTGGACCTGACCGGCGACCGCCCGCGGGTGCTGCGGGCCGGCGCGGTGACCGTCGCGCAGGTCGCCGAGGTGCTGAGCATGGCGCCGGACGAACTCTCGCCCGAGACCACCCGCTGACGGCCTGGTAGATGGTTTTCAGTCAGGGTGCGGTCGTCCCGCTGCGCGAGCTGCTTCTGGTGCTGCTCGTGTCCGCGGTGGTGACGATGTTGTCCACCGGCGGAATTCGGGTGCTGGCCATCGGTTTCGGCGCCATCGCGGTGCCACGCGATCGTGATGTGCATCTCGAGCCGATTCCCCGCATGGGCGGGGTCGGCATCTATCTGGGCGTACTGGCCGCGGTGCTGTTCGCCCACCAGCTGCCGGCGCTGCGCCGCGGTTTCGACTACCCGCGCGACATTCCGGCCGTGCTGGTCGCGGGCACGCTGATCGTCCTGGTCGGCATCGTCGACGACCGCTGGGGCCTGGACGCGCTGACGAAGTTCGTGGGCCAGATCTCGGCGGCCGGGGCGATGGCCGTGATGGGCCTGAGCTGGGTGGCCATCTACAACCCGTTCAGCAACACCACGGTCGTGCTCGATCAGCTGCAGGGCTGGGTGGTCACGGTGGCCATCACCGTCACCATGATCAACGCGATGAACTTCGTGGACGGCCTCGACGGTCTCGCGGCGGGGCTGGGGCTGATCGCCGCGGCGGCGGTCTTCGTGTTCACCGTGGGTTTGCTCTACCAGCAGGGCGGTGCCACCGACGGCTATCCGCCGGCCCTGCTGGCCGCGGCGCTGGCGGGCGGATGTCTGGGATTTCTGCCACACAATTTCCACCCGGCGCGAATATTCATGGGCGATTCCGGATCGATGTTGATCGGTTTGATGCTCGCCGCCGTGTCGACCGGCGCGTCCGGCCGAATTCCGCTCACCGGATACGGGCCGCGCGACATCGTGGGTCTGCTGTCACCGCTGTTGCTGGTGGGAGCGGTGATGTTCATTCCGGTATTGGATCTGGTGCTGGCAATCGTGCGTCGTGTGCGCGCGGGTGTGAGTTTCTCCACTCCCGACAAAATGCATTTGCATCACCGTTTGTTGCAGATCGGCCATTCGCACCGACGCGTGGTGTTGTTGATCTATCTGTGGGTCGGCGTGCTCGCATTCGCGGCCGTCGGGACCTCTTTGATGGACCGTCGCGTGGTGGTTCTGCTGTTCGCGGCGGGTTTGGTTTTCGCCTTGGTTGTGACGGCCGTCCCATCGCTGCGCGAAGTGGTCGGGCTCCGCGGTCGCCGCAAGTAAGGAACGGGTAAAGTGGCTCGACGTGAGCACGGCACCCGAATTGCACCCCGACGCGCCACTACGAGCAGCGCTGCGTTACGGCATCGCCGGATTGTGCGTGCTGGTGGTGGTTTCGGTCGTCGCCGGCTCGATCGTCGCGGGCTGGGCCGGTTTCTGGGGCGCGCTCATCGGATCCGCGATCGGTGGTTTCTTCATTCTCACCACGGCCGCGCTCGTGCTGTTCAGCGCGAAATTGGATTCCGGCATTCAGGGCATGGTGATGCTGGCGAGCTGGATCGGCAAAATACTGGTCGTGATGATCGTGGTCGCGATCTTGCACCAGTTCGATTTCTACAGCCCCGGCACCCTCTTCCTGACCGTCGTGGGCGCGTTGCTGATTGTTCTCGGAGCCGAGACGTACGGGCTTCTGCGCCAACGTGTTCCGGTGATCGACCCGCCCGCGGGCTCCGCCGACCAAGATCGTTCGAACGTGTGAACAAGACCCCCTACACGTTGTCGTAGATACCTTGGTAAACTCTTTACCGTAAGCATCCGAACCAACGGGGCCGACCGCATCGTCGCCGGTGCGAGAGGTTATGCTTGCTGCCGTGCCGGTCCTTCGGTGAGAAGATCCGGCCCTGCACCGTCGACGATGTCGCCGACGTACAGACGCCACGGCGGGACTTCCCGCGCAGCTGCTGACGAACTTCGAGCCGACCTGAGTCGACCCACCTGATCGTCAATGTCCGATCGAACCGCGAGATGGAACATGTCTCGCGGCCCGAACACGGGAGAGAACGCTGAGCGTCACCACTTTGGCGGGCGAGTTCCACGCGCCTTCGCTGCAAGACTTCTTCCCTCCGGCTGTGCTGTTCGAGGGGACGCCTTTCGAGCTCGACCGTTTGATGCTCATTCGCATCATCATGGCGGCAGTCCTGGTCGCGGTCATGTTGCTCGCATTCCGGAGCCCGCGCCTGGTGCCGCGCGGACTGCAGAACGCCGCGGAAATCGGTCTGCTGTTCGTTCGGGAGCAGATCTGCGAAGAGGTGCTCGGCAAGGAAAGTGGCCGCCGGTATTTCCCGTTGATCGCCACGATCTTCTTCACGGTGCTGTTCCTGAACTTCTCCAGCGTCATCCCGTTCTTGAACATCTCCTCGAACGCACGCGTCGGTATGCCGTTGGTGCTGGCGGTCATCGCCTATATCGCCTTCAACTACGTGGGTATCCGCAAGTACGGCTTCTGGAAATACATGCGCTCGTCCATCGTCGTGCCGAATGTTCCGGTCGCGCTGCACGTGCTGCTGATTCCGATCGAGTTCATCTCGACCTTCATCCTGCGTCCGTTCACGCTGACCGTCCGACTCATGGCCAACATGCTGTCCGGTCACATCATGCTGGTGCTGTTCTTCAGCGCCACCCAGTTCTTCCTCTTCGACGCCGCTTCGTGGATGAAGATCTTCTCGCCGTTCTCCTTGCTCGCGGGATTCGGATTCACCCTGTTCGAACTCCTGGTGATCTTCCTGCAGGCCTACGTGTTCGCGCTCCTGACGGCCGTCTACATCGGCCTCGCGCAGCACGCCGACTCGCACTGACCGCACGACCGCACAAGAACTGCCCCACCGGCCGCCGGGCGGGTGGGCAACAGAAAGGGAAAGAAATCTCATGAGCCTCTCCTACGTGGCCGCCGAACTCGCCCAGACCTCGGATCGGGTCAAGGGCTACGGCGCTATCGGTTACGGTCTGGCCGCGATCGGCCCGGGTGTCGGCGTCGGCATCGTCGTCGGTAAGGCGATCGAGGGCATCGCCCGTCAGCCCGAGCTGCAGGGCACCATCCGGACCAACATGTTCCTGGGTATCGCGTTCACCGAGGCCCTCGCGCTGATCGGCCTCGTCGCCGGCTTCATCTTCTGATTCCGATGAACAGCATGTACTTGCTCGCCGAGAATGCAGAGGACAAGAACCCTCTGATTCCGGAGCCATACGACATCGTCTGGTCGGTGGTGTGCGTTGTCGTCATCGGGATCCTGTTCTACAAGTACGTGGTTCCTCGATTGACGAAGGTGCTCGACGAGCGCTCGGAGAAGATCGAAGGCGGCATGGCCAAGGCCGAGGCCGCGCAGGCCGAGGCGCAGGAAACCCTGCAGCAGTACCAGCAGCAGCTGGCCGAGGCTCGGCTCGAGGCCGCGCGCATCCGTGAGGAAGCGCGTACCCAGGGCCAGCAGATCCTCGCGCAGTTGCGCTCGGAGGCTCAGGCCGAAGCCGATCGCATCGTCTCCGCCGGAAACGCGCAGCTCGACGCGCAGCGTCAGCAGATCGTGACCGAGCTCCGGTCCGAGCTCGGCCGCACCGCGGTCGACCTGGCCGAGAAGATCATCGGGCAGTCCGTGGCGGACGAAGCCAAGCAGGCGGCGTCCATCGATCGGTTCCTCACCGAGCTGGATCAGAAGGCCGGCATCGGGGTCGGAAGGTAACCTGCGCCTGAGAGGTCTTGTCGGTGACGCAAGTCACCGGCGCCCGACCACTCCGGGCCCCGGAATTCAACACAGTGAAAGTGGGAAGCATGTACGCAGCGAGCCGCGAGGCGAGTTCCCGTGCGAGGGAAGCTCTTTCGGCCGCACTCACCGGGAGTGACTCCGTCGCCGCCACGACGGGCTCCGAACTGTTCGCCGTAGTCGCCGTGCTCGACGACCAGCGTTCGCTGCGTGTGGCGCTCGCGGATAAGTCGGTGTCGAGTTCGGTGCGCGCCGAACTGGCCGAACGCGTGTTCGGCGGCAAGATCAGCGCGGCCACTCAGGCCGTGCTGACCACTGCCGTCGCCCAGGACTGGTCTCGGACCCGAGACCTGGTCGACACCCTGGTGCTGCTCGGGCAGGAGGCGCTGTTACGCGCCGCGGCCGACCGCGGACGTATCGACGCCGTCGAGGACGAGTTGTTCCGGTTGGGCCGCACCGTCGAAGACAACCCGGATCTGGAGCAGGCACTCACCGATCGCGGTAAGCCGGCGGCCGCCAAGCGCGACCTGCTGGCGCGGCTGCTCGCCGGGAAGGTCGAAGACGTCACCATGCAGCTGGCCGAGCAGGCGGTCGGCCGGTCGCGCGGTGATGTCGGCGTCGCCTTCGACCAGCTGTCCGATCTGGCGGCGTCGCTGCGCAAGCAGATCGTCGCGCACGTTCGTTCGGCGACGGCCCTGACGCAGCAGCAGCGGGAGCATCTCGCCGCATCGCTGCAGCGAATCTACGACAAGCCGGTCACCATCCACGTGCAGGTCGATCCGGCACTGCTGGCCGGTGTCGTCGTGCGCATCGGCGACGACGTCATCGACGGCAGCGCCGTCGGCCGACTGCAGCGCCTGCGCCAGGCCCTGGCCTAGCCGAGCCCCGAGCCCGGCACCCACCCGACATTCCAGACCACAGCGAGAGCAGGAAGAACCATGGCGGAGCTGACGATCTCCCCCGATGAGATCCGTAGCGCGATCGAAAGCTACACCCAGAGCTACACCCCCGAAACCTCCATCGAGGAAATCGGCACGGTCACCGACACCAGTGACGGCATCGCGCACGTCAGCGGCCTGCCGTCGGCGATGACCAACGAGATCCTCGAATTCCCCGGCGGTGTGCTGGGTGTCGCGTTGAACCTCGACCCCGACGAGATCGGTGCGGTCATCCTCGGTGAGTTCGACGGCATCGAAGAGGGCCAGCAGGTCCGCCGCACCGGTGACGTGCTCTCGGTGCCGGTCGGCGACAAGTTCCTGGGCCGCGTCATCAACCCCCTCGGCCAGCCGATCGACGGCCTGGGCGAGATCGAGGCCGACGAGCGCCGCGTGCTGGAGCTGCAGGCCGCGACCGTGCTGGAGCGCCAGCCGGTCGAGGAGCCGATGGCCACCGGCATCACCGCCATCGACGCGCTGACCGCCATCGGCCGCGGCCAGCGTCAGCTGGTCATCGGCGACCGCAAGACCGGCAAGACCGCGGTCTGCATCGACGCCATCCTGAACCAGAAGGCCAACTGGGAGTCCGGCGATCCGACCAAGCAGATGCGCTGCATCTACGTCGCGATCGGCCAGAAGGGCTCCACCATCGCCGGCGTGAAGTCCGCGCTCGAGGCGCACGGTGCGATGGAGTACACCACCATCGTCGCCGCTCCCGCGTCCGACTCCGCCGGTTTCAAGTGGCTCGCGCCCTACACCGGTTCCGCGCTCGGCCAGCACTGGATGTACCAGGGCAAGCACGTCCTGATCGTGTTCGACGACCTGTCCAAGCAGGCCGAGGCCTACCGCGCCATCTCGCTGCTGCTGCGTCGCCCGCCGGGCCGTGAGGCTTACCCCGGTGACGTCTTCTACCTGCACTCCCGTCTGCTGGAGCGTTGCGCGAAGCTGTCCGACGCGATGGGCGCCGGCTCGATGACGGGTCTGCCGATCATCGAGACCAAGGCCAACGACATCTCGGCGTTCATTCCGACCAACGTCATCTCCATCACCGACGGCCAGGTCTTCCTCGAGTCCGACCTGTTCAACAAGGGTGTGCGCCCGGCCATCAACGTCGGTACCTCCGTCTCCCGTGTCGGTGGCGCCGCGCAGACCAAGGGCATGAAGAAGGTCGCCGGTTCGCTGCGTCTGGAGCTGGCCTCCTACCGCGAGCTGGAGGCGTTCTCCGCCTTCGCCTCCGACCTGGACGCCGCCTCGCTGGCCCAGCTCGAGCGTGGTGCCCGCTGGGTCGAGCTGCTCAAGCAGGATCAGTACTCGCCGGTCGCCGTCGAGGACCAGATCGTCTCGATCTACCTGGTCGACGCGGGCTTCTACGACTCGGTGCCGGTCGGCGACGTCCGCCGCTTCAACTCCGAGCTGCTCGAGACGCTGCACCGCGCCGCGCCGCAGGCCTTCGAGTCGATCGCCGGTGGCAAGGTCCTCGAGGGCGAGGCCGCCGACGCGATCAAGACCGAGACCGAGCGCTTCAAGCAGGGCTTCCTGGCCTCCGACGGCAGCCGAGTGGTCAACGAGGCCGACGCCGGTGAACTGGACCACGAAGAGGTCGAGTCGCTGTCGGTCACCCGTAAGCACGTCGAGAAGTAAGCCGGGTCCGACGATGCCTACGAATTCGATACGCGAAGGGAGTGTGAACCGCTGATGGCGAACTTGCGTGAATTGCGCTCCCGTATTCGTGGCGTGAGCTCGATCAAGAAGATCACCAAGGCCCAGGAACTGATCGCGACCTCGCGAATCAGCAAGGCCCAGGCCCGGGTGGCCGCCGCGAAGCCGTACGCGGAAGAGATCACGAAGGTGCTCGGCGAATTGGCCAGTGCCTCCTCGAATCTCAACCACCCCCTGCTCACCGAGCGGGCCACTCCGCGCCGCGCCGCCATCCTGGTGATCACCAGTGACAGCGGTATGTGTGGTGGCTACAACTCCAACGTGCTCAAGCGCACCGAGGAACTGATCACGACGCTGCGCTCCGAGGGCAAGGAGCCGGTGCTGTACGTGATGGGCAGCAAGGGCCTGACGTACTACACCTTCCGCAACCGCCCGCTGGCCGGTTCGTGGACCGGGTTCTCGCAGCAGCCGCACTACACCGACGCTTCGGCCGCATGCCACCACCTGGTGGATGTGTTCATGGCGGGCTCCGACACCGAGGTGGAGGGGCCGGGCGGCACGGGGACCATCGAGGGCGTGGACGAGATTCACATCGTCTACACCCGCTTCGTCTCGATGCTGTCGCAGGTGCCCGAGGTTCGCCGGCTCGCTCCGATCCAGGTGAGCTTCATCGACGAGAACTTCGAACTCGGCGAGGACATGCTCACCGACTCGCCGGACGCGAAGATCACCTCGCTCTACGAGTTCGAACCGGATGCGGACAAGCTGCTCGGCGCCCTGCTGCCGAAGTACATCAACACCCGCATCTACTCGTCGTTGCTCGAGGCCGCGGCCTCGGAGTCGGCCGCGCGCCGCACCGCAATGAAGGCTGCCACCGATAACGCCACCGAGCTGGTCAATACCCTGACTCGCCAGGCGAACTCGATCCGGCAGGCGAACATCACGCAGGAAATCAGTGAAATCGTCGGCGGCGCGAACGCGCTGGCTGCGTCCTCGGATCGCGACTAAGCCCTAGCCCCCATGGAAGAGAACAAATGACCGCAGCTGTCACGCAAGAAAACGCAAGCCGGGCGGGCGCTGGCACAGGCCGCGTCGTCCGGGTCAACGGCCCCGTGGTGGACGTCGAGTTCCCGCGCGGCGCCATCCCAGAGCTGTTCAACGCCCTGCACGCCGACGTCACTCTGCCGTCGGTGGCCAAGACGCTGACCCTCGAGGTCGCGCAGCATCTGGGCGACAACATCGTTCGCACCATTTCGATGCAGCCGACCGACGGCCTGGTCCGCGGCGTCCCGGTGTCCGACACCGGCAAGCCGATCTCGGTTCCGGTCGGTGACGTCACCAAGGGCCACGTGTTCAACGCCCTCGGCGACTGCCTCGACACCCCGGGCCTGGGCCGCGACGGCGAGCAGTGGGGCATCCACCGTCAGCCGCCGGCCTTCGACCAGCTCGAGGGCAAGACCGAGATCCTGGAGACGGGCATCAAGGTCATCGACCTGCTGACCCCGTACGTGAAGGGCGGCAAGATCGGTCTGTTCGGTGGTGCCGGTGTCGGCAAGACCGTTCTGATCCAGGAGATGATCACCCGTATCGCGCGTGAGTTCTCCGGTACGTCGGTATTCGCCGGCGTCGGTGAGCGCACCCGTGAGGGCACCGACCTCCACCTGGAAATGGAGGAGATGGGCGTCCTTCAGGACACCGCCCTCGTCTTCGGCCAGATGGACGAGCCGCCGGGCACCCGTATGCGCGTCGCGCTGTCCGCGCTGACCATGGCGGAGTACTTCCGCGATGTGCAGGGTCAGGACGTGCTGCTGTTCATCGACAACATCTTCCGTTTCACCCAGGCCGGTTCCGAGGTCTCGACCCTGCTCGGTCGTATGCCTTCGGCCGTCGGTTACCAGCCGACCCTGGCGGACGAGATGGGTCAGCTGCAGGAGCGCATCACCTCGACCCGTGGTCGTTCGATCACCTCGATGCAGGCGATCTACGTCCCCGCCGACGACTACACCGACCCGGCGCCGGCGACCACCTTCGCCCACCTGGACGCGACCACCGAGCTCTCCCGCCCGATTTCGCAGAAGGGTATCTACCCCGCCGTCGACCCGCTGACCTCGACCTCGCGAATCCTCGAGGCCTCGATCGTCGGCGAGCGGCACTTCGCGGTGGCCAACGAGGTCAAGCGAATCCTGCAGAAGTACAAGGAACTGCAGGACATCATCGCGATTCTGGGTATGGACGAGCTCTCCGAAGAGGACAAGGTCCTGGTCGGCCGGGCGCGTCGTCTGGAGAAGTTCCTCGGCCAGAACTTCATCGTGGCCGAGAAGTTCACCGGTCAGCCGGGTTCGGTCGTGCCGCTGGAGCAGACCATCGACGACTTCGAGCGGGTCTGCAAGGGCGAATTCGACCACCTGCCGGAGCAGGCGTTCAACTCCTGCGGTGGCCTGGACGACGTCGAGGCGGCCGCGAAGAAGATCGCCGGGAAGTAGTCCACCATGGCGGATATGTCAGTTGATCTGGTCGCCATCGAGCGGCGGCTGTGGTCGGGGACGGCGAGTTTCGTCAGCGCCCAGACCACGGAAGGTCAGATCGGTATTCTGCACGGCCACGAGCCCGTACTCGGCCAGCTGGTCGAGGGCGGGATCGTGACTATCGACAGCACCGAGGGCGAGCGGATCGTCGCGGCCGTGCACGGCGGTTTCTTCTCGTGCACCGGTGAGGCGGTCCGGATTCTCGCCGAATCGGCGGAATTCGCGGGCGATATCGATCTCGACGCCGCCCGCGCGGTCCTGGCCGATCCGAATGCCTCGGAGCAGGAACAGAACGCGGCGACCGCGCGAATTCGCGCGGTGGAAGCGATGAGCGCCTGACGCGAACGCCTCAGGGCGACAACGGAATAGCGCAACCGTGTGGCGGTCCGGATCTCCGGGCCGCCACCCGGCGTTTCTGTCGGAATTCGCTGGTGATGAATCGGCCACACCCTCGCCGGGGTGGCCGTCCGGGGGTGCGCCCTTCACCCTGTCCTGAGCGCGACCCGATGCCGGCGGGCGAAGACGAGACCCATCGTGAACCCGCGCACAGCCAACCCTGACGGGCTTCGAATGCCCTTGTGCGAGTGTGCCTCTGATCACCTTCCTCCGGATCGGCGAATCGGCCGATATCCTCGTTTGTGGAACGGATGTACCGGCTGTGTGCCGCGGCGCCCTGGTTTGTAGACTCGCTGCGGGAGCGGCCTTGTTCGGGGATGGCACGGCGCTGGCGACGGCACAGGGGCGAAGCGAAGGGACGGACCTGGATTGCGGACCGGGATGGTGCTTCTGATCATTCTGGTGCTGCTGCTGGTCGGCGTAGCGCTGGTGTCGCTGTATCGCCTGATCATGCTGCGCCGAGGTGGAACCGCGGCGATTCTGCGCGTCCTTCCGGCGCAGGGTGGTCAAGGGTGGCGGCACGGCCTGATTCGCTACGGCGAATCCCGGCTCGTCTTCTACAAACTCACCAGCCTGAAGGTGGGACCGGATTCGACCATCCGGCGGCTGGGCATCGAAGTGGTCGATCGGCGTTCTCCGGTGGGCGACGAGTACGACATCATGACCGACGACATCGTCGTGATCGCGGTCTCCGACGGTGACGGCAGCTATGAACTCGCCCTGGATCGCCCGGCGCTGACGGCATTCCTGTCCTGGGTCGAATCGCGGCCCTCCGAACGCATCCGGCGCCGACCGGGACGTTGACCCAGAAATAGGTGGTCACCAGCAATGAGTGTGCATCTGACCAAGATCTATACCCGGACCGGAGACGACGGCACCACCGGTTTGAGCGACTTCTCCCGGGTTCCGAAGACCGATCCGCGGCTGGTGGCCTACGCCGACTGCGACGAGACCAACGCCGCGCTCGGTGTGGCTCTCGCCCTGGGCCGGCCGGAATCGCGCATCGCCGAGGTGCTGCGCCAGGTGCAGAACGATCTGTTCGACGCCGGCGCCGATCTGTCCACCCCGGTCGTGCCGGATCCGAAATATCCACCGCTGCGGATCACCCAGTCCTATATCGACCGGCTGGAACGCTGGTGTGACGAGTTCAATGCCGAACTTGCTCCGCTGAATTCGTTCATCCTGCCCGGCGGCACGCCGTTGGCCGCGCTGCTGCATACGGCCCGCACCGTGGCGCGCCGGGCGGAACGCGCGGCGTGGGCTGCGGTGGACGCACATCCGGACGACATCGGCGTGTTGCCCGCGAAATATCTCAATCGGCTGTCCGATCTGCTGTTCATCCTCGGCCGGGTGGCCAACCCGGACGGTGACGTACTGTGGCGGCCCGGGGGATCGGAGACCGGCGGACCGGCCGCGACCGACCAGCCCTCCCGTTAGGCTGGCCCCCGTGAGTGAACGGTTTCTGGTGACCGGGGGCAGTCGGCTGGTCGGCGAGGTCGCAGTGGGTGGCGCGAAGAACAGCGTCCTCAAGCTGATGGCCGCCGCGCTGTTGGCCGAAGGCACGACGACGATCACCAACTGCCCGGACATCCTCGACGTGCCGCTGATGGCGGAGGTTCTGCGCGGTTTGGGCTGCGATGTCACCGTCGACGGATCGGTGGTCGCCATCACCACCCCGGCCGAGCCGAAGTATCACGCCGACTTCCCGGCGGTGACGCAGTTCCGCGCATCGGTCTGCGTGCTGGGGCCGCTGATGGCGCGGTGCAAGCGCGCGGTCGTCGCGCTGCCCGGCGGTGATGCGATCGGGTCCCGTCCACTCGACATGCATCAGGCCGGTCTGCGACTGCTCGGCGCGACCAGCGAAATCGAGCACGGTTGCCTGGTCGCGCGCGCCGACGAGCTGCAGGGTGCGCGCATCCGGCTGGATTTCCCGTCGGTCGGCGCGACCGAGAACATCCTCATGGCCGCGGTCCTCGCGGAGGGGGAGACGGTGATCGACAACGCCGCGCGCGAACCCGAGATCGTCGACCTGTGCACCATGCTCACCCGGATGGGCGCCCGCATCGACGGCGCCGGCACCTCGGTGCTCACCATCTCCGGCGTGCGCAAACTCGCGCCCACCACCCATCAGGTGATCGGCGACCGGATCGTGGCCGCGACCTGGGGAATCGCCGCCGCGATGACGAGGGGCGACGTGCGCGTCACCGGCCTGAATCCCAAGCACCTCTCGCTGGTGCTGGACAAACTGCGTTCGGCGGGTGCGCGAATCACGTTCGAACCCAACGGTTTCCGGGTGGAACAACCGGAGCGGCCGCGCGCGGTGAACTTCTCCACCCTGCCGTTCCCGGGCTTTCCCACCGACCTGCAGCCGATGGCGATCGGTCTGGCGACCATCGCCGACGGGACGTCCATGATCACCGAGAACATCTTCGAGGCGCGCTTCCGCTTCGTCGAGGAGATGATCCGCCTGGGCGCCGACGCCCGCACCGACGGCCATCACGCGGTGGTCCGGGGCATCCCGCGGCTGTCCAGTGCGCCGGTGTGGTCGTCGGATATTCGCGCCGGCGCGGGTCTGGTGCTCGCGGGTCTGGTCGCCGACGGCGTCACCGAGGTGCACGACGTGTTCCATATCGACCGCGGCTACCCCCACTTCGTGGAGAACCTGCGCTCGCTGGGCGCCGAGGTGGAACGGGTCGGCACGCCGGCGTAGTCGGCCGTACATCCGAAAGACCTTCCTGACCAGGCGATTTGACATAGAATCAACCGCCACGTAACTTATTCCAGGTCAGAGCGACACGGACACCAACCCCGGGCCGAAAGGCAAGGGGACAACGAGGTAGTACGGGGAGCGCCTGACGATCACACTGGTTCGACCGAGACCCCGATTTGGTTCGGGTCCGATGGTTGAGCTAAGCTGGAAAAGTTGCCTCGCCGATCGAACAGATGAAAATCTGGGAGATGGTGAGTGCGTGTGTTCTTTGAGAACTCAATAGTGTGTCGATGAATGTCAGTGCCAAATATTTATTTTGGTTCCGATCTTCGCCCCCCGTGTGAGGGTCGGACATTTTTGTCAGCTAATTTTCTGGCTGGCGTTTAAGTTAGGTTTTCGGACTCTGGTTCGAGATACTTCTGATTCGCTGCTTCGGTGGCAAATCTAGAGTCTTCAACGGAGAGTTTGATCCT